>DAOTTM010000229.1:0-9108 GCA_034437915.1 Dehalococcoidia bacterium | reverse complement strand
TTACGGACCCCAGCCTGCACGCGGCACAAGCCGAACGAGTGCGAATGGAAGCCGGGCCAAGAGGTGGACACGGAAAAGGCAGAGGCAGCGGTCGCCAGGACCAAGGCAACGACAGCGCGTGGGTCGGAGGCGACGACCGCAGCGAAAGGAAAAGCGAGGGACAACGGCCCCTCGCCCTTGACAGGAGATGGCCTTCTCATGGAAGCCACGCACGGCAGTAAGCGGTGCAATGCCAGGCGACGAACTACGGCTGGCATTGTGGACTCCCGGATGGTTTGGGCAGCTGGGACACTCTTCAGAGCAGCTTGTCCGAAGGGTGAGCACGTTCCCTCTCCCCGCGCTTCCGCGTCTCCGCGTCTCCGCGTCTCCGCGTCTCCGCGTGATCCTTCAAACTCCCGTAGAATGCGGCAAACACCGCCCGGAGCCGCGCCCATGCCAACCGCCACACCAAGCGCCGCCGAACGCCGCCTCACCGCCTTCCTCGATGGTGAAGACAGCCCCGATATCTCCAACCCCATCCATTCCACCGCCGTCGCCGGCCAATATGGCTTCAAGGCCGCCCTCGTCGGCGGAGTGACCGTCTACGGCTGGGCCACGCCGCCCATCCTCGAAGTCCTTGGCGAACGTTGGCTCCGCGATGGTTGGTCAGACGCGGCGTTCCGCCAGCCAGTCTATCCCGGCGACGAGCTGACCATCACCGCCACGCGCGAAGGCGACGACGTCGCCAGTTGGCAGATCGTGAACGCTGCTGGTGTCGCCTGCGTCGCCGGGGTTGCTGGTCTTGGGGCGGCCCCATTCCTGCAGGATCTGGAGATTCCCACGCATCTCGTCGCCGAACCACGTCCAGCGGCCCTCCCCTGGCTCACGATGGAGATCGCTCCCATCGGCCGGGACTTACGCGCCATGGCCGTCCCGATCTCGGTCGAGGACATGGAAGCATACGTCGACGGCAAGCAGATCGACCCCCATCCGCGCTGGCACGGCCAAGAAGCTCTCATCCACCCCGGCTGGATTGCTGCCCGCATGACTCCGCTGCTCCACCACTCGTTCGATTACTCCCCCGCGATCCACACGCGCAGCCAGATCCAACACCTCGCCCCCGCCCACGCCGGGCAAACCGTCACCGTCGCCGGCCGCTTCATCGACACCTTCGAACGCAAGAACAACCACTACGCCGTGCTCGATGGCCTTGTCCTCGCCGCCGACGGCACGCACCTCGCCCGCGCCCGTCACACCACCATCTTCAACGTCCACAAGAATCGAACATAAGGACTCCAGGACGGGCGGACCGAAGAGTTGAGCGCGGGCTGTCCTGATTCCTATCCATTTTTCGAGAACCTATAGCCGTTCGTCCTGAGTCGCTGATGGCCCATGGCCACAACCAGGTATGAAACGTTGCGTTGGCAGGAGCTTGTCGAAGGGTGAACGCACGGTTCGACCAATGCCTCGCCAAAGGCAGGTTCAGACCGACGCCATCCGTCTCCCCCTCCCCGCGAAGTCGGGAGAGGGGGCCGGGGGTGAGGGCGCGACGCCACGCTACGGACATCATCCGCCGGATTCAGGCGGGAAAGTACCCCTGCTCGCGCATCCGGCTGAACCACTTGCGGAACATGTCCTCGCTGTCCATGCATTCGTGGAACCCCGCCTGCCGGGCTGCGATTGTGCTGTTGACGATCGGCAATCGCAATTGCACCCCTCCACTCAAGACCATGTCCGTGTAGATCATCGAGTTGTGCCCGACGAAGTCAACGATACTCCGCGGCGCCCGCAATCCGTACCTGTCAACGATGGCGGCCCACTCGTCGTTCATCGTGGGCAGAGCGTCGGCGAGTACCATGGCCCGCTGTTCGCCCGGCGCCATCCCCAGCGCCTCGGCAATCGCAGGCCAAACGTTTTCCCACATGAAGACGTCGCCGTTCGTGAGGTTATAGGTGCCACCAGAGGCTGCCGGAGTAGTGGCAGCCCACCCCAGCGCACTGGCCACGAGGTCGGCATCGACGGCCTCGCGCAGCACCGGCGCGCCCACTTTCCCGGGAAAGTGCAGCGGCTCGCCTCTCTCGCGGAGGATGGCCGCGTAGGCGGCGATTGCCGGGATGGGGTTCATATTGTTGCCAACGGCGTCCCCATAGATCACCGTCGGACGGAAGACGGTGAGTCCCCACGCGCCCCCTTCCTGCTTCTCCCGCAGGTAGTCCTCCTGCACGAAGTAGAAGTTCGCGTGCTCGCGCCGCGGTTCGCGCTCCCGGAGAGGGATATGCACGTCCCTCAATCCGATATCCGGGTGATGGATGCCGTACGCCTTCGTGCCGTGGAGGAGTGACACATGCTGAAGCCCCTTGGCCACGCGCAGCAGGGGCTCGAACAGGTTCGTGAGCATGGCGCCGTTTCGCGAAATCTGTTCCGGGTCGGTCCAGCCCGGCAGCAGCCCGGGCAGTTCGTACAAAGCGGCATACACGACGTGCGTGACATCGGCCATCTTGCCGAACGCGCGCTCGCAGACGTCACGGTCGGCGAGGTCCAGGGAAACGGACGTCGCGCCTGGTATGTCGCTCGGGCGACGGGAAATCCCGATGGCATCCCACCCCGGCAACCCGGCGAAATGCCGGAGCGCCGCAAGGCCCACCAGCCCGGAAGCACCAGCGACAAGTACTTTGTTGTTCGGCATCCTTCTCACCTCCAGCCAAGCCGCGAAGCGCCCGCCGCGTGGGCTTACGCCTGGAAGTGCAGCTTGTGTCCCGCGATCGGCCAATTGTCGAACGCAACGAGCCGGCCGCTCGTGCTCAACGTGGCGTACATGGTCCGCAGTTCGGGACCGCCAAAGCAGCAATTCGTCGTGAGATAGTCGCCCGTCGGGACGTGCCACATTTCGCGCCCGTCCGTCGGGACGACGGTGATCCCTCCATTGGCGATCGTCGCCTGGCAGATGGAGCCTTCACCATCGACGCACATCGAATCACACGATGAAGCGTTGGCTGGCGGCGCCCCGGGGACGTTGCCCAGGCAGCGTCGGCGCCCCGCCTGCCCGGGACCGCTAAGCTCACACGCCCAAACCCGGCCCGTCGGCGTTTCCGCGTAGTAGAGCGTCCTGCCATCGGGGCTGAGCGCACAACCGTTTGGTCCCTCCGCCGGGAAGACCACTTCCTTGATCATCTTCCCGTCGGGCGAGGCGTAATACAGGCCCGTACGGTCCTTGTTGCGAGCGTGGGTTTTGCCAAGGTCCGTGAAATAGAAGTTCCCCTCGGCATCGAAGACGAGGTCGTTCGGCGCCTTCAGCGGCTCCCCGTTGCACTCCCGGTAGAGCACGGTCACCGTGCCATCGGCCGCCACCCGCTGGATACAACCCTCCATTTTGGGGGCCGGGGAATCACCCGTGAACCAGGGGTAACGGCTGGTGTTGAAGCCACCGCTCCATTCCATGCCACCGTTCTGGGTAACGTAGATGGCGCTGTCCGGGCCAATCGCCGCGCCATTGGGGCCGCCGCCCGTGTTGGCGAAGGTGGTCTTCGTCCCGTCGGCCGTCACGCGCGTGAGCTTGCCGGCGAAGATCTCCGTGACAAGGATATCGCCGCCTGGAAGCTCCAGGGGTCCTTCAGGGAATGCGAGGCCATCGCAGACGACCCGGTATGGCAAGTTCAAGGTAGCGACCATCTGTTTGTCTCCGGCGTCCCGTGCTGCGGGAATACTAGCAGACCCACACGGCAAGGATGCGCAGCATCGACGGCCCATCGCGCCGCTGGCCCGAGCGAAAAATCGCCGACTCTGATCGCCCGGCAATCCCGTCGGATGGGAGGTTTCGTTGGTAGCGCGTAAGGGATTCGAACCCTTGATCTCCGCCTTGAAAGGGCGGCGTCCTGGGCCTCTAGACGAACGCGCCAAGGAACCGTAAGAGTACCAGAGGCCGTGGTGTTAGGTCACTTTGAGTCGAAACTCTGCCGAGGCCCACCGTTCCCCCCGGCCCGGCCCTCCGCTCGTGGCTATACCGTCCGGCGGCCCGCCACCGGTCCGTCGTCTTCGACCGCTTCGAAGAACGAGTAGAGCACCTTGAGGAACGGTTCGGGTTTGAGCATCGGCACGCCGTGGCCGGTATCGCGGAACGTGACCGCGCGCGCACCCGGCAGCTCCTCCGCCATGACCTCGAAGGCGCAGCGGACGGGATCGAGGTCGCCGGTGCAGAGGAGGACCGGCATGGTGAGCCTGTCACGGAGCTGGGGAATCAGGTTAGGCCGCGATCGGCGCGTGTGGGCGGCGCCGATGAAGCCGTCGCGGCTCATGCGCGAATACCGTTTTCGAAGGGCGGCGGCGAGGAAGGGGTCCGAAACGTTCGCAGCCGCGCGCCTGCCCAGCTCGGCGGTCCCCATCTTGCGCACGATCTCCTCCTGGGCGTCGATCCCGCGTTCGCGCGCGCGAAATGCCTCGTCGTAACGGTCGCTCGCGTAGGCGGGCGAGGCGTCACTAAGGACGAGGGCCGCGAGGCGCTCCGGCCAGGTCACCGCGAAGTGGCAGGCGACCATGCCCCCGAAGCTACACCCGACGAGCGCGCAGACATCGATGTGCAACTCGTCGAGAAGAGCGCGAAGGTCCTCCGCGTACTCTTCCATGCCGTAAAGGGCGATGTCTTCCGGGGCAGAGCTTTCGCCGTGACCGCGCATATCGAGGGCGACGGCGAAGTAGTCCCGGCTGAGCGCTTCCATGTGTTCGTGCCAGGCGCGCAGGTCGCTCGTGAAGCCGTGCAAGAGCACCACCGCGGGCGCCGATGGATCGCCGCTCGTTTCGTAATGGAAGGAGAGGTCGTCTCGGGTGAATTCTGCCATGTCGAGGATTGTGGCCGGTTGAGGGCGGCTTGTCGATCCGAAGCACCGTCGGCTTGTACCATCCTCGTCATGTCGTGGTATATCTGGCTGTTCCTGGCGCTGGCCGCCGTCGTGCTGCTCCTCGGCGTCAGCCTCTTCCTGCTGCGGCTGAACGCCCGAGGACGCCGCTTTCTCGCGCTGCGCAGCCGTCAGAAGTTGCGCTTCGCGCGCTTGCTGCTGTCGGATGGCGAGGTGCCGTGGTTCGCGAAGGCAATGCTCATCGTCCTCGTCGCGTACCTGGCAATGCCGATCGACCTGATTCCCGACTTCATCCCCGTCCTCGGCCAGGTTGACGACATACTCATGATCGTGGGCGTGGTCGCGCTCCTCCTTGCCATCGTACCGGCCGAACGGCTGGATGCCGCACTGGACAGCGCCTCCGGGGGCTAACGGATCCGGTATACGGTCCGCGTCAGAGTTGGGCCGATCTCCATCGACATGCGCCAACCGTCCCAACCGCGCACGCCAGGATCAGGGTCGGCTGAAGCACGCCGTTCCCGCCGAGGAGCGCGCCGCGCAAGAGCAATTCGATCCCTGACCAAATGAGTGCTGGCCATGCGACGATTTCGAATAATCCGTACGCGCCGATCCGCACCTTCCCCGCCTGTCTCGTCACGCTGCCGCGTCCTTGCGGGATGCCTGTCGTTCCAACATGTTTGCGAACTCCCGGCCGAGGTCCGGATCGAACTGCGTGCCAAGGCCTTGGCGGACTTGCTCCACGGCTTGTTCGATGGTCAATCCCTTGCGATACGGTCTGTCCGTGGTCATGGCGCTGACGGCGTCGGCCAGCGTGAACAGGCGTGTGGGCAAGCTGATTTCCAGGCCGCGAAGGTTGCCGGGATAGCCTCCGCCATCGAAGCGCTCGTGATGATGGCGGACGAGGTTGACCACCGAGTCGTAGTCCGTGACCGCTGCCGTGATCGCGGCCCCCATAATCGGGTGCTCTTCCATTGCTTTGCGCTCTTCCGGTGTGAGCGCCCCCGGTTTCCGCAAGATCTCGTCCGGGACAACGATCTTTCCCAGGTCGTGTATCGGGCCTCCGATCGTTAGCGCGCTGAAATGTTCGCTTTCCAGTCCAATCTCCTGCGCCAGGCCGATCGCGAGGTGGGTGGCGTGGTCACTGTGAAAGCGCGTGTAACTGTCCCGCCGGTCGATGGCTTTGACCAGGTTTCGGAGCGCCTTGAGGTTGGTGACCTTGACGATCGGCTCGGGCAGGCTGCTTTCGGAATACGGCGTCATAAGCGACGGCGTGACGTTCTTGTCGAGGTACATCTGATCTTCCGCTTCAGCGATCAGTGCGCGCGGCGATTCCTCGCCACGGTATTCGGAGAACCCACAACTCACTCGCGTGGGCAACGCGACACGCGCCCCGTTCATCACCTCAATGCCCGCTGCCGCCTGCCGCACTCTGTCCATCGCACGCCGTGCTTCAGGCTTCGTCGAACCGGGGAAGACAACGACGAACTCATCGCCGCCGAACCGTCCGAACGAAGCCGGGGCGTCGATGTTCGCTTCAAGCGCCCTGGCCACGCCAACGAGGACGCTGTCACCCTCTTCGTGTCCGACGAAATCGTTGAGCAGCTTGAAGTTGTCGATGTCGATGTAGGCGACCGTCAGGGGCGTCTGTCCGCGGCGCGCGCGGGTTACTGCGTCGTCGATGAATTCGTCGATGAAGCGCCTGTTCGGGCAACCCGTGAGCGCATCAGTGTAGGCGAGTTGGCGGTACACGGCAGCCTGTTCGGCCTGCACGCGACTGGCACGTCCGTCCGCCGCCTTGTTCAGCATGTGCCAAAGGATCTCTGGATCGAACGGTTTGCCGAGGAAGTCGTCCGCGCCCGCTTTCATGGATTGCACGGCGACATCGACATCGACAAACCCGGTAATCGCTACGATGCCGCTCGAAGGGGCAATTTCGCGCGCCTGCACGATCACATCGAGCCCCGACATGTCGGGGAGGCTGATGTCGCAAGCGATCGCATTGAACACCGACCGGCTCATCGCCTCGATTGCCGCGCTCCCGCTGCGCACCACGGTGACATCGACCGTCCACGGTCGCAACACGCGCTCGATCAATCGTCCAAGTGTGGGGTCGTCTTCAACCACGAGAATTTGAAACCGCTCATCGCCCAGTTGAAGTAACGAAACGTTCATCCCCTAGAGTGTCGGCGCAATCGAATCTGGGAAGAGTGGCTTTCTTCGACAGGTTCAGAGAAAGGCCGTCCCAACACGGGCAGCGCTTGGTCCGCTACTCGGCCCCAACGTCCTCCATCGCTCCGCCACGCTTGCCCTTCGCCGGAATTTCGCGCGCGACTTCCCGGATCATCTCGATGACACCGTGCTGGACGCCATCGCGCCCTGCCTTGATCGCGTTGAAGACCGCCCGGCTGTTCGACCGGCCGTGAGCGATAACCGTGACACCATCGACACCCAATAGCTGCGCCCCGCCGTACTCGCGGTAGTCCAGGCGGCGACGGACCTTGCGCAGTTCCGACATCAGCACGAGCCCGGCTGCGCGGTTCCAGGGTGTGAGCTCGACCGCTTTGCGGAGCTCGCTAAACATCAGTTCGGCCATCCCCTCTGCCGTCTTAATCACGACGTTGCCGGTGAAGCCGTCCATCACGGCGACATCGCAGGCGCCTCTCGTGAGGTCCTTGCCTTCGACATTTCCGATGAAGTTGAGCTTCGAGTGGCGGAGCGCCTGGTTCACTTCCAGCACGAGTTGATTGCCCTTCGTGTCCTCTTCGCCGATGGAGACGAGACCAACGCGCGGGTTCGGAATGTTGAACATGCGCTCCATGTAGGCGGCGCCCATGTGCGCGAACTGCACCATCTGGATCGGACGGCAGTCCGCGTTCGCGCCGACATCGAGCAGCACCGTGAGGGTGTTGTCACCGGTGGGGAAGACCGTCGCGAGGGCCGGCCTGGATATGCCGCGAACGCGGCCGAGCGTTAGCAACGCCGCGGCCATCGCTGCGCCGGTGTTGCCCGCCGTGACGAAGGCATCCGCCTGGCCCGTGCGAACGAGGCGAAGCCCGACGGCGATCGATGAGTCAGGCTTCTCCTTGAGGGCATCGGTCGCGTGGTCCTCCATCGTGACCACTTGCGAGGCGTGGACGATGCGCATCTCCGGGTTGCCGGGGGCCTTGCCCAACTCAGCGCGAATGGCGTCCGAGTTACCGACCAACGTCAGCTCGACGCCGAGTTCGTTCGCAGCCATCACCGCCCCCGCCACGATTTCGTGGGGCGCGTTATCTCCACCCATGGCGTCCACGACGATTCGTGGGTTCATCCGCCACTCCTTCGCGCGATCACGATCATCCGCTCGCTGTCGCTGGTCAGCGGTCCAAGCTCATAGTCGCCGTAGACATCAGCCTGCACTAGCCCGGCCATCCTCAACAGGTATTCCGCTTCAAAGGGATATACGTAGCGGAGCGTGTGATCGCTCTGTTTGCGGCGCACAAGTCCTTCGGCATCGGTCGTTTCGTACGTGACGCGCAGCACGC
Organism: Dehalococcoidia bacterium; assembly: GCA_034437915.1. Classification (GTDB taxonomy): domain Bacteria; phylum Chloroflexota; class Dehalococcoidia; order Tepidiformales; family Tepidiformaceae; genus JACRBT01. The sequence continues at coordinate 755 of DAOTTM010000229.1, read as the reverse complement.
GAACCTGGGTGGCGAGATCGTCTTCGTGCAGGTGCCAGACGTCGAGCGCGCCGCCGCCTTCGAGTTGGTCGCTGAAAACGAGCAGCGCCTGTCCGTTCGTGTCCGCATCCAGCCACTGCGCGGGTCCCGGTAGGTCGAGAGCGAGGAGGCCGTTGAAGACGAGCGCCGCGGCGATCCCGCGGAGGGTCGCGAGTTGCTCTTCGCCATCAGCACAGTAAAGGAAGACATCCGCGGGCACGAGCACGAGGCCGTAGTGATCGCGCTCCAGCGTGAGGTCCGTGATCCGTCCCTCTATAAGGGTGACGTCGATCGCGTCCTCCTCGGCGCGGGCCCGAGCGCGGGCGAGCATCGCGGAAGAGGGATCGATGCCAGTCACTTCGTGCCCCGCGCGTGCCAGCTCGAAGGCTATCCGGCCAGTACCGACTCCAACCTCCAGCACAGGCCGGTCCGTGCGCCCGGCGAAGGAGAGCCACAGGCCAACATCGCCTGGGTCCTGCTTGTGGATGAGGTCATAATAGAGCGCGTCCTGCGCGTAAGCGTCGAGCATACTCCGGATGCTAGGGATCAGGGGTGGGGTGGGTCAAACCGGGTGGGCGTCAAAGTTTTGCGTGCGCCTTGTCCTGGTTCGATTTTCACGTCGTTCCGCCTGTCACCCCCGTTCGTCCTGAGCCTGTCGAAGGATGAACACGCCGCTGTCCCATGGTTCGAGTGTGACCTGCCCTTCGACAGGCTCAGGGCGAACGGAACTCGGCACG
>DAOTTM010000228.1:0-3598 GCA_034437915.1 Dehalococcoidia bacterium | reverse complement strand
GTCATGATGCCGCCACGCACGATGGCGTTGGCAGTGACACCACGGTCCTTGAGGCGCTGGTGAAAGCCACCGCGAAGAGAACGTTTGCGGTCTTCGATTGGCCGTAGCTCTCCCACTTTTCATAGGGCCGGGCCCTCGCCGCCCGCCATCAGCGCAGGAGCGAGGAGGATGCTTAGCAGGTAGTGGCCGAAATGCGAAATCGGCGGGGGGACGAAGTGATAGGATATGACGATGAATGCGTATCAACGGATAGATGAGGCCGACGCACCCGCAGAACTGCTGTCGGTTGCGGAAGCCGCCCGCGTGCTCCGAATTAGCCCATCGACGCTTTGGCGCTGGATCGGACGTGGCGAGGTCCCCGCCTATCGCATCGGCCCCAAGCGTGTGTGGCTGAAGAAAAGGGACCTCGATTCCGTCAGCGCACCGGTCCAACAGCGAAACGGGCACGGAGGGAAAGCGAAGGAGAACGCCCAGATCGGGGAACGCCTCTTGACACCGGCTGAACGCGAGCGTGGTCTCGCGGCCATTGCGGAAGGACGTAAGTTCCGAGAGAAGCTGCTTGCGGCGCGCGGTGGTGTTCTCTTTAGCCCCAGTTGGGAATTGCTCCACGAATCACGCGAGGAACGGCTCCGAGAGCTCTCGTGATCGTGATTGATAGCAGTGTTGCGACCAAATTGATTTTCGCCGAGGAACATTCCGGGCTTGCCGAATCACTGCTCGCAGACAACATCGCTCGGGGAGAGAGCGCCGTGGGACCGCCTCTTCTGCCGATCGAATTCACCAATGTCGTCCGTCAGCGAATGCGCCGTGAGGGGCTTTCGTACGACGAGGCAGTTTCGGCGTTGGATCGATTCTTCTCTCAACCGATCGCGATCCATCAAGGTTCCGATTCGAGCCGACAGTCGCTCCATCGCCGCGCCCTCGCCCTGGCGGCAACGTTCGACCTTCCCGCTGCGTACGATGCGCACTATCTCGCCCTGGCTGAGTCGGTGAATTGTGCGTTCTGGACGGCAGACGAGCGCCTGCTGCGTGGACTTGCTGGCCGATTTCCGCTCGCCCGCTCACTGACCGACTACGCGCCCAACTAACACCGACCGCGAATTGTGCGGCCACCGCCAAACGCCGTACGATTCGAAGCATGGAAAAACAGCGCGTCCTGGCCATCTACGGCCACCCTGACGACGAGGGTCAGGTCACCGGCACCCTCGCGGCGTTCATCCAGGCCGGGCATCCGGTCACCCTCCTGTGCGGCACCCGTGGCGAAGTTGGCGAAATCAGCGACCCACGGATGGGCACGCCCGAAACGCTCGGTTACGTTCGCGAACTCGAATTGCGGGCGGCGATGGCCCAGATCGGGCTGGCGGACGTGCGCTTCCTGCCCTATCGCGATAGCGGCATGGCGGGCACGCCGGAGAACGACGACCCGACGTGTCTCCACGCCCAGCCGGCGGAATCCGTGGTCGAGCAGATCCTCGCGGTGATGCGCGACGTGAAGCCGCACCTCGTCTTCACGTGGGACCCTACAGGCGGGTACGGCCACCCAGACCACATCGCCGTGCACAAGCACACGGTCAGCGCCTTCGACATCTGCGGCGATGGCGAAGCGTACCCGGCGGCGGGCCAACCCTGGGTCCCGGAGAAGCTCTACTGGGGCGCGCGCACGATGAAGGGCTTCGCCAGCGTGTTCCTCGAAATGGAACAGCGCGGCATGCTCCCCGAACCGATCGAGCCCGAACGCAAAGAGCGCTTCCTGAAGGCAATGTCCGAGCCGGACCCGCCCGCGAGCGTCCTCCACGACGTGCTGCACCTCGCGGACCTCAAGCGAAAAGCGGCGGGCATGCACAAGAGCCAGTTCGGCGAAAACAGCATGTTCGCGCGCATCCCAGAAGACATGCGGACGCGTTTCTATGGCCAGGAGCGTTTCTTCCAGGCCCGCCCGGAATGGCCCGAGGGCGCGGATCCAGCCAATGGCTTCGAGGCGCTCAAAGCGCAATCGCATGGATAGACAGGATGAACAGGATTGATTGTTTCATCCTGTCTATCCTGCACATCGATGTTAGATTCCGAATCACAATCAGGAGAAGGTGAAGTGTTCTACGAACTGCGACAATATCGAGCACAGCCCGGACGGCGCGAAGAACTGGCGCGCTACATGGAGGACGTGATCATCCCCTTTCAGGTGGGCAAGGGCATGGTGATCTCGGGCAGCTTCACGGGCGAGAAAGACGAAGACCTCTACGTCTGGATTCGCCGTTTCGAAAACGAGGCCGAGCGCGAGGCGCTCTACACGGCGGTCTACCAGTCGGACGAATGGAAGAACGTCCTTGGCCCAACGATTGGCCCTATGCTGGACCGCGACACGATCGTCGTGAGCCGCCTGGAGCCGATGGCGAAGAGCGTCCTCCGGTAGAGTTCGTGGGTCGGGCCGTGGCGTTGCGGTCTGCACGAAGAGCCGAATCCGACCCGTGGGTTATTGGGGTGGCCCCACGATGGAGTCGTCGTAGCGGTCGCGGATGTGCCCCTCGGCGGTGAGCTTCGCGATTTCGGCGTCGCTCAACCCGAGCACATCGCGATACACATACTCGGTGTGTTGCGCGAAGAGCGCGGGGGCCGAGCGGATTGTTACGTCCGACATGGAGAAATGGTACGGAGGGACGGCCCAGAGCGTGGCGGGATAGTCCTCAGTCGCCGGCAGTTCCTGCCATGCCCCGGTCACGGCAAGGTGCTGGTCGTTCGCGGCGTCCGCCGAATGCAGCACTGGCCCGGCGGTCACGCCCACCGCCTGGAGCGCGTGGAAGAGCTGGTCGCGATCGCGCGTGCGTGTCCAGTCTGCGAGGTTCGCTTCGATGACGTCCTCGGCGGCCGTGCGCCCAACCGCGGAGTGGAATGCCCCCACTGCGGCCCAGGCCGGGCTGCCCAGGAAGGCGACTAGCGCGGCCCACTCCGCATCGTCGCGGCAACTGATGGCGATCCAGGAATCTTCACCCGCACAGGGGAACACACCGTTGGGCACAAAGCCTTCGATGCTGCGATTGCCGACGGTGCGGCTGGAGCGCCCGTTCCAGGCTGCATCGAGCGCGGCCTGGGGGAACATTTGGACGGACGTTTCAACCTGCGCCAGTTCAATCGTCTGGCCTTCGCCCGTGCGACGCCGATGCCTCAGGGCGGCGAGCACCGCGATCGCGCCGTGCATCCCGTTGAAGAAGTCGCCAGCGAGGATGGAGACGTTCGTATCTGGCGCGGAATCGGCGTACCCGCGCAGCACGGTCGAACCGGCGACAGAGTCGATATGCGAACCGTAGCCCCGTCCCTCACGGTAGTCGCCGGAAAGCCCGAAGGCGGGCATGTGAAGGATGACGATGTCCGGGCGGACGGCACGGATCTGTTCGTCGGAGAGGCCAATCTTCGTGAGCGTGCCCGGCGCGAGGTTGTCGGCAATCACGTCGCAGCTCTGTATCAGCGCATTCACGATAGCGAGTCCCTCGGGCCGGCGGCTATCGACCGTGAACGACTTCTTGTTGCGCTGCAGATGGATGAAGCCCGGCGCGTTGTTCCACGGCCTTGGCAGGTCCCCCGGCGGGTGCCCCCCCGCCCCCCC
>DAOTTM010000227.1:0-2690 GCA_034437915.1 Dehalococcoidia bacterium | reverse complement strand
GAGCATCTTGCCCTTGGGTGCGTAGGGCACCCACTTCGCGCCCTTGTCCTGGAGATGCACGGGCGTGAGTCCGTGCTTCGCGAACACCTTGTCGTGCTTGTTGCCCTTTTCGCCGTCGTGCGAATCAACAACGACGGTGCCGTTCTGCACGGGCGTGATGCGGTCGTACCCCGCACCCTTGAGCGCCTGCGTGACGCCGTCGAGCTGCCAGGGGCTGGTGCTACAGCCGGGGTAGTAGTGCTGCCAGCTGATGTTCACCTTGAGCAGCGTCTCGCTGGTCTTCGGGAGGTGCTGCTCGAAGTGCGCCAGCTCCATCACTTTCGCGAAGTCCGGCAGCACCGTCTCCGAGTTCGTCATGAGCACCGAGACGACCGGTTCGTGCGTGGGGATGGGGCGGGCGGACTGCCCGGCAGTGGGTTGTGTGGTCATGTGAGTAGTGTAGCGCACGAGCGAAAATTCGCCGTAGTCACGGACCTCCGTGTCCGGGGGCCACGCTGCAAATGCACGCGCCGGTTGTCACCTTGGGTGGGCCGCCGCCGGGCACCGAACATACGTCGGGCAACACCATTTGTAGTCACGGACCTCCGTGTCCGGGGGTCACGCCACGAATGCCCGGCGCTCGCCCGGACCCCTTGGTGGCCCCGCCGGGCACCGAACACACGTCGGGCATCGCAGCACCCGGCGCAAATCGGACAAAGCGGACGATGGTACCCGTGGCCCCCGGACACAGAGGTCCGTGACTACGGGGACCAGCGCATGAGGTGGTGCGTCTCTGTGGAGGCGTATTGGGTGAAGCCGAGCCGCGTGTAGAGACGCTTCGCGTTGGTGTTGACGTGGAGGACCTGCAGTTCGAGGGGAAGGTTTGCCTCGCGGGCGCGCGATTGCAGGTCCGCGATGATGGCGGCGCCGATGCCGAGATTGTGGAAGGCGGGCGAGAGCACGATGTTCGCGAGATAGATGCGCTCCGGCGATTGGTCCACGTCGAGGTAGCCGGCGAGCGCGCCATCCCACTGCACGACCTGGCGCGTGCCGAAGGGGAAGTTCGCGCGGAAGTGCGTCGCCTGCCAGGTGTGGTCCCAGCCCCAGGTCTGTTCGACGTAGGCGCGCATGCCCGTCACGTGGACGGCCCAGAGGGCGGTCAGGTCGTCCTCCGTGGCCAGTCGCAAGGTGACGCGCTCCATGCCCGAAAACGTATCACGGGACGGCTCGTTCGCGCCCGCGCTTGCCCGCCGGGGGTTGGCGTGGTTCGCTAGGTTGCGATGGACCGCGCGCTTATATCCGAGCCTCAACTGGAAGGGATCGCCGGCTACGCGACCCCGTATCCCTACCTCGAACGGCTGCAGGAGAAGATGGAGGAGCGGCTGGCGAAGCAGGTGCCGGTGGCCGGCCGATTCTGCGGCTTCTGCTACGGCCGCATGAGGGAGACGGACGAGACCTGCGGCTATTGCGACCATTCGTTGGACGCCGTGGGCACTGTTCGCGAGATCCCCCAGGAAGTGCTCCTGGCATACAAGGTGAAGCAGAAGACCGAGGCGAAGTGGGTCCACAGCGGCGCCTTCGTCGGGTTGGCGATTGCCATGGCCATCTTCCTCGTGATGGTGCTCTACGGTCCCGGGCTGCTTGGGCACCCGGCGCTCGCGTTCATCGTACTCATCGGCGGCGGCTTCCTGCTCGCCCAGGTCTTCGGGACGTTCATCGGCGCGCAGTACGGCTACAGCCGTGGCGCGCGCAAACGCGATGCGGCATGGGCGACATTCCTTGGCGCGCGGGACGGCGAGAAATCGTCCGAAGGAAGCATAACGGCCTAGAGCGGCCCGGCGACGGGGTGTAGACTAACCCTCCCGATATATGTTCACTCACCTACACACTCATACCGAGTATTCCCTGCTGGACGGCATGTCCAAGATCGCCCCCCTGATGGATCGCGCGAAGGCACTGGGCCAGGAATCGATCGCGATGACGGACCACGGCGCGCTCTACGGGGCCATCGATTTCTATCGGGAGGCGCGTGAGCGGGGGATAAAGCCGATCATCGGCATCGAGGCCTACGTCGCCCAGGGCAGCCGCCATAGCCGCGAACGGGGAGACACCCAGCCGTACCACCTGGTCATGCTGGCGCGGAACATGGAGGGCTACAAGAACCTCATCGCCCTCACCACAAAGGCGAACCTTGAAGGCTACTACTACAAGCCGCGCATCGACCGCGAACTGCTGGAACAGCACAGCGCCGGGTTGACGATTCTCAGTGGGTGCCCCTCGGCGGAGTTCCACAGGCGCGTCCAGGAGGGCGACCGCGACGGCGCGATCGCGGTCACGAAGTGGTACCGCGAGGTCTTCGACAACCACTACTACCTTGAAGTGCAGGACCATGGCGACGCCAAGTTCACGAAGCTGAACCCCACGATCGCGGAGCTCGGCCGCGAACTGGGGATAAAGGTTGTCGCCACGAACGACGGCCACTACACGATGGCGGATGAAGCGGAGGCCCACGACACGCTCCTTTGCATCGGCACCAACGCCACCGTGGACCAGGAGAACCGCTACAAGTTCGAGGGGCACGGCTACCACCTCACGAGCGAAGACGAGATGCGCCAGCTCTTCCCCGACAACCCGGAGTTCATCACGAACACGCAGGTGGTCGCGGACGAGTGCGACCTGGAGCTGAAGTTCGATCGCCAACTCCTGCCCGC
>DAOTTM010000226.1:0-10819 GCA_034437915.1 Dehalococcoidia bacterium | reverse complement strand
GTCACGGGCGCTCCTCGAAGTCGTTCAACAGGGCGGCGCAGTCGAGGTCCGTGACGGCGGCGAAGCTGCGGTCGGTCATCGCATGGACGAGCGCCAGGCCGCGGTCGTTGGCCAGGTCGATGGAGCCTCCAGCGATGACCGGGTATACGACGCAGTACAGCACGGCCATGCGATAGTCTTGCCAGCACTGTTCCCAGGAATAGCCGGCAACGCCGTTCGCTTCGAGCGTGTCGAGATACTCTCGCAGAATCGATTCTTCGTGCGTTTTTCGGTCTACGGGTGCGAGGGATTGGCTCAGGAGGTAGCCAATATCGTAGGGGCCGCGAGACTTGATAAGGATCTGCCAGTCGATCACGGTTATCTCCCTGGCGCCATCGGTGCTGCCAAAGAAGATGTTATCGAGGCGTGGATCACCGTGGGCCAGTGTCATCGGCCCGCTTAAAACGGCATCTATGATGGAATCCAGCCGTGGTCCTAAGGCGACGACGGTGTCCCGTTGCGCTGACGTAATGCGGTCGCCAAAGAGCCTGAGGAACGGTTCGATGGACTGCAGGTATGCCCCGGAGGTCAGTTGTATGACGGGTGACGCCGACGAGATCACCCAATCAAGCGCATCGAGCCGTGGGCTGTCCCACCACTGCGCGTGGAATCGCGCGAGGTTGCGCACGATCAGCCGGGCATCCTCCACGGAACAGCCAGCCACCTGGTCGCCCATGCGCAACCCGGCGAGATCCTCCATGAGGATGATGAAGAGGACCTCCTCCGGCTTCATGGCGGCGTAATAGGAGCGCGGCGAGCCAATCGCGCATTGATCGGCGAGCGTGGTGTAGAAGCGCGCCTCCGTTTCGTAAAAGCCGAACATCTGGGCGAGACCACGTGCGCTCGGTTCGGGGGTAGGGAGCTTGGCGATGAGCGTGGCGGGTGCGCCCGGCTCGGGATGGTCGTAGGTCAGCGTCACGCGGGCGATGTCGCCGAGGAGGCCCACGCCCACGCCGATCGTGACGCGGTCCGCGGCGGTGACGGTCGCCGTCTTCAGGACACCGCTTTCGCGAAGCGCGGCCGTGAGCCACGCGGGCGTGACTTCGTCCATGGTTGCGGGAATGGAGAGGGCGGACATGGGGCCCCCGGGGTGTGGAAGATTGGCGGGATGATACGCGGAACGTGGTAACGGGGTACCGGAGTCGAGGTAGGCCGCGGTGCCAAGCCTCGGACGGTAGCTTGGTGCCAACCGAGAGTACACAAGTGTTATACAGTGTGATACATTGTGATACATGGTCGATGCTGGCTATTTGGGTCGGTATCGGAGTCTAGTTCGTTTCCTGGCGAGACGGGTGGCCTGTATACGGCTTCTGGTCTCGCCTTTTTCATTCTCTTCACGAACGGCGGTTCTTCCGAGATAGACCAGATCTCGCCTCCGCCGACATCGAGAATGCGCGCCCTGTAACCACGGTTTGCATGCGAAGGAAGATTCGCCCTTCGGCCAGAGCGGTCTCGTCTGACGGAACGCTCGCGACTCGGTATGCCAGCCGGGCGACGTGGTCGACGACCTGAAGCCCATCAACATAGATTGAGTCCGCGTGCGTCACGTGGGTCAGGCGCGGATACGTGAATCTCCCATGTTCGCTGAACTCCCCGGCAAGATATCGCCTCAGATTACCCACTTGCGCATCGCTCTAGTCGACTCGGTCCAGCACGAGGTCCGCAGTTGCCTGCGGGGACCAATTGACTTCGTCGAACAGAAACTCCAGGGCCTTTCGAATAACGTAGTTGCGAAGAAAAGTTGGGTCATGAGGCAGCTTGTCTGTCGGCGTCAACCAGGCTCCGCTATACCTCTCCTTGCGGATGAACGTTGCGGCAGCGAGCCAACCAGAAGTTTGAACACCGAGGGAAACAGCCGCCAGGACCGCCGCGAACCCTGTACTTCCGATCGCTCCGCCCTTGGACTCGTGGAAGGTGCCTGTGTTCGCTCGAAAACGCGTGCGCTCCTCCACGAACCCAGGTATCTCCGAGGACCGCATCGCCAACAAGGCGTATCCGAAACACGAAGAACCGCCAGGGGATGGATCGCCTGCATCGTCCCCAAAAATCACCCAGCGTTCTTGCCGTGGCATTCGCACAGGGTACGACAGGTGTTCGCGCACTGCGTGCACGATCTTTGGCCCCGACACACCCGGACACTCTGTAACTCCGCCGCCCAGCTGCCCGCTACTCCGCCGTCCCATAGTGGATGTCGCGGACCGCGTGAGAATAGTGCAGCGCTTCTTCGCTGTCGAACCCCAGCGCCACCAGCGCCTGCCGCATGAGTTCCAAGCCGCCTTCGTACTCTGGAACCACGACTTCGGCTGCGCCAAGCGAGCGCATTATTGGTATCTCGTCGGCATCGCGCGCCCGCACGATGATGGGGACCGCGGGATTGAGCTTGCGGGCGTTGGCAACGGTCAGCAGGCTCGTGCTTTCGTCCGGCACGCATACCACCACGAGCCGAGACCGTGTCACGCCGGCGAGCGCCAACACCTCGGCGCTGGCGGCGTCGCCCCAGATGGCCGGGATATTGGCGTTGTTCAGGCGCCGCACGAGTTCGAGATCGGCCTCGATGACGTTGAAGGGGACATCCAGTTGGCCGAGCGCGTGCCCGGTCAGCTGCCCGACCCTCCCGTAGCCGGCGATCACGACGTGGTCCTGGAGTATCGGCGCCACCGGTATGGGCCCCCGGCGGTCGGCCCACTTCCAGAGGGGCCCGACCGTTCGCAGGACGCGCTCCCATGCGGGAATGCCGCTGAAAGTGAGGGGATTGAGCGTGATCGAAACAACGGCGGCCGCGAGCACGACGTTGTAAGTGCTTTCCGCGATCAGGCCGCTATCGAGTCCCTGTCGGGCGATGATGAACGAGAACTCGCCGACCTGGGCCAGGCCCGCGCCGACAACCAGCGCCGTCCGGGCCGGGTATGGGAAGGCGGCCACGAAGCCTGCCGTCATCAGCCCCTTGCCGACGATCACCGTGACCGAGGCGGCGACGACGAGGCCGAGGTGGTCGCGGAAGACCGCGGGGTCCAGCAGCATGCCGACGGCGACGAAGAACAGCACGGCGAAGGCTTCGCGCAGTGGTAGCACATCGGCTGCGGCCTGGTGGCTGGTTTCCCGCTCGCTCAGCATGACGCCGCCGACGAACGCGCCCAGGGCGACCGAGAGTCCGACAGCCGCTGCACCGGCGGCTACGCCGAGCGCGGAGGCGACGACGGCGAGGGTGAAGAGTTCTCGCGAGCCCACCTTCGCCACCAGCGCGAGCGCCCACGGCACCACGCGTGCACCGGCGAAGAGCATGACGCCGAGGAAGACCGCCGCCTTGCCCAGATCGGTGAGGGCCTCCCGGACAAAGCCCCCAGAGCTACCGGAAGCGAGTGCGGGCAACACTGCCAGGAACAGCACCACTGCCAGGTCCTGGACGACGAGCCAGCCCACGGCGACGCGCCCGTGCACCGACGAGAGCATGCCTCGCTCCTCGAGAGCGCGGACGGCGACGACGGTGCTCGATATCGAGAGGGCGAGCCCGAGCACCAGGCTTTCGCGCCACTCGAGGTCAAACAGCGTGCCCAGGGCCAGGCCGGCCGCCACCACGAGGGCCATCTGCGCTACGGCCCCGGGGATCGCGATGCGCCGAACCGCCACGAGGTCGCGCACGTTGAAATGCAGCCCCACGCCGAACATGAGGAAGATGACTCCGATATCCGCGAGTTCGTTAAGCGTGACCATGTCGCCCACGTAGCCGGGCGTGAACGGCCCGATGACGATGCCGGCGGCCAGGTAGCCGACGATCGGCGAAAGCCCGACCAGGCGCGCCACCAGGCCGCCTCCAAACCCGACCCCGAGCGCTATGGCAATCTGTTCGATCAGGTGGAAGTCGTCCATGGCCAGTAGCGTACGGGAAAAAGGGCACGAGTTCGTTCGGGGTGGGCGTCAAAGTTTTGCATGGGCGTTGTGTTGGTTCGATTGCACGTGTTCCGCCTGACGCCCCCGTTCGTCCTGGGCCTGTCGAAGGATGAACACGCCGCTGCCGGTCGTTCAAGCGTGACCGGCCCTTCGACAGGCCCAGGGCGAACGGACTCCCAACACGCTGCTGTGCAAAACTTTGACGGCCACCCGTTCGTCCGCCGCCGTGTCCAATCCTCCCGCGCCGCGTACAATTCCGCCCATACCAACCCGAAGAGGCCCAACCAAGATGTCCGATTGCATTGTCGAAACCACGGATGGCGTACGGCTCATCCGCCTGAACCGACCCGAGGCGATGAACTCGCTCGGGGGCACGCTCCTCCAGGAGATGACCGAGGCGTTCGTTTCCGGGAAGCGCGATGACCGCGTGAAGGCGTTCGTCGTGACGGGCGAGGGTCGCGCATGGTGCGCGGGCGCGGACCTCGCGGGCATGAACCGCGACCGCACAGCGAGCACCGAGGAGCGCTTCGACCGCCGCGTCATGGCACTCGACCCTATCGGCGGGGTCGGGCAAGCGGTGATGGCGATCTATGGCTGCGACAAGCCCACGATCGCGGCCGTCAACGGGGCCGCGGCGGGAGGCGGCTTCGGGCTGTGTTCGACCTTCGATATCCGCATCGCCAGCGACAAGGCGCGCTTCACGACGGCGTTTATGAAGCTCGCCCTCTCCGCGGACTGCGGCCTCTCCTGGTTCCTGCCGAAACTCATCGGCCCGGAGAAGGCGGCTGAGATGTTCTACACGAGCCGCGTCGTGGAGGCGGACGAGGCGCTGAAGCTCGGGATCGTCTCACGCGTTGTGCCCCACGACAGCCTCATGGACGAGGCGATGAACTTCGCGCGCGACCTCGCCTCCCGCCCTCCAACAGCGATGACGTACACGCGCCGCGCCCTCCAGGCCGCGCAGAACACGACGCTCGAAGAGCACCTTGACCTCGAATGGTCGACCCAGAGCAAGTGCCTGGCCACCCCCGAGTTCAAGGAAGGCGTGGCCGCGTTTCTGCAGAAGCGCGCCCCGGATTTCAGCAAGTTCTGAGAGGCCCTTGGCCATTGGCTGTTGGCCATTGGCTGTTGGTGGGACCAGGACGGGAGGCATGGATGGAACGGCAATTCGTGGGATTGCCCGGTCATCGCACCGCATATTTGAGTGGAGGCGACGGGAGCGGGACGCCGGTGGTGTTTGTGCACGAGATGACGATGGCCTGCGAAACGTGGCTTCCCTTCGTCGGCGCGCTCGGTTCGCGCCCGTGGTTCGCGATTGATACGCCGGGGCACGGCGAATCGGACCGCGAGGAGAAGTACAGCTACGAAAGCGATGCCATCGTGCTCAACCAATTCGTTGAGCAGGTCTCCGGACCGGCGGTGATGGTTTGGACACTCGCGCGGCGGACTCGTGGCCAGCCTGGCTGCGGCGCTCCGCCCGGACCTGGTCGCGGGGCTTTTCCTGGAGGACGTAACGCCTCTGTTCCTCACGAACCCGGAACTGCGGACATACCCGTTCCTGTCCTCCGTGCTGAGCCTGGGGGCGCTCGCCACCGAAGCGCCCAACGAGCGGGCTCCGGTTAACTGGCTGGAGGCCCGTATGGCGGCGCTCCCGCACGACGTTTCAGGGTCGTGGGGCGAGCGCTTACCGCAGGCCGAAATTCGTGACTGGGCAAAGTAAGCGCTGCGCTGGGATGCGGAGATGTTTCGCTCCAAGGCCTCACCCGGCGTGCCAATCGCACCCGCCGACCAACTCGCCGAGTTCAAGGCGCCGGTACACCTGGCCCACGGCGATGTCCCCGCCGGGTTTGTCCCGGAGGCGGAACTCAAGGAGTTCGCGCGGATTGTGCCGCAGGCGACCTTCACCCGCTTCCCGGGCGCTGGTCACGCACTCCATTCACAGCGAGCGGAGGAGTTCGCCGCCGATCTTGGGCAGTTCCTCGTGGGTTTCGCCTGACGGAATGCCGGTCCGCAAGGGCCTTACCTGCCGCCGCCGGCCAATCCTGACGAAAACGCCGGCTCAGCGGACGCTCGACGGTTGATCGCCACGTGGACAAGCCCCGCGACCACGGTCGCCACCAGCACGAGCACGCCCATCAAGAATAGCGTTTGCCTCTCGCCCATGCGATCGGCCATGATCCCAAAGGGCAGACCCGCGAGGCCGTTGAAGCCCCACGCCATCATCGTCAGGGACATCACCCTGCCGAAGAATTGCGGTTCGGATTCCTGCATGACCAACGAATTGTTGAGCATCTGGAAGACGCCGCCGCCCGCGCCCACGCCAAGCATCACCAGCAGCGCGGCGGCATAGTTCGGGGCCCAGCCCATCAACGCAAGCGAGATGCCGAGCAAACAGCTGGCCGCGAACATGATCCGCCAGGCATGACGGGTGCCCGCGAAGCCCGCCATGCCGAGGGTCACGGCCAGCCCGGAAACCGCGCTGGCCGTCATCAGCCAGCCGACATCCTTGGAGCTTCGTCCGAGTTCGTTTTGAAGCAGGCCCGGGAGAAGCACCTGCCAGGAGAAGCCGAGCAAGACGACGCCGATGAACGTCATCACGAGGAGCGTGAGCCGTGGCCGGTCCGTGACATGGCGGATGCCAAGCGTCAGGTCTCCGAGCATGCTCTTCGGCACTGTGTCCTGCCGGGCCTTTGTCTTCGGGAGCATCAGCGTGGTCCCGATCACGAAGACGAACAGCGAGCCCATGAAGATATACGTGCCCCCCGACCCGATGACCACGATCCCGACCAGGATGCCGGCCGTCAGCGGCCCAACGATGCGCGTGCCGGTCATCGAAATCTGCTGAAGGGCAACTCCGTTGGGCATCGCTTCGCGCGGGAGGAGGTCGCCGAGCCAGGCCTGGCGAGCCGGGCCGATGAACGCGAAGACGACCCCGAGGATGAACATCGAACCAACGAGCAGCGGGATCGTGATCCAGTCGCCGACGATGAGGATGCCGGTGATGAGGAAGCTGACGCCGATTGCCACCTGGCCCACGAGCACGAGCAGCCGCTTGGAGACGCGGTCGGCGACGACCCCGCCCACTGGCGAGAGCAAGACGCTGGCGACGCCCTGCCCAAGGCCAACGAGGCCGACGGCCGCATTCTTCCCGGTGAGGTCGAAGGCGACCACGCTGGAGACGACGAACGACATCATGAACGCAAGGAAGGAAATGGAGCTACCGATCCAGAGGATGCGGAAGTCCCGGTAACGCAGGGCGCCGAAGGTAGTGCTCGCCCATCTCGAAAACATAGGTCGATGGTAAGCCTTCGTTCAGGCGGCGTCTTTGCCCGTGGTCGCACCCAATCAAGCTGCCTCAGTCGGGGCCACCTTCAATCGGCGCCGGGTGGCGTGCCCAATCGCCCGTTCGAGTTGAACCGCGAGCGTGTCGAACGGTCGAAGGGCGAGCGGATCCGAAGGGGGAACACGCCGATCGAACGTTCCTTCCGCGCCTCCGCGGATCCGTGTCTCCGCGTGATGCTTACGCGGCCAGGCGGTTGGCCGCGTGGAGCTCGCTGTCGGTTGCCGTTTGACAGGGTGTAGTATCGGTCAGGTCGGTTGGTGTATTATCGCCAAAGAGCCGAGCGTGCACGGCACGCTGGCGGGAAGGTGAATTATGGCGCCGGATGAAAGCTGGTCGGCCCTATCGACTCTGGATGCGGACACCGCACGCGCGCAGATGACGAAGCGGTTCCACGACGTTGCCCAGATACCCGAGAACGAGCGCATCGCGGAGCTACGGTCGATGATCGAGGCAGAGTACGCACTTGACGAACCCCGGCTGATGGCGTTTACGGGTGCTCGCCTTCGCTCGTTGATCGACCTGGGGCCAGACGCGGGCAAGGCCATCTCAGATGGCTACAACGCCGTCTTCGAGGGAGTGTCGGGCGATATGGCCATGCGCAGGACGTCCGTTGTCCAAACGGTGGCGCGAGGGATGACGGCTGACGAGGTAGTGGCGCTGCAGTCAATCATCCCATCGCTGGTGAGCCAGATACCGACGGCGCGACGGTCCGAGGCGGCGCCCAGCCCTTCGCCCGAACCCCAACGGGCGAGCAAGCCCTTCTGGAAGTTTTGGCAGCGGGGATAGACGCGGCCCGCTAATTGTGCTGCCGGCTGTTCGTTCGGATCCTCGGGTCAACGCCCAGGCGAGTTCGTCTTGCGACCACGTGAGTGAATCGTCGTTGCTGAAGGTGATTCGACGCACGCCTGATACGGGTTCACGATCGAACGATCCCTCCGCCCCTCCGTGTCTCCCTGTCTCCGCGTGATGCTTACGCCGCGAGGCGGTTGGCGGCATCCAGGGCGGCGGTCTTGTAGCACTCGGCGAGGGTTGGGTAATTGAAGACCGTGTTCACGAAGTACTCCACGCCGCCGCCGAAGGCCATCACGGCCTGGCCGATGTGCACGAGTTCCGTCGCCCCCGTACCGATGATGTGCACGCCGAGGAGTTCGTGCGTGTCCGCGTGGAACAGCAGCTTCATCATGCCCGTGTCGTCCCCGAGGATCTGTCCCCGCGCGATCTCGCGGTAGTTCGCCTTGCCCACTTCGTAGGGGACGCCCTCCTCCGTCAACTCCCGCTCCGTGCGCCCGACCATCGAGATCTCGGGGATGGCGTAGATGCCGTAGGGGAAGAGTGAGGGCACGCTCTGTTGTTCGACCCCGAACATATGGCAGGCGGCAAGGCGCCCCTGCTCCATCGATGTCGCGGCGAGACCGGGGAAGCCAATAACATCGCCGACCGCGTAGATATGGGGTACCGCCGTCTGGTAATGCTCGTTGACAGCGATGTTGCCGCGTTTGTCCGCGCAGAGTCCCACCGCCTCCAGCTTGAGCGCCGCCGTCGCACCCGTCCGGCCGATGCTATACAGCGCCGTCTCCACGGTGATGTGTTTGAGGCTGCCGAGCCCGATGTGCACGCGCGGGCCGCGTTCGTCGGCGGTGATGAGCACACGGCTGACCTCCTCGCCCAGCCGGAAGGTGACCCGCTTTTGGCGCAGGTGGTAGACGAGCGTGTCAGCCACCTCTTCGTCGATGTTCGGGAGGAGCCGCGGCCGTTTGTCGATGACCGTGACGCGCACGCCGAGGGCGGCGAACATGCTCGCATATTCGCAGCCGATCACGCCCGCCCCGATCACAGCCATCGTCCGTGGCAGCCGTTCCATCGCCAGGATGTCTTCGCTTGTGAGGACGTGTTCGCCGTCGAAAGGAATCAGCGGGTCACGCGAGGAGATGGTGCCCGTGCCGATGGCGATATGCTCCGCGCTCACGAGCCGTTCGCCGAGGCCGTCCGGGAGGCCCAGGCAGAGGCGATGCGGGTCCGCGAAAGCGACGTCCGCCGTCAACACGTCTATCCCGTTGCGCACGAGTTGATGGCGTGTGACCTCGACCTCGTTGCGGATGACCTGCCCGGCGCGCGCGAGGAGTTCGGGCATCGACACCTGTTCGCGCGTCGCCAGGGGAGCGCCGAAGCCCCGGCCCGCGCCAACCAGGCCAAGGACCGCCTCCCGCAGCGTCTTGCTGGGGATCGTACCGGAGTTGATGCAGGCGCCGCCGATGCTTCCCTTGCGTTCGGCGACCGCCACGCGTTTGCCCAGCTTCGCCGCCTGGATGGCCGCGCGCTGCCCCGCCGGCCCGCTGCCGATCACGAAGAGGTCGTAGTCGTACAAGAAACGGTCCCCCACGAAAGCATCGGCAGATTCGGAGCGCCGTCGTAGGCTTGCGGGGGCGCCAGGGCGGCCCTACACGGTGGCGCGGACCAACACCGTCGCCGCGATTGCCGCCGTCTCCGTCCGCAGGATGTGCGGTCCGAGCGAGGTCGTAAGGGCGCCGTGCGCTTTCGCCGCCGCTGCCTCGGCCGGGCTGAACCCGCCTTCCGGCCCGATGGCGATGACGACGCTGCCCATCCGGGGCAACAGCGCGGCCGTCTCCGTCCAGCTTCGCGCGCCTTCGCGGTGGGCGAAGAGCATCGGCGCGCGGAGCTTCGGCAGCTGGTCGATGAAGCGGACAGGTTCAGCCACGACGGGCAGGTGCAGTCGCCCGCACTGTTCGCTTGCCTCGACAACAATCCGCTGCCAACGCTCCTGGCGCCCCGCCGAGGCGGTCTCACCGCGCGCTGAGAAGTCGCAGACCAGCGGCCGAATGATGTCCGCGCCCGCTTCGGTGACCTTTTCCACCATCCAGTCGAACCGGTTGGAACGCACGAGCGCGCACCACACTTCGACCATGAGCGTCGGCAGCGGCGCCATCCGCGCCAACTCCCCGACCGCGACGCGCACCACACCCCGCGCCACGCTGCTCACGACGGCGTTCCATTCGTGTCCATCGCCCGAGAACACAAGCAGCGCCTCGCCCTCGTGCACGCGCATCACCGTGCCCAGCCGCTTCGCCGCCTCGCCCTCGATCGTCAGCGGCCCAGGCGCGATGTGCCCTGCAACATGGATGCGCGGGACGTGTGCCATGGGGCAAGTGTAAAGCGCTGAGTGCTGAGTGCCGTTTTGGCACACACAATCGCTCGCCCTGAATCGTGGATGGTCTTTGGCCACAACCAGGGATGAAACGCTGCTTCAGAGCAGAGTCACCATACGTAGCGCAACCGTCAGGGAGCGCTGGGATGCCAGGCTGCGCGATACTGGTCTCGCTGTGCCGTTCAATCCGCTCGCCTACTTCACCACTGTCCACCACCATACGTAGCACGACCGTCAGGGAGCGCTGGGATGCCAGGCATCGAACACTCGTTCGACCGGCTGCCTGGCGACGACCGGCTCCGCTCGCCCTAACCGTGAGCCAGTCGCACGATCGAAGGGTGAGCACGCGCTGCTACTGGCTCGTGACCGTGTAACCGGTCGGCACC
>DAOTTM010000225.1:0-22199 GCA_034437915.1 Dehalococcoidia bacterium | reverse complement strand
ATTTCGGAGGATGGTTCGACATGGGCGTCCAACGCCTCGTCGATATTGGCATATCTCTCCCGGGACTCATCTTCATCATACTCGTCGTCACCAGCCTCACACAGTTCCCGCCACAATTCCTCGGCCTTGATCCAAGTTCGCGGGTGGTCGTCCGCATCGCATTCGCCGTTGGCATTCTCGGCGCGCTCGGCTCCTCCCGCATCATTCGCGGCGCGGCCATCGCGACCAAGCAAAACCAATATGTGGAGGCCGCGCGTGTCGTCGGCGCCAGTGATGGGCGAATTATCTTCAAACATATCCTGCCCAATGTGTTCTCCATCATCATTGTCGGCGCATCAATTGCGATCGGTGGGGCAATCCTCACGGAATCGTCGCTGGCGTTCCTCGGCTATGGCGTCCAGCCTCCCACCGCGAGCTGGGGGCGCATGCTGAACGAAGCGCGCGAGCAGCTCCAGCGTCACCCACACCTCGCCATCTACCCCGGCCTCGCCATCTTCTTGACCGTCTATAGCTTCAACATGCTCGGCGATGCCCTGCGCGACGTCCTCGACCCGCGCCTTCGTGGCAGCCGTTAGGCCCAAGCAAGACCAATCGATGCTCAACGAGGCCAGCCAAAACGCTGGCCTTGTTTTGTATTCCGCTGGGCGCCGACGGCTTCAATGCCATGTGGCAAGGTGCTGGGACTCTACGAAGGGTTGCGCGCTTCGATATAGGCCATCGTCTGCCGGTAGGTGTCCTCTTCGATGTGACCCGCTGACATCAGGTAAGTCACAATCTTTTCGAGCGTGAGGACGGCCACGACATTGATCCCTGCGCGTTTGAGGGCGGCCTGGCCGCCCTCCTGCCGGTCTATGAGGGCAACGGCATCGCGCACGACGAGGCCAGCCTCGCTCAGTGTCGCTGCCGTCTGGAGGATGCTCCCGCCGCCCGTCATCAAGTCGTCGATGATCAGGCAGCTTTGGCCTCGCACGTAGTTGCCCTCGATCACGTCCGCTTTCGCCGTGGACGGCGGATGGATGTAGATCATGGGCGTAGAGACGTTCAGCGAGAATGCTGTCGCGAGGTGGAGCCCGCCGAAGGGGACGCCGGCCACAAGCGTGAAGGGGTTCACGTGCGGGTTGCGCATGGACATCAACGTTTCCAGCTCTTCGCGGATAATCTTGGCGCATCGCGCCAGCGCTTTCGGGTTGCTGATCAGCCGCCGCACATTGATGTATATGGGACTGTGGATCGCTGTTCGGCCCAGCGTGAAGTCGCCGAATTCGATGGCGTTAAGCTTCCACAGCTCATCCGCGAGCCAGAGGTTTCCAGCGGGTTTGGTCGATCGTGTCACGGGAGGGCACTCCAGCGAAGCGCGGCCGCCGCTTTCCCAGCGGTCCCCACGGCGCCCCGGTTTCGCATTTTCGAACACAACCATAACCCGTCAAGTCGTTGCGGGCTTCCCCAGCCGTTCGAGGATGTCGCCGCGATTCCGCGTCCGCTCGGCCCCTGCTAGGCTGTTCTCACTCGCTGCTTTGGAAGGCCTCGATGCCCATCCCTTCCTTCACACGCACCCAGCTCACGGCGGGCGCCCCCGGCCCGGAGACAGCGCTGACGATCGGCGTGTTGGACGGCGTCCACCGCGGCCACCAGGCGCTGCTGGCGCGCCTACGAGACGAAGCGCGCAAGCGTGCACTGTCGCCCGGCGTCGTTACGCTCCATCCCCACCCGATCACCGTGCTTCGCCCCGAAATCGCTCCGAGCTACCTCACCGGCCTCGAAGACCGCATGGAGTTGATGCGCGACGCGGGCGCCGATTGGGTCATCCCCCTCACCTTCACGTCCGAGGTCTCGGAAATCACCGCCGAGGACCTCGCGCGTGCGTTCCACGAACTCGTGCGGATGCGCCTCATGGTGCTGGGGCCTGATGCAGCTTTTGGTCGCGGCGGCCCGAAGGACACGGCGGAGCGTATGCGCGCCCTCGGCGAGGAACTCGGCTTCGAAGTCGTCCAGGTTGAGCCTCTGATGCACGACCACGAGCGATACAGTTCGACGGCCGTCCGAAACGCCCTTGCCGAAGGGGAGATGGAACGCGTGCAGGCCCTCCTCGGGCGCAGCTATCGTATCGCGGGGCCGGTTGTTCATGGCTTCGAACGGGGGCGCACGATTGGCTTCCCCACCGCGAACATCTCGCTTGCCGCCGACCGCGCGCTGCCCGCCCTCGGCGTCTACGCCACGCGCGCCCATGTCGCCGGGCAGCACTACCTCGGGGCCACGAACATCGGACGCCGTCCGACCTTCGATTTCGGCCATATCTCCATCGAGACCCACCTGCTCGATTTCGAGGGCGACATCTACGGCGAACGGATGGAGCTGGATATCGTTCACCGCCTTCGCGGCGAGACCGCGTTCGCCAGCGTCGATGAACTCAAGGCGCAGATCGCGCGCGATGTTGATGATTCGCGGGAGGCGCTGCGATGACCGACGAAGGACGAGGGACGAGGGACGAACCACGATCTGCCGCGCCGCGCCAGATGGCGCCGGTCGATGATCAGATGCTCGTTCTCATGAGCGGCGTCGAATATGGGGACGACCGGCTAAAGCTGGAGATGGAACGTGAACTGCGCACTCTCATCGCCCTGGATCGCCCCCTCCGCGTCTACCTCGGCATCGACCCGACGGCGACCTCGCTCACGCTCGGGCACACCGTGCCCCTGCGGAAGCTGCGCCAGTTCCAGCAGTTCGGCCACCACGCCATCTTCCTCATCGGCGACTACACCGCCCTCATCGGCGACCCCAGCGACAAGAACAAGCTTCGCCCGACGTTGACGCAAGAGGAGATCAAGCGCAACGAAAAAAGCTACTTCGACCAGGCGGCGACGATCCTCGACGCTTCGAAGACGGAGCTACGCCACAACTCCGAATGGCTGGGCGCTCTCAGCTTCCCCGACATCATCTCGCTCATGTCCAAGTTCACCGTCGCGGAAATGCTGCGCCGCGACAACTTTCGCAAGCGCTTCGATGACGGCGGCGCGGTCTACCTCCACGAGTTTCTTTACGCACTCATGCAAGGCTACGACGCGTTCGCCCTGGAATGCGATGTGCAGGTGGGCGGCACGGAACAGCTCTTCAACCTCATGGCGGGGCGCAAGATCCAGGAGGACGGCGGCCAGAAACCGCACGTCCCCGTGACCATGCCCATTCTCGTCGGTCTCGATGGCAAGGAGCGCATGTCGAAGTCGAAGGGCAACCACATCGGCGTGAACGACTCGCCCGAGGAGCAGTACGGCAAGACGATGTCCCTCCCCGATGACGTGCTCGGAGACTTCTTCGTGCTCGCCACGAACATGGACCGCGTCGCGGTGGCGGCGATCCGGGCAGGCCTGGCGGACGGGACGCTTGACCCGATGGCCACCAAGAAGCTCCTTGGGCGAACGATCGTCGCGGAGTTCCACGGTGAAGCGGCGGCACTGGAAGCCGAAGCGACCTTCGAGCGAACGGTACAGCGGAAAGAAGCGCCTGGGGAGATACCGGCGTTCGCGCCGGCGCCTGGTTCGACGCTGCTCGACGTGATCGTGGCCGCGGGGCTGGCGCCTTCGAAGCGCGAGGCGCGGCGGCTGTTTGAACAGGGGGCGGTCACGGTCGATGGCGCGCCAGTGGAGGCAGCCGCCGTAGCGACGGCCGGGCTCACGCTCCAGGTGGGCAAGCGGCGCTGGTTGCGGATTGCCTGACGGAGCCCGAAGGCTGCGGTTACGTGCGGTGGGCGGCGTGACGGGAGAGACCGCCGCTCCCTGCCAGTCGCTGCGCAGATTGTCTAAACCAGCCCGAAGGCAGCGGCCCACTCTTCCAGCGCCTCCGCTTCGTGGCCGTAAACGAGCTGAACGCTGAGTTCGGCATAACCGGCGGCCTCCAACCGTTGGATGTTCTCACGGATCTGGGGCGGTGTGGCGACGAAGGGCATGGCCGCCAGCTGATCGCGCGTGATGAAGCCGCGTTCGTCTTCGCGCACGAAGAGGAGGTGGCCACGATGGAGGTCAAGGTAACGCGCGTCGGCAGGCTGGTAGCTTTCGTAAAGCTTGCGGTAGCCGGCGAAGGCGCCCTGGGCAGCCGCCGGTAGCCGCGAGAAGTTCTCGATCGCGCCGTGGAAGCTGACGGCGGCGGCCGGACCGGCCTGGGCGAGCGAGCGCGCGCTGTCGACCGCTTCGCCCTCGGCGAGGACGCAGCCAAGCGTGAAGACGGTGCGGGCGAGGCTCGCCGGATCGCGGCCGGCGGCGCGGCAGGCCTCATCGACCTCCTTCGCCTGGTGGAGGGCGGCCTGGACGGGGCCCATGAAGGTGATCCAGCCGTCGGCCGTCTTCGCGGTCAGCTCGCGCCCGCGCGGGCCGAACGCCGAGACGTGATAGCCGACAGGGTCCTCGACGTTGAGCATGCCGTTTTCGGGGTTGAGGAAGCGCACCTTGCTCGTCGTGCCTTCGGTCGCGAAGGTGGCGATTTCGCCCTTGAGGAGCGCCCGCACGACGGTGGCGTACTCGGCCATGTCGTCCAGGCGCTGGGCGGGCAGGCCCATGGTGTTGCGCCCCGTGAAGCCGGTGCCCACGCCGAAATCGATACGCCCGGGCGCGATCTGGTTGAGGGAGGCGAAGCAGTTGGCGGCCATCGGCGCGATGCGGTTCGTGGGGATGAGCACGCCCGTGCCGAGGCGGATGCGCGAGGTGTGCTCGGCGGCCAGCGCCATGGCGATGAAAACATCCGTATAGAGCAGCTGCGAGTCGTAGAACCAGGCGCGCTGGAAGCCGAGCTCCTCGGCGCGCCGGACGGTCTTCCACGAACCGGGCGAGGGCGTAAGCGCGATCCCGAAGCCGATCTCTGCCATCGAATGCTCCCTGCCGACCGGCGCGCATCCTACCACACGGCGGCGTGGGAGTCGCGTCGTCAGCGGCGGGCGTTAGCCGCCCGGCATCTTCGCGGAAAGCGCTTTCGAGCGCGATAGAAACGTCGTTCACTTGCATACGATAGCGCTCCGCGAAGACCCCGGAAATGGCGTTAGCCCATATCGAGGACGGGGCGGACCTCCACGGAGCCGTGACCGGCGCCAGGGATCTTGGCGGCATACGCCACCGCCTCATCGATGTTCTTGCATTCGAGGATGTAGTAGCCGCCGAGCTGTTCCTTCGTTAAACGCTCGTTCCGATGGCCACCAAGAAGCTCCTTGGGCGAACGATCGTCGCGGAGTTCCACGGTGAAGCGGCGGCACTGGAAGCCGAAGCGACCTTCGAGCGAACGGTACAGCGAAGAGAGGCTCCGACGGAAATCCCTGAATTCGAAGTCAGCGATGGCGAAGCGCTGATCGATGTCCTCGTGCGGGCGGGCCTTGCACCCTCAAGACGGGAAGCCAGGCGGCTGTTCGAACAACGCGCCGTGGCGATGGATGAGGTTGTGGTCGATGCCACGACGCCAGCGCAGACCGGTTCAGTCGTGCGGGTGGGCAAGAGGCGTTGGCTCCGGCTGGTGTAATGAACCGCTCTCTGACACTTCCAGAAGCCGCCTCTCCAGGAACGCACGCTCGGCCCTGTTCGTGACGAGTTCGAGCGCCCGCTCGTAAGCGGCGGCTGCCTCCATGCGATTCCCACTACGGCGCAACAGGTCCGCGCGCGCCGCGTGGTACAAGTGGTACTTGTCCAGGCTCTCAGAGAGCACCGGTGAATCCATGAGTGCGAGCCCGGCAGCTGGTCCAGCGGCCATACCGATCGCCGCAGCGCGGTTCAATGCGACCACGGGTGAGTCGTTGATCGTGGCCAAGAGCCCGTAGAGCTGTGCGATCTCGGCCCAGTTCGTCGCACTGGGAGTCTCGGCTCGCGCATGGACGGCAGCAATTGCTGCCTGGATGCCGTACGGACCGACCTGGCGTGAACGCAGGGCCTGTTCGACCAGCGCGAGTCCTTCTCGGATTGCGTCCGCATCCCAACGCGACCGGTCCTGCTGTTCCAGGAGGATGACCTCGCCCTCGGCTCCTGTCCGGGCCGAACGCCGCGAATCCTGGAGGAGCATTAACGCGAGCAGGCCCACCGCCTCGGGTTCGTCTGGCATCAACGCAACGAGAACGCGGCCGAGGCGTATCGCTTCAGTGCAAAGGTCACTCCGCAAGAGGGTCTCGCCGCTGGAAGCAGAGTAGCCTTCGTTGAACACGAGATAGACCACGGCCAGCACCCCGTCGATTCGTTCGGGGAGGGCGTGGTCCGGGGGCACTTCGTAAGGGATGCCTGCATCGCGGATCTTGCGTGTGGCCCGTACCAGCCGCTGGGCCATGGTCGGCTCGGAAACGAGAAACGCGTGCGCTATCTCTGCGGTCGTGAGGCCGCAAAGTGTTCGCAGCGTAAGGGCGACCTGAGCCTCCCGGGAAAGAGCGGGGTGGCAACAGGTGAATATGAGCCGCAGCCGATCATCGGGAATCGTGGCATCGTCGTCATCCACCGGTGGCTCCTCTGCCTGCAGTTGCGCGAGTAGGGCGAAGTCCCGGGCTTTGTGGGCGAACACGGTCGCCCGCCGCAAGCGATCGAGCGCTTTGCGGCGGGCGGTAGTGATGATCCAGGCAGGAGGATTGCCCGGGATGCCATCTCGCGGCCAGGTATCCATAGCCGCGATGAAGGCATCCTGCAAAGCGTCTTCAGCGAGGTCGAAATCGCCGATTGCCCGAATCAGGGAAGCGAGTATGCGTCCATGGCGCTCCCGAAACGTCGCCTCGATTGTTGCCGTGGTGTCCATGGGGAATACTCGCTTGTCCTCGCCCGCCCGGTCTTAGTGCATATCCATGATAGGTCGCACCTCGACCGATCCAAAGGCCGCCGAGGGGATCTTCCCGGCGAGTTCCTGGGCTTCCGCCAGCGTCGCAACATCGACAAGGAAGTATCCGGACATCCATTCCTTTGTCTCCGCGAAGGGGCCATCCGTGATGATGGCCTTCCCGCCCTTGGTGCGGACCGTGGTCGCCGTCATCGGCGGCTGGAGCGGGTCACCCAAGAATGCGAGACCCTTCTTGGTGAGGCCCTCCGTGAACGCGCCGTAGTTGGCCATGAGCTGGTCCCAGCCAGCCCCGCCGGGCTGCGGGTGCGTCTCGTGGTCGTTGTGGATGATAAGCATGTACTTCAAGGGGATTCTCTTTCTGGCCGGGGGCCACTGCTGTCCGTGAAACTGTTCACGTCGATGAACTTCCAGTTCGCTTGCGCGGCGGTCTAGCCCATGTCGAGGACAGGGCGCACTTCAATGGAGCCATGAAGCGCTCCAGGGATCTTGGCGGCATACGCCACCGCCTCATCGATGTTCTTGCATTCGAGGATGTAGTAGCCGCCGAGCTGTTCCTTCGTTTCCGCGAACGGCCCGTCGGACATGAGCGTCTTGCCGCCCCGCACGCGAACCGTGGTCGCCGTCGCAATCGGTTGGAGCGGATCAGCCGCCAGGAAGGCGCCGTTGGACTGAATTTCCTGGGTAAAGGCGCCGTAGCCAGCCATCATTTCGTCGAACCCGGCCTGTCCGGGGGCGGGATCGGTCGCTTCGTTGGTGTAAATCAGGAGCATGTAACGCATGGGGATGGGCCTTTCTGGAGTGTCGAAGTATCGAAGTGTCGAAGTGTCGGAGCGTCGGAGTGTTTGCCGTTGCGCCTCCTCGGGCGTCGTGTTGCATTGAAGACGAACCAGCCCGCGTCGGATCGACAGGTATGTTCCGAGATTTTTCGGCGCTTCGAACTCCACAATCAGTAGCGCGCGTAAGCAAGCAGCTGGGATGGTCAGATCAGTGACCCCCGTCGGGGTCTGCGCCCGCTTTCCTGTGGCACGTGTTTGCGAACGCTGGACGCCCCATTTATCCTGAATTCGCGCCCCACGGCGTACCAAAAAGGGAGACAACGAATCATGGCGGATATCAAGGAGACGTGGGCCCGGCACGCGGGCGATATCATCAGCAACAACATGGCGGGCCTCATGGGCGATTTCACGCCAGCAGGCATGACCAAGGCGATGGCGATCGCCGCCAACCCGCTGACCGCGACCTCGTTCGAAGTGAACGACCTCGGCCGTGGCGAAGTCGAAATCAGCTACATCGGCGCGACCACCCGCAAGATCTGGAGCAAATGGGAAGAAACAAGCCCCGGTAAGTGGCAGATCTCCGACCTGGCGGAGCGCTAACCCTTATGGCACAACCCACGCCCGGTATGGGCACCGCACGGGAGGCGGCCGAACTAAACGCCGAGGCCGTGATGGCGGGTAACCTCTCCCAGATCATGGCCGATATCACCCCTGAAGTCCTGATGCAGATGATGCAGCTGGGCGCCGGAGGCGGCCTCACGCCCCAATCGATGCCCAGCATCACGGGATATGAGCTCAAGCCAATCAGCGCCGCTGAAGATTCCGAACTCTTCCACGTCACGTTCCTCTCCGCCATCGGCACGGCCACACTTTCGGCGCAGTGGAAGCTCGTCCTTGGCCAGTGGAAGATCGTCGAGATTGGTCTCGTGGGCTACGAACGGATAGAAGGGTAACGATATGGAGCTCTGCCTCGTTCGCCATGGCCTCGCGGGGGCGGCCGGTCCGGAGTGGCCCGATGACCGGCTCCGACCGCTCACGAAGAAGGGGGTGCGGGAGATGGGCGCCGTGGCCACGGGTTTGCGCATGCTCTTCCTCCCGGATGTCGTACTGACGAGTCCGATGCTCCGCGCCATTCAGACCGCGGAAGTCCTCTGCGACGCGTTTGGGATAGATGGCCTCCACATCAGCGAGGCGCTCGCTTCGGACGACTACGAGCGCCTGTTCGCGGGTATAGCGGCGACGCGGAGCGAACGCGTCCTGGCGGTGGGCCACCTGCCGTGGATGTGCGAAACCATCTCTTATGCATTCACCGGCGATCCTCACGAAATGCACTGTCTCTGCGAAAAGGGCGGGGCGGCGCTTCTGAAGTTTCCCGCGGGACCTTCCGCTGGCAAGGCGAGCCTGCAGTGGTTGCTGCAACCCGACGCGCTCAAGCTCATGGCGGACGGCGCGGCAAGCCGGCGCTGAACCGCAACGGCAGCTTGAACACTGCTTCGAATCGTTTCTGTTGGCTGCCAAGGGCGTGCAACTCGGGTTCGAGTCCACCATCCCCGCGCAATTCCACGGCGAACTCAGCTTTTCGAACGAACGCGGAGACGCTGGTCACGGGCGTCGGGCTGCGCCGATGGATGGCGCGGGCCAGCCCCAGCAGCGTGCTCAACACCGTTGCCCGCCGGGTGTCGTCCGCTTCGACAACACGGGAGTAAGCGGTGAGATCTGGAGTCCCGGAGGCTGCCCAGCGTACGAGCACCGCCAGTAACACTATCTCTCGATGGGTGAATCCGTGCAGGTCGCCGCTGTGGACGAGGTATTCCGCGTGGCGTTCGCGGTTGTAAAACTCGACGTGCATACCGACGTTCGCGAGCGTCGCGGCTGAACGCAGGAGGTCCAGGTCTGCAGCAGCGAGGCCGTGCACTGGCTGACTGGCTTCGAACAGCCTTGCGGCGGTCTCGGCAGTCCGGGCGCCGTCGATGGCGTCGCCGCCGTTCGCTGCCGCGAGGCCGGCGATGGAGGCAGCGCGAACATCTGGAACGATGCTGTTCGTGCGCCGGAGCTGCTGCCAAAGGATGCCTTCGCGCAGGCCTTGCCCGGAAACAGTGAGTGTTGTGGCGCCCGTGAGCTCCATGATCTCGTCGATCACAACCGCGGCCGCGGGCAGGATATCGATACGGTTCGCGCTCATCCCGGGGAGTCTGCGGCGCTCTTCGGGCGAAGTGGTCACCAGCGTTCGGGCCAACCTGGACATTTCGCCCCGCCGGATAACGAATTCATGGAGTCGGCGTAACGGATACTGGCGCCGCGTGCGCACCATTCGTGCAAGGTTTCGAACCGAACCGCCCGCGCCGAAGAGCTCGGGGAGGGGACCCTCCACGGGGAAATGCTGGCGGACCGCCTTGCGGAGGGCCCGAACATCGCGGTTGGAGGGCGGATCGGTGCGGAAGTAGCGCTCCGTTGCGTAGATCGCGCCCATGGGGGCCGAGGTGATAGCAACCAACGTGCGCGCCTGCACGCGCATTAATTCCAATGAACCTCCGCCGATATCGAGCAGGTGCCCCTCGGAAAGGGAGGTGCTGTTGACCACCCCCAGGAAGCCCGCCCGTGCCTCCTCTTCGCCCGAGAGGATGCGAACGGCGAGGCCCGTCCGTCGCCGCGCTTCCGTCACGAATGCACTCGCGTTGCCGGCGCGGCGCAACGCTTCCGTGCCCACCGCCACTATCTGCGTCGGATTGTGTGAGCGCGCTACTTGAGCCATCACCGTGAGTGCGTGGAGTCCACGTTCGATGCTCTCCTCCGAGAGGTCACCCTGGGATTGGTCCGCGCCCATGCGCGCGTCATAGCGCTCTTCATCGATGACTTCGAAGGCAGAATCGGTAATCGGGCGGGCAACGAGCAAGCGCACGGAGTTCGATCCGACATCGATGATTGCGATTCTTCCGCTGTCGTCCATCTCGGGAAGGGTAACAGCCGGAGGACATCAAGCGCCCCGGCCGGGCCCGACCCGGGAACATTGCCTATGCAGCCGCTTTGCGCGGTGTGCTATGATGTGCAGGTTCGGAGGTGCACCGTGCGAATTCGTGCGCTCGTTGCCGCCCTGGTTTTGCCGCTCCCGTTTGCGGCCCTGCCTATCTTGAGCTTGTGGGTTGGTGGCTTCGGCGACCATTCAGGCCAAGACGACGCCCTCACCTTCCGTCTCGCCACGGGTCCGGAGTTCGTTCTGACGGATTGGGGGACGCTCTCGGATTCCTCCACAAGCGGAGATCCGCTACAACACATTTCGTATACGTCCGATGGGAACGTAATGTCCCTCGAAGGCGGCTGTAGCGGCGAACGGCTAGTCGAGGGGTAGCCGACGTTTCGACAGAGACCTCGGCAATGGGAAGGTCAGGATTTGAGCGTATTGGAATTCACGTTCCCACGATTTCCCCAGTCCGTTGCGCGAACATCGCGCAGGTTGCCGCTGCTGTGACCACGCGCGCCCGGAAGCCCCGCTCGCACGACACCGTGTCTGATTACCTCCTCAACGAGCAGCAGCTCGAAGACATGTACTACCACATGATCTTGGCGCGCCGATTGAACGAGCGCATGCTCGCCCTCAACCGCCAGGGCCGGGCACCGTTCGTGATCGCCGGCGCGGGACAAGAAGCGGCGCAGGTCGGCGCCGCCATGGCGCTCACAAAGGGCGTTGATTACGTCGCCCCCTATTACCGCGACCTCGGGATGAACCTCGTCCTCGGCATGACCCCACGGGAAGCGATGCTCAACCTGCTCGGCAAGCGCGATGACCCGAACAGCCACGGTCGTCAGATGCCCTCCCACTGGGGAAACACCGCCCGCAAGGTCGTCACGCAATCCAGTGTCGTCACAACGCAGTTCCTGCATGCGGCGGGCATCGGACTGGCGGCGAAACTGCGCAACGACCCGATTGTGGTGCTCACCTCCTGCGGCGAAGGGAGCACGGCC
The DNA here is from genome assembly GCA_034437915.1 of Dehalococcoidia bacterium. Classification (GTDB taxonomy): domain Bacteria; phylum Chloroflexota; class Dehalococcoidia; order Tepidiformales; family Tepidiformaceae; genus JACRBT01. The sequence continues at coordinate 10,683 of DAOTTM010000225.1, read as the reverse complement.
AAGGGCGACTTTCACGAGGCGCTGAACTTCGCCGCAATCCACAAGCTGCCCGTGATCTTCTTCGTGGAGAACAACGGCTACGCGATCTCTGAATCAACCGAAAAGGAGATGCCCGTCCCCCATGTGGCCGATCGCGGCCGAGGCTACGGGCTGCGGGGTCAGGTGGTCGATGGCATGGATGCCATCGCCGTCTACCAGACTGTGAAGCCAGCAGCCGACCAGGCGCGCCGCGGCGGTGGGCCGTTCCTCATCGAAGCGAAGTGCTACCGGCTTTGGCCGCACTCCTCCGATGATGACGACAGCCGCTACCGGCCGAAGAGCGAGCTTGAGGAGTGGGCCAAAAAGGACCCGATCAAGGTGTTTCGCGAACGGGTCGTATCGGACAGCATCTTCCCCCCGGAAGACCTCGACGAGATCGAACAGCGCGTCGATCAGGAAGTTCGAGATGCCGCCCAATGGGCGCTCATGCAGCCCGACCCGGAACCCGAAGACGCCCTCGGCTTCGTCTACAAGGAGTTGGGCTGATGGCTGAGACAACGGTGATTGAGGCGATCCGCTCCACGCTCGAAGAGGAGATGGCGCTTGACGACCGTATCTTCCTGATCGGCGAGGACGTGGAGGCCGGCGGCGTCTTTCGGGCCACGGATGGCCTTTCGAAGAAGTTCCCGGGACGCGTCATCGATTCACCTCTCGCCGAGTCGGGTATCGTCGGCATCAGCATTGGGGCCGCGCATTACGGCCTCCGTCCCATCGCCGAGATCCAATTCGCGGACTTCATCCACTCCGCGTTCGACCAGCTTTGCAGCGAAGCCTCCCGCTGGTGCTACCGCACGAGTGGCGATGCGCACCTGCCGATGGTCGTGCGCACCCCGTGGGGCGGTGGCGTGCATGGTGGCCAACATCATTCCCAGAGCATCGAGGCGTATTACGCCCATATGCCGGGCATCAAAGTGGTCGCGCCCTCGTTTCCGGCTGACTACCGCTCGCTTTTGAAGGCGGCCATCGCCGACCCCAATCCCGTCCTCTTCCTCGAACACAAACGAACCTACCGGCTGATCAAGCAGGATCTCGCCGAAAATCGGGGTGAGGCGCGGATTGGCAAGGCACGGGTCACACGGACGGGCAGCGATCTCACAATCGTCGCTTATGGGCTGATGCTCCACGAATCCCTAGCCGCCGCCGAGGCGCTCGCGAGCGAAGGGATCGAGTGCACCGTTGTTGACCTGCTAACGCTCAACCCCCTCGACCATGAGACATTGCTTGAGGCGGCGAAGGCGACTGGCAAGGTCCTCATCGTCTACGAGGACACGCTCACTGGCGGTTTTGGCGCCGAATTGGCGGCCATCATCGCCGAACACGCCTTCGAATACCTCGACGCCCCTGTGCGCAGGTTGGCGGGGCCAGACATCCCCTCGATGCCCTACCACCACGCGATGGAAGACTTCTTCATGCCCAATCGGGAGAAGATCGCCGAAGCTGCCCGCAGCCTGGCGGCGTATTGAATGGAGACTGGGAGAGCATCGTGGCGACGGTAACCATGCCCCAGCTCGGCGAAAGCGTGACCGAGGGCACCATCCTCAAGTGGATGAAGCAACCGGGCGAGCCAGTCGCGCTCGACGATTCGCTCTGCGAGATCGAGACGGAGAAGGTGACGGCGGAGCTGCCATCACCATTCGAAGGGACGATGGGCGCAATCATCGTTCCTGAAGGAGACACAGTTGAAGTCGATCAACCGCTCTGCGAGGTGATCGAGGGGGCCGTGGGCGCGACTGGCGGTACTGCCCCTGCGGCACCGGCCGAGGGCAAATGGTCCGGGGGCCCGATGTCCATTCCGCCGGAGGAGTCCGCGGTAGCCGCCCCCGCTCCGCCGTCAACCCGCGTGCCAGCCAAATCAGCACCGAAGCCCACGGCAGCGACCCGCGGCCCAGAACCGCGGGGGCGCTTTTATTCGCCTGCCGTCCTGCGCCTCGCCAGCGAACACACAGTCGAGTTGGGCGAAATCATGGGCACCGGTATCGGTGGACGCGTCACCAGGAGGGACGTGGAGAAAGTGATCGCCGCCGGTCCCAAAGTGGTTCCATCGCTCGCCACGCCGCCCGCCACGTCGGTCGCCCGTGGAGAGGCGTCATCGCCCGGGATCGCTGCCTACGAGGTAGTCCCGTTTTCACCCACCCGCCGCTCGATCGCCGCGAACCTGCAACGCTCCAACAGTGAAGCGCCCCAGGCCTGGACAATGGTCGAAGCGGATGTCACCGGTCTTGTCGCATTGCGCGGACGCGAACGGGAACGCTTTCTCGCGGATGAAGGGGTAGACCTTACCCTCCTGCCGTACTTCACCATGGCCGTCTGCGAGACGCTTCGCGAATTCCCGGCGCTCAACGCACGCTGGGAAGGCGAAGAACTTCGCCGCTACCACGCGCTCAACATCGGCATCGCTATCGCTGCGGAGAGCGGGCTGGTCGTCCCCGTCGTTCATAACGCCGGAGACTTGAGCGTCGCCGGCCTTGCCAAGGCGATCGCTGGCCTGGTTGCCTGCGCGCAGACGCGAAAGCTGCGGCTGGAGGACATCGAAGGCGGCACGTTCACCGTCAACAACACGGGTTCTTTCGGATCCATCGTCTCGAAGCCGATCGTGAACTATCCGCAGGTGGCGATCGTCACGATGGAACGCGTGGTCAAGCGCGCGGTCGTCATGGAGGGTGACGCCATCGCCATCCGGTCGATGGTCAATGTCTGTCTTAGCTTTGATCACCGCGTCGCCGATGGCCTCGATGCCGGTGGTTTCCTTGCTGCCTTGAAGCGGCGGCTGGAAGCGTTCGCTTCGCGCTGAACAAACGGCCTGGCAAGACGCGTGCCAGTTTCAGGGTGATCTTGAAGGAAAGCGCCGCCATAGACCGGAGTGAAGCCTCGAAGCCCCTATAGGCCGATTCTTTTGTGAATTTACCGGTCGGTACACCCCTAAGGGACTGGCCCGAGAGCCAGCACGCGCGCATTATGCACGGATCGCGCCGGGGCGAGTTCCACATTGACTCGTGATTATGTGATGCAGATGACGGTTTCTTCACAATCCGGCCAAGCCAATTGTGTGGACATGGCCCGGTTGCGCTACCTAGAATGAGCGCCGCCGCAGCTTCGCTGCATTACCGTAATCCCCCCAAGGTGGCCACCCGTGGACGACTGCATCACCCAATTCCTGAACTTCCTCGCGGTGGAGAAAAACGCTTCCAACAACACCATCTCCGCCTACCGCAATGACCTTGCCCAGTTCACCGGCTTCATTTCCAAAAACGGCGCGAAGGCGAACGGGGAGACGTGGAAGGGCGTTTCGGGCGAAGGCATCGTCAGCTTCGTCGCCGATATGCGCGCCCGCGCCTACAAAGACGCGACCGTCGCGCGAAAGGTCGCGGCCGTGAAGTCGTTTTACGGCTTCCTCGCCGCCGAGGGAGTCGTCAGCGCTGACCCCACGGAACATCTCAAGTCGCCCCAGGTTGGGAAGAGCCTCCCCCGCGCGCTCACCGTGGCGGAAGTCGATGAGTTGCTCGAACAGCCGTCGCGGCGCTCCACGCCCGAGGCGCGGCGCGATAAGGCAATGCTCGAACTTCTCTATGCGACCGGCTTGCGCGTCTCCGAACTGGTCGCGCTCGACCTCAGCGACATCGCCCTCGAAAGCGATCCGGTCACGGTGCGTTGTGTTGGCAAGGGTGACCGTGAGCGCATCCTTCCCCTCCATCAGCGCCCCGTCGAAGAAGTGCGCCAGTATATCTTCCACGTCCGCCCGCGGCTCGTGCGCAATCGGCGGGAGCCAGCACTGTTTGTGAACCGCAGGGGCGAACGCCTCACACGCCAGGGCTTCTGGTTAATCCTCAAGAACTACGCCCGCGCCGCGAACCTCGATAAGTCCGTCACCCCGCACACACTGCGCCACACCTATGCGACGCACATGCTCGAAGGGGGCATGCCGCTTCGCAACGTCCAGGACGCGCTCGGACACGCCAGCATCTCGACGACCCAGATTTACACCCACCTGACAGACGCCCAGAAGCGTTTGCAATACGACAAGGCTCACCCCCGCGCGTGACGCTCGCCCCAGAACTCGCCGAAGCGCTCGCCCGGGCCGATGGAGCGGTCGCGCTGCGCGACCTCGACCGCGAGGGTCGGTTATCCACGCTCATCCCGGAACTGGAAGCGGGCCGAGGCTTCGTCCAACCAGAGTTGCATTTCTACGATGTCCTCGACCACAACCTCGCGGCTGTCGCCGCCTTCGATGCCGTCGTCGCGGGAGGCGCCGACACAGCGGAATTTCACGAAGGCCTCGCATGGATCGACATTGACGATTCGCTGGAACGGGAAATCGAGGGCGAGTCCCTTCGTTCCCTCACGCGCCTCGCGTGCCTCGTCCATGATGTCGCCAAGCCCACGACCGCTGTCTACCTCGAAGGTCGCCTGCGTTTTCCTCGCCACGGCCCGCGCGGAAGCGACCTCCTCCGCGAACGCCTCCCTGTCCTTGGCCTCGGTCCGGAGGCAACGGACTTCGTCGCGCGGCTGGTGCGATACCACCTTCGCCCGCGTGAACTCGTTCGCCCGTGGCCGCCAACGGACCACGCCGTTCGCCGCTTTGCCACCGACCTGAACGGCCACGTCCTTCCGCTCCTGCTCGTGAACCTCTGCGATGGGATGGCGACGCGGGGCCCGACCTACACGCGCGAGAACTTCCGCCGACACTGCGGCTTCGCCAGCTTTGTCCTCGCGCGCGCGATTTCGGTGTTCGATGAGCCCGAGTCTCCCCTCCTGAACGGGGAAGATCTGATGGCGGAACTCGGGCTGGAAAGTGGACGCACGCTAGGCGCTGTCCTAACATCGGTTCGCCGGGCTCAACTCGACGGCGCCGTTTCGGACCGCGAATCCGCGCTGGCGCTGGCGCGCAACATCCTCGCGGATGTCACGGCGCGGGGTGGCCAGGCGCCGGGCTAACCGGTTCGGCAGGGAGTTTCCGCGCATGGCCGTCATGTGGAGCGTCATCTTTTACACGGTCGCCGCGGTGGCGGCCTTCTACTTTATCCTTCTGCGGCCTGTCATCCAGGGGCAAAAGGCCCAACGCAAGGCCGTACAATCGCTGCGCATTGGCGATGAGGTGGTGACCACGGGCGGACTCATCGCCGAGGTCAAGGATGTCGTTTCGCCACCCGACGGTCCGACAGAGTTGATCCTCGAACTTGCTCCCGGCATCCGCGTGCGCGCGCTCACGGAGGCCGTCGCGCGGCGGCTCTCAACGCTTGAACCCTTCCCGGAGACTGAGAACCGGGCGACCCATTCCACCAGCGCAGCCGAGGAGGCCTCCTAGCCCGTGCGATCAAACACCACCTGGCTCCTGTTCATCGGGGTTCTCGCCCTTTTCGCCTTTTCGCTCTCCGCAGTCTGGCCGAGTGACCCCGGGCGCTACCTCCCCGGAGACTTCTGGCCGCACGGCAGGGGCATCAAGGTCGGCGATTTCGAACGTGAGACCATGCGCCTCGGGCTCGACTTGCGCGGCGGCTCGTTCCTCGTCCTCCAGGCGGACCCGCCTCCCGGATACGCGGGAAACATCGATGAAGCGCTCGATACGGCCAAGGACGTGGTTGAACGCCGCGTCAACGCCTTCGGAGTGAGCGAGGCGGAGATCACCAAGGCGAGCGGCAACCGCCTCCAGGTATCCGTGCCGGGCCTGGGCCTGACGGACGCGCAGAACCTGATTGGCAAGACAGCCGCGCTCCAGTTTCGCGTCGCTGACGAATCCGGCAACCTCGTCCCTGCGACGGGGCTGATCGACGGCGTCACCTACGTGATGACCGGCCAGTACATCAAGAACAACACCTTCCCTTCCCGCGTCGGCACGACCTATGCGGTGAGCTTTGAGACCACGGACATTGGCTCCAAGTTGCTCGGCCAGATCACCGGGCGGGCGCTCAACTACCCCGCGGGCGATCCGCGCCGTTTCTTGCTGATTTACCTGGACGACCTCGAAATCTCCCGCGCCACTGTCCAGAGCCAGATCACCGACCGCGGACAGATCACCGGCCAGGCCAGCTTCGGAGAATCGACCACGCTTTCGAAGCAGTTGAACGCTGGCGCGCTTCCCGTTCCCTTGAAGACGATCCAATCGAGCGAAGTGAGCGCCTCGCTCGGCGAAAGCTCGGTGCGAGATTCGGTCCATGCGGGCCAGGTCGGTCTCTTGGCCGTCGCGCTGTTCATGATTCTCTACTACCGCCTCCCGGGTGTGCTCGCGGCGTTGGCTCTCGGTGTCTATACGGCGACCACGCTGATGGTCTTCAAGCTCTGGCCGGTGACGCTGACGCTTTCGGGTATCGCCGCATTCGTGCTTTCCGTGGGCATGGCGGTCGACGCCAACATCCTCATCTTCGAACGGATGAAGGAAGAGCTGCGGCGCGGCCACACGCTCAACCGTGCTATCGATATCGGCTTTCGACGCGCCTGGTCTTCGATTCGCGATTCGAACGTTTCGACGTTCATCACGTGCCTCATCCTCTATTGGTTCGGCGACCAGTTCGGCGCCTCGCTCGTGAAGGGTTTCGCCCTCACGCTTGCCATCGGTGTCGCGATCAGCATGTTTTCCGCAATCACCATCACGAGGACGTTTCTCAAGATGGTCGTAGGCACGCCCCTTGCCAAGAACCACTGGCTGTTCAACGCCGAAGAGACCCGTCGAGCCACCACTCCAGCGGCCCGGCGCGCCACCGAAGTACAGGAAGGCTAGGCCATGCGTTCGAATGGACTGATCGATTTCGCGGGGAAACGCTGGTGGTATCTCAGCGTGTCCCTCGTGCTGTTTCTGGTGGCTGCGGTGGTCGTGGCTATCCCGCCGCACCTCAAGGCTGGCATCGAATTCACCTCCGGGACGACATTCACGCTTGAGTTCACTGAACAGGCCGTCTCCCAGGAGGCGCTGCGCACGGCCATCTCCGACGCCGGGCATCCCGAGGCTCGCGTCCAGGGCGCGGGCGAAAACACCTATCTCGTCCACACCGGCGAACTCCAGGGCGCGCCCGGCATTACCGACGCCCCCGGCCCACTTCAGCCCGGCGAGATAGATACAATCGAGCAGGCCCTGCAGACTCGCTTCGGCGCGCTCAACCGCAAGGACTTTTCGACGGTTTCCAGCACGGTCTCCACGGAAATCGCCCGCAACGCAACGCTCGCCGTGATCTTCGCTTCATTCGCGATCATGGCGTACATCGCTTTCGCCTTCCGCGCCGTCGGAGGCCTGCGCAATTCGTTCCGCTACGGAACCGCCGCGATCGTCGCCGTCCTCCACGACGCCTTCATGATCCTCGGCCTCTTTTCGCTGCTCGGAAAGGTCTACGATATAGAGGTGGACGTTGCCTTCATCACGGCGCTCTTGACCGTCATCGGCTTCTCCGTCCACGACACGATCGTTGTGTTTGACCGGATTCGCGAAACCGTCCTCCACGACCCGTACGTCCCCTTCGAAGAAGCCGTCAACGCCAGCATGACGGAGACGCTGGCGCGCTCCATCAACACGTCGCTCGTCGTCGTCTTCACGGTCGTCGCGATGCTGCTCATCGGCGGCGACACCATCCGCAACTTCCTCATTGTGTTGCTCGTGGGCATCATCAGCGGAACCTACAGCTCGATCGCCGTCGCCAGCCAGATTCTCGTCGCATGGGAAAATAATGACCTCGGCAAGTTCTGGCGGCGCCTCCGCGGCAAGGGTCTCCTCACGGAGCCGGAGTTGGAAACCGCCTGAACCGCCAGGGTTGGCGCGGACAACTTCCGCGTGGTGCGCGGGCAGTTCGCCGTCTGGCGGACCATGGACGCGGGCGAGAGCTGGCAGTGTCTCACGAACGGCCTGCCCGGCCCCAACGACTACCAGAGCGCCTATCGCGAAGCCATGGATACGGACGGCCTGGAGTCAGAGGGTGTCTACGTTGGCACGACCAACGGGCAGGTGTACGCCAGCCCCGACCTCGGCGAACACTGGCAGCAGCTTCCAGGCACGCTTCCGCCCATCCTGTCCGTCACTGCGGGCGCCTGGTAACGCGATATACGCTCGCCCTGAGCTTGTCGAAGGGTGAGCCGCGAGCCGCCCGACACTCCCCCTACCCGAACAGGCCCTCGGGCGTCGCCGCCCGCAATGGCGGCGCGCCGAGACGCTGGCGCAGCGTGGCGCCCGGCGTGGCGTCGTTTGTGAGGTCCGGTGGCCGCACCACGACGGGCATGGGCAAGGCATGCCCAAACACCAGCGCCTGCTGCTGGCTCTCCAGCGACGCTATCACGGACCGCAGACCAGCCCGGCCAACCATGCCGCCGATGACCGCGTCAATATCCGCCTCGCTATCGAGCTGAAGGCAGAACTTCGTGCCGATCTGCGAGAGCACTTCGCTGTCGATCTGGCTCGGGCGTTGGTCGATGACGAGGAGCGTGACGTTGTACTTGCGCAGCTCGCGCGCGATCTGGCCGAACACGGATTGGCCAGCCATCGACTTGTCGATGAATTTGTGCGCTTCTTCAATCACGATGACGAGGCGGTTCGGCTCCTGGCCCCGCCGGCCATGAGCGCCCTCGACATCGTCCTTGTAGCGGTCCCAGATACGCCGCGACAACATGTTCGCGACGAGCATGTAGCTCGTGACGTCGTTGCCAAACGCGCCAAACTGGATGACGACGCTCTTCCCACCCTGCAGAAGCTGGACGAGGCGGTTAATCGTGCCATCGAACTGCGCCGAGCCACCTTGCACGAAATCCCGTCGCAGGAAACGCTTGAGGCCGCGCCGGAGATTATCGAAGGAGCCCGCGTGGAAGCCGAGGCGCGAAGCCACCTTCGCCCAGTTCATGTCCTCCGGCTCCTCGCCATCCGCCCACGCCTTACGGATCACCTCCGCGCCGGGGTCGTCCGCCACGATGGCATCGATCCACCCCTTGCCAAAGCGAGAGTGGCATTCGTGTGCCGCTTCGATCGCGGGGCCGGTGAAGAAGCCCACGGATTGGAGCACTTCCAGGTCCTCCGGCTCGATATCCTTCGTCCCGATGACGACGCGACCGTCGCTTCCAATCTCGTTGGATTCAAGGTGGAAGACGTTGACCTCGGTCGGGTGGCGCTGTTTGAGGGACTTCCGTTCGCGCGAACCGTCGCCGCCCTCGAACTTTAAGGTTCGCCCGTAGTCGTCGTGCATATCGAACACGAGGGCGACCGTCTTGTCCTTGTTTGTGCGTTGCTGGCCGCTGTGCGCCACCATCGCATCCAGCAGCTGCAGCGCCGTCACCGTCTTGCCCGTGCCGCTCTTGCCGAAGATGCCCGCGGAGCGTTCGAACAGCCGCTCGATATCGACCCACACGGAGACATCATCCATGCCCAGGGGCGTGCCGATCGTCAGCGCAGGCTTGTCATTCGTCTCGAAGGCGGAATTGAGCGCATCCTGCGTCGCGAGGGACACGCGGACGAAATGGCGGGGGAGGCTGCGCGCCCGAGAGGAATGGCCCGCTGCCTGGTCCATTTCCAGGTAGGGCGAGACTTCAGCGGCGGTGTACACGCCCGTGTCGAGCAGCACCTCGCGCAGCAAGCGGCTGGCGGGGTCGTCGCCCGTCGGCGGTGGCCAGGAGGTCGCGCCCGCCTCGGCTGCTTTCAGGATGACATCCGTGATCATCCCGAGGATCACGCGGCCGCCATCGAGCGGCGCCATCACGTATTGCCCGAGCGAGGCGCTTCGGCCCGGATCGAGGCGGATCTCGATGCTCTTCGTGAGCGAACCACCAACGACCACGCCCAGCTCGTTCGTGTCGCTCATTCGGTGACGCCCCGCAGGATGCTGGTCAGCCGCGCAGGGTCCGCCTTCAACAGGCGCGCCAGCTCTTTGCCCGCTCGCACCGTGAAATCGCGTCCGCCGGGGCCGAACGAGCGCGCGGCCAATCGCAACGTGGCCGCGATTACGGCGTCATCGCAGAGTGGCGAGGCGATGAGCGGCGCGAGAAAGGCGCCGTCGCTCGTCAACCCCGCGGTTTCGGCCTCGCTCGCGGCTTCCGCGAGCGCAAGCAACGGCGCCGGCGCTGGCGGCAAATGTGGCCGCGGCGCTTCGCCATCAATGTACCCGCACGTCACCACCGTCACCCGTGTGCGCAGGAGCATGCGGATCTCCGGGTTGTCGGACATCACGTCCGCAGCGCTCTGGCCTGCGTCGCCCCTGGCCTGGAGCGGACGCGATGGGTCCTCTGGTCCGCTGGCGACATCTGCCGTCACACCGAACAGCGCGAACGGACCCTCCCGCACCGCCACCAACTGCCCTAGCGCGAACGGTTGCTCCGCATACGCCGGGTAGGCGCACACGAAGCCGCGCAGCGTGGACTCCACCACCCTTGGGTTTCCGCTCACAGCGCTCTCCTTCGCTTGCTCATCTGCTTGTTGTTCGTGCCGGTTCGAAGCCTGTGACGAGATGCCTCGTTTTCCAGCAGCAGGCTGAACTGCTGGCGGTCGCCGCCGGAGATGACTGCCTGTTCGTGCGCTTCCTGCAACGCCCGCGGGTAGCCACTACAGCGCGCGCACTGGTCAACGATTGTCGCGTGCAACAGAGCGATGCGGTCTGGCGTCGCCGCCCAGATCGGCGTCTCGACGCGGGCGATATCATCGCCGATGCGCACATAGAAAAAGCACGCCTGTTGCTGGTCACTGAAGGT
>DAOTTM010000224.1:0-12967 GCA_034437915.1 Dehalococcoidia bacterium | reverse complement strand
GAACAGCACCACTTGTTGGATTTTGGGGTCCTGGCCGTGCTTGCGGTGGAGGCCGCAATCCTTCGCGGCGTGCGGCTCGCCAAAGGCATTCTCGGCGTGCCATCGGCTTCCGAGTGGCGTGCGATTACGGTTCCGGATACTCCGAAAAGATAGCGTGGTCGGGGGGTTGAGACCGGCGCCCGTCCGTGTATAGTCCGCTTTTGGAAACCTTACCTTTTGTTTACGGAGGACAGAGTTGAAACGGATCCTGGTCATTTTGCCCCTGGTGGCACTCGCGTTCATGGCGCTCACGGGCCCGCTGGCCGGCAGCGCACGGGCCGCCGTCGGCGACCTCACGGTGAAGGTTGGCGCTGGTGAACCCGGTTTTGCCATCAACCAATTCATGCCCAACACGATCGCCGTCACCACTGGTTCGACCATCACCTTCGACTTCCCCTGGTTCGAGCCACACTCGGTGACGTTTGGCGCTCCCGGAGCGCCTGCCACATCGCCCGCGACATTCGATGGCGCCGCCCTCAACACGGACCTCATCTTTGGGCCCGCGAAATTCGACGTGAAGTTCACGAAGAAGGGCTCCTACGCCTACTACTGCATTATCCACCCGAAGATGACGGCCACGGTCAACGTCATCGACCCCAACGGCCCCGGCGAGCCGGACACGCAGTTGTCCGCGGATCGACGCGCCAGCGCCGAGCTGACTTCCGCGAATCTCGCCGTGAAGGAACTCGCCCGCGTGCTCAACGCGGTTCCGGTCGCCGTCACGCGCCAGGCCAACGGCACCTCCCAGTACACCCTCATCGCCGGTGCCGTCACCATCCGTGGCGACGACGTACAGCAGTTCTTCCCCGCCGCCGCCAAGATCAAAGTTGGCGACTCCATCAAGTGGCTCAGTCCCACCGAGACGCCCCACACGATTACCTTCAATGCGCCTCCCGGCCCACCCCAGGGCGACCCGACGGACCTTCCCGTTGTCAAGCCCGCCGGGGCATGGGATGGGACGGGCGTGCTGAGCAGCGGGACGATCTGGACGATCCCCGCACCGGGCACGCGCAATTCGTTCGAGGCCACCTTCGGCAAGGCCGGCACGTATACCTACGTTTGCCTGCTCCACGCCAACCAGGCGATGGTCGGCACGGTTGGTGTAGATGCCGCGACCGCGCCGCTGCCGCCCAAGACGGGTAGCGGGACGCTTTCCAGCACGGGTTCGAACACGGCCCTCTTCGCCGCGCTTGGCCTGCTCGTCATCGTCATCGGTGGCAGCGTCATCACTGTGGCTCGCCGCAAGGCATAGAGCCACGGGCATAGGCCGTTCACCAACAGTATGGGCGCCGGAACCGGCGCCCATTCTGCTTTGCCCGGGCGTTTCCCGCCGAAACGCCAGCGAGGCGCGCGAAAGCGACGTGGAAACGGGGCCAGTAGCCTCTACCACAATGCGCGGTATTCGCTGCCGCGTGGAATCCTCTTCGAGAGCGGCGTCGTATCCTTGCTTGAATCTCACATTCGTCCGGAGATGCATTTCATGAGACGACCCCTGGTGGCCGCCCTCTTGTTGGCTGGCCTATTTTCGACATTGCTTGCCGCATGTGGCGGGGGTGACGCGACAAACCCGACTGCCGCACCCGAGTTCGCGACACAATCCGCATCGAGCCCGGCCACTTCCACGAAGCCACCCGCGCCCAGCCCGGCCGGGTCCTCAACCTCCGTCGCCTCGCCAACGACACCCGCGTCTGCCACTACGCAGGCTACTGTCCCAACCTCGCCGACGGTCGCCGCGACCAACCCGCCATCGGCAACGGCCGTGCCACCGACGGCCGTCCCGCCGACGGCTGTTCCCACGCCGACGACGCTGGCGGCGCCTTCGAGCGCGAGCGTTACGCTGCTCGATAGCCTCTTCTTCTCCCCTGGGACGGTGACCATCGCCAGGGGTGGCTCGGTCACCTGGAGTTGGCAGGGCGGCCAGTTCCACGATGTCACGAGCAGTTCATTCCCATCCGACCCGGAGAGCACGAAGAAGACCGGGAGCTACAGGGCAACGTTCGCGGCGCCGGGAAGCTACAGCTACGTGTGTACCGTCCACGAAGCCACCGGCATGCGCGGGGTGGTGATCGTCCAGTAGTGCGTTGCTGGGCCGGGATGGATATGCCTCCCGGCGCAACAACGCGACGGCGTCAGCCGTTCGTGGACACGGGCTGTCGTTGATGGCGCCGCACGAGGCCGACGCCACTGATCGCGAGGAGCACGGGGACCGCCAGCCAGATGACCGCGACGGCGATCACGGCGCCGGCGGCTGCCAGGTATCGCGCGACTTCCACCGATCCCGACCAGGCGTCTGTGAACGCTTCACGGACGCTCTTCGGCCCGCTTTCGGCTGACTTCACGGCGACGAGCGGCGGCGGCGCAATCGTGACGTCCAGCGTCGCGAGGTCGGTGAGGTTGTCCAACACCTTGAGCTTGCCCTGGATCTGTTCGATCTGGAGGCGGACTGAATCCAGGCGCTCGTTGACGGTCAGGATCTCCTGGATCGTCTTCGCCTGTTCCAAGAGCCTGAGGTACTGGCCCTCGCTCCGTTCCAGGTTGCGCTGGCGGCTGGTGAGGTCCGTGTACTGCTCGGTCACCTCGTTCGCTGAGGACTGTTCCTTCGTGATCTTCACGCCCTGGAGCGCGCGCAGATCGGCCACAACGTCGCCGTATTTCGCCGACGGGACACGCATGCTCAACGTGGCGTAGAGCGCCTTGGTGTCTTCCTTTGAGGGGCGTTCATCGAGGCTCGATCGTTCGATAAAGCCGCCCACGCCGCGCGCAAGGCGGCTGACGTCACTGAACGAGGCGCGCACGTCCGTGGCTTGCAGGTCGAGCTTCGCGTTGAAGATGATCTTGCGGTCGAGAGTGACCGCCTGCCCATTCGTCGAGCCGTTGGCGCCAGGCCCGCCGGCCTGGCGCGCGCCCCCAGTGGCGGGCGCGGCGGGTTGCCCCTTCACGCTGGTCGCAGCCGATGGTGGGGCGGATAGCTCGGCCAGTGACTCAGATGCTGACTGGTCGCTTGCGTTGCGCGCGCCGAACGCGTCATCGTCATCGCCGCAGGCCGCCAGTCCGACGATGAACGCGGCAGCTGTAGCCGCCAAGACCGTCTTCCGTATGGTCGAATCGAGGTACCGCATGACATCCTCCTTGAGCGCAATGGCGTCCTGTGAAGGATCTAACGCCGACGAGGGCGATCTGGTTTCAGGCTGGTGCGGCCTTTCCCGGACCATTACAAAAGGCCTCCATCGCTGAAAACGACGGAGGCCTTTGCGCGGGCTGCGGGAACCTGACCTTAGTTGTTTTCCGGACTCGCCGGGGTGTCGATGACACCCTGGGGGGTGATCTTGATCGACCGCGCTCGCGCTTCCGCACGCTTGGGCAGGGTCAGCTTGAGCATCCCGTGCTCGAAGGTGGCCTGAGCCTTCTCGGCTTCGACGGTCGGTGGCAAGCGAAGGGAGCGCTGGAAGCTGCCGTAGCTCAGTTCCTGGCGAATCCAGTTCTCGTTGCTCTCTTCGTTCTCCTTGCGCGTTTCGCCCCTGATGGTGAGGACATCGTCTTCAACGGAGATCTCGACATCTTTCGGGTCGATGCCGGGAATCGCCGCCTTCACGACGTATTCGGCGCCGGTCTCGAAGATATCGAGGCCGAGGGTGGAAGCGCCAAGTTCATCGCCTCCGCGGAAAGCGGGGATGCGGCCGAAGCTCTGGTCGAAGAGCCGGTCCATGGCGTGGCGGAGTCCTGCGAACTCCTGGTTCGGGTCCCAGCGGGTGATGGTGGTTGGCATGGTTGGGTTCTCCTTCGGTTGGTTCACCTTCGATCGTAGAAGATGTACGTTTCGCTTGCAAGAGGTCTGAGGGAAAGATTGTCAATGTTGTTCACTATCGTCTCATTGAAAAGATTGGATAGCCATGCTATGCTGTCTCCACATGGCGAAGAACTTCTACGAAAAACTGGGAATCGCGCGGACCGCGACCGAGAAGGACATCAAGGCGGCGTACCGCAAGCTTGCCCGTCAGCATCACCCGGATGTGAACCCGGGCGACAAGGCGGCGGAGTCACGTTTCAAAGAGATCAACGCCGCCCACGATGTCCTTTCCGATCCTGAGAAGCGTAGGAAGTACGACAAGTACGGCGACCGCTGGGAACAGGCCGACCAGATCGACGAAGCTCAGAAACGCCAGGCGCCCTTCAACTGGGCGCGCAACGGCCCAGCGGGCAACGACAATTCCAATGGCGACTTCGGCTCCGTTTTCGATTCCTTCCTGCGTCGCGATCGTGGCGGTCCGCGCGGGCAGGCGGCCCCGCGTCGCGGCCAGGATATCGAGACGCCCGTCGAAATTAGCCTGGAAGAAGCCTTCCATGGCACGACGCGTACCCTCAACCTCCAGACGCCCGAGGCCTGCCGCATCTGCAACGGCAGTGGAGAAGTCGCCGGGACCATCTGTCAGACGTGCGAAGGCATGGGACAGGTCGTCCGTCCGCGCCGTCTCGAAGTGAAGGTCCCGCGCGGCGTCCGCACCGGTTCCCGTGTACGCGTCGCAGGCGAGGGCCGCCAGGGCGCGGCGGGAGGGCCCAGCGGGGACCTCTACCTCGTCGTTTCGGTCCTCGCACATGCCCGCTTCGAACGGACCGGGGACAACCTCACGGTTGAGGCGAACGTGCTAGTCACTGATGCCGTGCTCGGTGGCGAGGTCGAAGTGGCGACGCTCGATGGCCGGGTTGCCCTCCGCATCCCCGCGCTCACGCAGAACGGACGTCAGATTCGCCTGGGCGGCAAGGGCATGCCCACGCTGACCGATGCGACAAGGCGCGGCGACCTCTTCGTGCGTGTTCGGGTTCAGTTGCCCGAGCACCTTAGCGCCGAAGAGCGCCTGCTCTTCGAACAGCTCCGCAACCTGCAAACCGCCCACGTAACGGTGTCCGCCTGAATCGTACCCAAAGGAGGTGACAACGCATGGCCCGAAATGAACCACCCTTGCCCGGGGGATTGCCTGATGACGAGCCTTGCTACGTCATCTCCATCGCCGCCCGCCTCGTTGGAATGCACCAGCAGACGCTGCGCTACTACGAGCGCGCCGGGCTGGTGGAACCGCGTCGCACGGGCGGGAACATCCGCATGTATTCCAACGGCGACATTCAACGCATCCGCCATGCGCAACGCCTGATCGACGAACTCGGCGTCAACCTCGCGGGCGTCGATATCATCATGCGCATGGGCGAACAGATCCGCCTCCTTTCCGAAGACCTGGCGCACACGCGAACGGAGCTAGAGAAGCTCCGAAGCACGCGACTCCCCGCTCCCTACCGGCCGCGCGAATAACGCGCGGACCGATCCACATCACCCATTTCGCGTCCAACCGAACCGGAGGTTCCCCAAAATCATGATGAGACAAGAACGATTCACCGAGCAGGCCCAACAGGTACTCGCGAAATCCCAGGACATCGTCCGCGTCCAGAAGAACAGCCAGTGGGGCGTGCCCCACGTACTCGCCGCCCTCGTCGGTGGGCAGGGCGGACTCGCTCAGCAGGTGCTCTCGAAGCTCAACGTCGACCAGGTCCGCCTGCGCCAGCGCATCGCCGAGATGGTGAACGCCCTTCCGCGCCTCCAACACGACGTCGTTCAGATCTACACGACGCCGGAAGTGGTGCGCATGCTGGAGGTCGCGAACGCCGAGGCAGATCGCCTGAAGGACGAATACGTCGGCGTCGAGCACCTCCTCATCGCCATCGCGGATAACGAGGAGAGCGGCGCCACGAGGCTCCTCGCCGAGTTCAACGTCTCCAAGGAGGCGGTCTACCGCGCTCTCCAGGACATCCGTGGCAAGTCGCGCGTGACCAGCCCCACGGCCGAGAGCCGCTACCAGAGCCTGGAGAAGTACTCAACAGACCTCACGGCACTTGCCCGCGAAGGCAAGCTCGACCCCGTGATCGGCCGCGACGCGGAGGTCCGTCGGGTCATGCAGATCCTCAACCGCCGAACCAAGAACAACCCCGTGATCATCGGTGAGGCCGGCGTGGGCAAGACGGCGATTGTCGAAGGCCTCGCGCAGCGCATCGCCTCCGGTGATGTCCCGGACAATCTCGCCGGGAAACGCGTCCTCGCCCTCGATATCGGCGCGCTCGTGGCCGGTTCCAAGTTCCGGGGGGAGTTCGAGGAACGCCTCAAGGCGGTGATGGAAGAAGTGAAGCAGGCGGCTGGCGAAGTCATCCTCTTCATCGACGAACTGCACATGGTCATGGGCGCTGGCGGAGCCGATGGCGCGATTGACGCCAGCAACCTCATGAAGCCCGCCCTCGCCCGCGGCGAACTGCGGGCCGTCGGCGCAACGACCCTCGATGAATACCGGACGCGCATCGAAAAGGACCCGGCCCTGGAACGCCGCTTCGCACCGGTCTATATCGAAGAACCCTCGATCGAAGACACGATCGCCATCCTCAAGGGCCTGCGACCGCGCTATGAAGCGCACCACAAGCTGGAGATCTCCGACGCAGCCCTCGATGCCGCCGCACGCCTCTCCAGCCGCTACATAACCGAACGCCACCTCCCCGACAAGGCGATCGACCTCATCGACGAGGCAGCGAGCAAGCACGTGATCGATTCGCAAGAGATCCCCGCGGATATGCGCGAGATCAAGCGCGGCCTCGACCGACTCTCCCTGGAAGCCGAGGCCGCCGTCCAAAAGGAAGACTACGAAGCCTCCGCCCGCATCAAACAAGAGGTTATCGGGCTCCAGGAGGAGTACACGACGCGCCGCCAGGAGTGGGCCGCGGAGCACGAAATCAGCCTGATCGTGACGGCGGAGGACATCGCCGCGCTCGTCGGCCAGATCACGGGCGTGCCCGTCTCCCGCCTCGAAGAGACCGAGAGCGCCAAGCTCTTGAAAATGGAGGACCATCTTCACGAACGAGTGATCGGCCAGGACCAGGCGATCGTCGCCCTCAGCGACGCCATCCGCCGTGCCCGCGCCGGACTCAAGGACCCGCGCCGCCCCATCGGCTCGTTCATCTTCCTCGGCCCAACCGGCGTCGGGAAGACAGAGCTGGCGAAAACGCTGAGCGAGTACCTTTTCGACGACGAAGACGCCATGATCCGCCTCGATATGTCCGAGTTCCAGGAACGCCACACCATCAGCCGCCTGATCGGTTCACCCCCCGGCTACGTTGGTTACGACGAAGGCGGCGGTCTGACCGAGGCGGTGCGGCGACGCCCCTATCGCGTCATCCTCTTCGACGAGATTGAGAAGGCCCACCCGGACGTCTTCAACACCCTTCTCCAGATCCTCGACGACGGCCGTCTCACAGATGGCCACGGGCGCACTGTCGACTTCCGCAACACGGTCATCATCATGACGAGCAACCTCGGCACCGGCGCCCAGGAGAAAGCGACGCTTGGCTTCACTCGCCGCACAGCTGATGGCACCGAGCACGAGAAGCTCAAGGAGTCCGTCGAAAAGGCCCTCCGCGAACACTTCCGCCCGGAGTTCCTCAACCGCGTGGATGAGTTCATCATCTTCGAACCGCTCACGAAACCCGAGCTCGCGCGGATCGTTGACCTGCTCATCGAGGAGGTGCGCGAACGCATGGGCGAACGCCACGTCGCCTTTGAACTCACCGATGCCGCCCGCGATGAGATCGTCCGCGAAGGATACGACCCGGCCTACGGCGCCCGGCCACTGCGGCGCACCATTCAGCGCCGCATCGAAAACGAACTGGCGAAGCGCGTCCTCGCGGGCGAATTCCACGAAGGCGCAAAGGTCACCGTGAATTTCGCGGATGGCGTGTTCCTGTTTTCGGCGGCCGGGTCTGGGCCTGCTGTCGCCGCGAGCGCGGCCTGAGCCGAGGGGGCCGGGCAGGGTATCGCCCGCCCGGCCTCCTCGCGTGGCAGCGCAAACACCAAATGTCCGAACCGCGTTCGTGTTTGTGGAAACCTCGACGGCGAGCGCTTATACTGGCAGGACGGCGCCCGCCGCGGAGGTTTCTCACCCTTGACCAACGCATTCGTTGAACAAATCCGCACGCTCCCTTCGCAGCGCGACCCCGCCTATCGCCCGGCCATGCTCATCGGCCCGGAAGAACGCGCCCAGCTCGCCGCGAAGCTCGGTGACGCCGCCAACTACGACCTCGGCTTGTTGCCCGAAATGGTGGCGCAGGACCCCTCCAACGTCGAGTTCCGCAAGGCGCTCGTGAGCGGGATCGTGAGCGCGGAATACGCGGGAGTCGATGCCTTCAGCCGCAAGGTTTGCGAATGGCAGACATGGCCCGTGCCGTGGGAGCTGATCATGGCGATGGCACGCCAGACATGGGACGAGGTTCGCCACGCCCAGCTCGGCACCGGTCTTCTCGAATCTTATGGTGGCGTCGTGGGCGAATACCCCGACACGCTCGCTGGCGCCCCACCGAACGCAGCATCGCAGGCAGCCTCCCAGGCAGGCGGCGGCGGTGACCTCATGCGCGATCCCCTCATCAGCCTCTCCGTCGTCAACGTTGCCCTCGAAGGGGCGGCGCTCGACCTCTTCAAGGGCACCTCGGACCTCGGCCGCAAGATCAACGACCCCCTCATGGAACTCGTCTACGACTATAACTGGGCGGACGAGGTCACCCATACGACGATCGGTGACTACTTCGTGAAGGTGCTGTGCGACGGTAACCCTGGCGAAGAGGACCGTGCTCTTCGTGCCCACGCGATGTTCGAAATGATGCGCGCCCAGCTCAGCGGTCAACAGGCGAACGAGATCCGCGCGTTCTTCGCGGAGGAAACGGAACGTGGCACGGCCGCGCTGGCCGGATCGGGCGCAAGCTACTCGTGACATCCCGCGCAATCACACCGCAGCTGGCCGGCGGGTATCGCTGATGGCCGTCCGCATCGAACTGTCCGACTGCATCAATTGTGGGCTCTGCCGAAAGGCATGCCCAACGGAGACCATCCGCTTCTTCATGACCCGTCGCCGCACGCACGTCGTCGAACCCGCCGGATGCATCGATTGTGATCTCTGCGTCCAGGTCTGCCCCGAAAACTGCATCGTCCCGGACCCCGAATACATCCATGACAAGCTAGAACTTGAGGCTGCCAAGGCGCGGGCGCGTGCATGGTCGGCAGCCCAGAACGTCCTCAAACGGGCCATCCACGACCGCGCCGCCGCCGCAATCCAAAAGGTTTCGATCCACTCCTAGCCAATTCTTGAGGGGCTGCCCCGGCGATGGACGGGGGCGGTCCGGAGGCGCGTCCATGCCCGAGCTTGCAATTGACCCACGCGTCGTCGGCGGTGCATTCAGCGTCAACGAGAACGCCAGGCGCATCCTCAACTACCGCTTCGCGGAGAACGTCTGCATGACCGCGGCCGCTGGCTGGGCTTCGTCCGCGCCGAGCATCAAGGTGAAGTTCGCTCTCGGCGAACACTGTTACCACGACTCCATTCATTCGTTTTGGCTGGGCCAGCGCCTGCCCGAACTGCGCGTCACCGAGGGCATGGACGCGGCCACGCCTCCAACATTGCGCTCATCCTATCGCGCCGAGCCACCAAACGAGGCGTTCGCGAAGTTTTGCGAGACGCTTCAGCTTCAGACCGACCAACTGCTTCGCGTCGTCGGCCTCTACCGCGTCCTCAAGACTCACCTCGGGGTCTACTACCGCCACCACGCCCAGGTCACGGACCAGGTCTCCGACGCTCCGACTGTGCGTATTCTCCAGCACATCCTCCTCGAGGAAGAAGCGCACATCCGCTGGGGACAGGCTATCTACGAGGAGCTCGCCGATACCCCCGAGAAGCGACGCGCGGCCCTCGAATGGCAGATGGAGCTCGAAGACCTGCTCGTCCGCAGCGGCGGCGTCACCGGCGGTCGCTGACCGGTCAGGCGCCCGCGTCGCCGCTATCCGTAGCGCGCGCGAAAGCAAGCGCTGGGATGCCAGGCGGCGCCATCACGGCTCGGAGCGCGCAACCCAGCCTACAGATGTTTCCCAGTGTTGGCGCCGAGCGTTGGTCGAACAGCGGACTCACCCTTCGACAAGCTCAGTGCGAGCGGTCGTTCTCTCATTCCTCTCGGTGGCGCTGCGCCAAATCGACCTCCCGCGTAGGATGGGCAACATGTCTGACGCCCAACCCTTCGCTGGCATCACCGTCGTCGAATTCGGCCAGTTTATTGCCGTGCCATACGCCGCCCAGCTCATGGCCGATGGCGGCGCCACGGTGATCAAAGTGGAATCGCCCGAGGGCGACCCTTCCCGAAACCTGGCCCCGCTCGCGCCCGACGAATCGCGCCTCTTTGCCATCCGCAACCGGGGAAAGCGCTCCCTGCCGTTGCGCCTGGACCATGAAGGCGCCCGAAAAGTGCTCGATGCCCTCATCGCGCGCGCCGATGTCGTGCTCACGAACATGCGCCCTGGCCTCGCTCAACAGCTTGGCCTCGACTACCCGTCGCTATCAAAGGCGAACCCGCGCATCGTTGTGGGCGACGTTACGGGCTTCGGAAAGCTCGGTCCAGACGCGAACCTCGCCGGGATGGATCTCGTCATCCAGGCTCGCAGTGGCTTGATGGCCTCCAACGGTCGATTGCGTGATGGACTCCCCATCTCGTCGGATTCGCCGCTCGCCGATTACATGTGCGCGGCGCTCGTCGCCTTCGGGGTCACCTCCGCCCTCCTGCGCCGCGAACGCACCGGGCGCGGTGGTGTCATCGATGTCTCGCTCCTCATGGCGGGCCTCGTCCTCCAGAACAACATCCTCGTACGCACGGAGAACCACGACGGACCGACGCACACGGCTGCGAAGGAGAAGCTCGCCTCAGCTCGCGAAGCCGGCGCCACATTCGTCGAGCAGTCGGCCATGCTGCCCAACGGACGCTCTTCCACGCTTCTGAGCACGTATTACCGCACCTACGCGACTGCGGACTCTGTGCTCGGCATCGCTTGCGTGAGCCCAGCGTTGCAGAAGCGCCTGATGATCGCGCTCGGCATGATCGCCGCCGACGGTTCCGAGCCTGTTCCGCCTCCCTCGCTGGGGCTACAGGGGCAAATGGAATCGCTTTTCGCCAGCAAATCGACGTCTGAATGGAAGAGCATCCTCGACACGGCCGGTGTGCCAGCATCGGCGGTGTACTTTCCCATCGAGTTGCTGAACGACCCGCAGGCCGTGGCCAACGATATGTTCGTCACCATCGAACACCACGCCCTCGGTCCGACGAGGATGCTTGCATCGCCTGTCGCCATTGATGGCGGAGGATTCGCCCCGGGTGCGCCGACGCCACCATTTGGTTCAAGCGCGCACGAGATCCTTGCGGAGCTGGGATTCAGCGATTCCGAAACGGTCGAACTCATCGCTCAAGGAGTGGTACACACAGCCAAATGAGAATCTACTTTGATGTCGATGACACCCTTATCACCTGGGACGTGAAGCTGCGGCCCGATGTCCACGAAGTCTTCGCCCAACTGCGCGAAGACGGCCACGACATCTACCTCTGGAGCGGCTATGGGCCGCGCTGGGAGGTCGTGCGCCGCTTCGAACTCCACGAACACATCATCGATTGCTTCTGGAAGCCGCTCTACGACCACCACGAACGGCTCCAAGAGTTGGGCGTGCCGGGCGCCCCGGACTATGCCGTCGATGACCACCCGCAGATCATCGAGGCGTTCGGCGGCACCGTGATTCGCCCCGCCGGCGGGTATGGCGAAGACCGCGAGATGTGGCGGGTGTACGAGGATATCAAGGCGTTCGTCGCCCAGCGCGAAGCAGCGAGCTGATGGCCCGCGGCCTCATCCTTCCTGTTCTCGGGGCTGGGCGGAGATTATCGTCTGGCCACCGCCTGCTACGCGAGCGCGCCGTTCGCCTGCAATTGCTCCTTGAGGCTTTCAAGCGAGGCCACCGGCCGCGAACCGAGCGTGTCGAGCGCGTCGATCACGTCGTCGCTCGCGTCTTTCTGGTAGGCGAGGTCGATCATATCGCCGCGCTCCGGCTGAAGACCCTGGTCGAACCAGTCCTTCAGCAGTGCTTCAACGTCTGCCCATTCTGCTTTTGCCACGGCTCATCTCCTCGGGCGCGAATACCGTGCCCACCTTTCCACATCGAAGTCGGCTTGCTTTAGTCCTGGAACGTCTCGCCGCGAAAGGGCGTGTCGTAGTTCACGTAGGGCGGCCAGAGCGTCTCCAGCTCCTTGCGGATGGGGTCGCCGTCGGGCAGGTAGCGGTGGAATTGCGGCTCAACGTCCCGCCGTTGCCAGCCCTTGCCGATCGAGTCCTGCTTAATCTTGTCCTGCAGCAGCATGATCCCCGTGAGAAGCGATTCTGGCCGCGGCGGACAACCGGGGACATATACGTCCACCGGCAGCAGCGTGTTGACACCTGGCGTGACGCTGTAGGCGTAAGCGAAGGGGCCGCCCATGATCGCGCAGCCGCCCATCGCCAGCGCCCACTTTGGTTCCGGCATCTGGAGCCAGATGCGGCGAACGGCGGGAGCCATCTTCCACGTCACAGTGCCGGGAACGATCAGGAGGTCCGCCTGGCGCGGCGAGGCGCGAAAGATCTCCGCCCCGAACCGGGCCAGATCGTAGCGCGGCGTCACGGCGGCGATCATCTCCATCGCGCAGCAGGCCAGCCCAAACATGGCGGGCCAGAGCGAAGAGCGCCGTGCCCAGTTCAGGACCTGGTCCACGCTCGTGACCATGATGTTCTGCTGAATCTCGTCCTCGATATCGGTATCGAGGACGAGGGGAAGGGGATGGTAGATCTTGTTCGCCGTTTCGGCCATAGCTTGCGTACTTTATCACAATGGGGGTTCCGCGCTGGCCCGGCTGGGCGCTGAGGGTGGGCGTCAGAGTTTTGCACGGCAACGTGCTGAGTTCCGTTCGCCCTGAGCCTGTCGAAGGGCCGGTCACACTCGAACCATGGACAGTGGCGTGTTCATCCTTCGACAGGCTCAGGACGAACGGGGGTGACAGGCGGAACGACGTGAAAATC
>DAOTTM010000223.1:0-1974 GCA_034437915.1 Dehalococcoidia bacterium | reverse complement strand
TAAGAGGGAGATATGTTCTCATAATGGCGGCATCACTGGGGGTGGGGCCCTTGCCTTCTATCGTGACGACGGCCTTGCGGTGGCGATGAGTGTGAACTGCGATATCCCGAAGGGTGTGGGGAGGTCACCGCTCAACATGTCGGAGGAGGGCGTTGCGCTTATCCTGATCGCGGATTCCATAGCTGTATGGCCAACGCAGGACTTGTTCCCGGAGTATGTGTGATGTGGCGGCTCGATTGTCGCGGCAATCCGGGCGTGGCCTGTCCACGTCCAGTATGGCGGCTGAGAGTGGCAGCTATATGCGTTGCCGTCGGCGGCTGCGATGGCGGTGATGAGGCGACTCTGGCTGCGCCGCCGGATGTGGTCGAACGCATCTATGCCGGCGAGAGCCTGGTGTGTGCCAGAACCAGTAAGGGCGCAGTCTGGTGTTGGGGCGACAGCTATTTCGGTCAAGGGGCGTTCCAAGGGATCGCCTTGAATCCGCAGCGCGTCGATGTAGTGGACCGTGCTGAGGAGATTCGAATCGGCGCGCAGCACGCCTGTTTCTTGCGAGAAGCAACGGTGTATTGCATGGGCGACAACAGCTATTGGCAACTGGGGCGCGACGGTCCAGGCGGAATCGAACCGCAACAGGTCGATGGTCTCGGGGACGTTATCGCGCTGAACGCGGGGGTTGTTAATAGTTGTGGCCTTCAAGATGGGTGCGCAACGTGCTGGGGCGTCGATAACCATACCCCCGCTTGCGTCGCGGACGGCGCGGCGGCTCTTTCCTCTGGCTCACCCCGCTGCATAATCGGACTTGACGACAGCGTTCGGTGCTGGGGACCCAACCAAAATGGGCAGGTAGGTGCTGGCGTCGTGGGCGGTGTCTATGCGAGCCCGGTTGCCGTGGTTGGTGCTAGACCGGCGACACAGGTGAGTTGCGGCGGATTCTATTCTTGCTCGTTGACACTCGAAGGGTCCGTTCAGTGCTGGGGCGATGGCGAGGCTCTTGGGAATGGTAGCGATAGCCCGACCGCGACGGGCAGCGCAATCGACGTCATCGGACTCGAACAGCCGGCCCTTCGTTTGGAGGCGGGCACAAATCATGTTTGCGCTTTGATGGAGGATCGCACTGTGATGTGTTGGGGCGGCGCGCTTCTCGGCGACGGCAGCGGCTTCAGCTCTACTCCTGTGCGGGCGGATGTACCGGCCCCCGTCGTCGACATTGCGCTTGGAAATGGCATCACCTGCGCGTTGACAGAAGAGCGGCGCGTATGGTGCTGGGGAGACTCCCATGCGACGGGGACTGGGTCGTACCTGGGGTCCCCAGTCCCTGTGCCCGTCATCTGGCCTGACGTCGAGGGCGTGCCCGTCCTGCTGGATGTGGACGCGGGGTGAGAGCCCGGCGGCCTCGGATCCGTTCCTGAAGGCCAAGGGGCTGTTCTCTGAAGCAAGGACGCCTCGCCGACCCGGAGGTGCTGGCGCGCCACCCGCTTCAGGGGCCCTTTCGAGTGGATGATCCCGGTGCCCGACTCTCCCGAGGGGTAGGTCACCGTGCTCGTGCCATCCACGTTGAGATCGATCTTCCCCGGCGACAGCACTGCTCGGAAGTATCCGCTCGGCGTCCCCCGTCTTCCGCAGGATACGCGAAGCCACCTGCGACAAGTATCTCGAGCACGTGCCCATCGAGCGCCCATCGCCTCGTCGCGAAAGCGCGTTGTCGCTAGCACTTCGATCACCGGATAAGGGTCCATCACCAAGAAAGCCCCGGGCCGATCGCCCGCCGAGGATGGCGCTCCGCTCCCCGTCCGCGATCGACGGATCGATCTCGACCCCGCGGTTCATCGGCCCCGGGTGCATCACGATCGCGTCGGGCTTCGCGAGCCCGAGACGAGCGCGGTTCAACCCGTACACGCGGCTGTACTCGCGCGAGCTCGGCAGCAAGGTGCCGCCCAGGCGTTCGCGCTGCACGCGCAGCATCATCACGACGTC
>DAOTTM010000222.1:0-9516 GCA_034437915.1 Dehalococcoidia bacterium | reverse complement strand
TCGCGTGGGCGTCGTCGTTCGGCTTGGGACGACGTGGCACTCCGGGGAGTCGATGGGCCGACGAAATTTGCAGACCTGAACATCCCAGTGCTTGCTGACGCGCGCGCTACGGAAGGCGGGTGTGGTTTCGCGACACCAGTCGGCACGGTCGCGAAACCCGAACTTCATGTTGGCGGAGCCTGATTTGCGGGTGTCGGCGTGTCTTTTGGCGGACAGATGGGGCGGGTGGTGGTAGAATACCGGCGCTGTATACAATCCGCGCGATACGCGCCCGAGGAGTTCGAACATGACCACCGAAACCGTCGCCCGAGGCCTTGAGGGCATCAACGTCACCGCGACCAAGCTCTGCCGCATCGATGGCATGAAGGGCGAGCTGGTCTTCTCCGGCTACGACATCTTCGACCTCGCCGAACACTCGACCTTCGAAGAGGTGGCCTTCCTCCTCTGGCACCAGCGCCTGCCAAATGCGGCTGAGCTGGCGGACTTGAAGGCGACCTTGCTCGCCGAGCGCAGCCTCGACCCGATCGTGGAGCGGTTGCTGCGAGAGCTGTACACCGAGGTCCGGCCGATGCGGACGCTCGAGATCGCGGTCGAAGTGCTCGGCGCCATCGATAAGCAATCGAGCGACCTGACGCAGCCGCAGTTGCGGCAGACGGCGGCGCGGCTCACAGCGAAAATGGCGACCGTGATCGCCGCGTACCATCGCCTTCGCACGGGCCAACCGATCGTCGCGCCGCGGGACGACCTCGGCCACGCAGCCAACTTCCTCTACATGCTCAACGGCACGGAGCCGAACGAACTCGAAAAGCGCGTCTTCGATGTGGCGATGGTCCTCCACACCGAACATGAGATGAACGCCTCGACCTTCTCCGCGATCGTGACGGCATCCACGTTGAGCGACATGTACTCGGCGATCGCCTCGGCGATCGGCACGCTCAAAGGCCCGCTGCACGGCGGCGCGAATGAAGCGGTGTACCATCTCGTCCGGGCGATCGGAGAAGAGAAGAACATCCCCTCGTACGTGGAGGCGATGTTGGCGCGCGGCGAGCGCGTGATGGGTATCGGTCACCGCGTTTACAAGACAACCGATCCGCGCGCCATCATCCTCGAGAGGCTCGGCCACGAGGTTGCGGCGCAGTCGCCGGACCGGCAGATCTTCGACCTTTCGCTCAAGTTGCGGGACTACCTGGCGCGCAAACTCGAAGGCAAGCCGCTCTACCCGAACGTAGACTTCTTCAGCGCCTCCGTGTACTTCATGCTGGGCATCCCGGCGGACCTGTATACGCCCATCTTCGCGCTGGCGCGCATCACCGGCTGGACGGCCCACCTGTTGGAGCAGTACGCGGACAACCGCCTCGTTCGCCCCAATGCGCTGTACGAAGGCGCGCTGAACCGCAAGTACGAAGCGATCGAGTCGCGGTAGAGCCGAGGAAAGTCCTTCGTCCTTCGTGCCTCGTCCTTCGTGGGGATACGATGGTGCGGATGGGACGACGACCGGTCGCGGCTGTGTTGACTTTGGGGTGCAAGCTGAACCTCGCGGATAGCGAGGAGATCGCGCGCGGGCTGCGGGAGCGTGGCTTCGACGTGGTTGACCGCCTGTGCGAGGCCGACGCCTACGTGGTCAATACGTGCTCGGTTACGCATATCGCGGACCGGAAATCGCGCGGGCTGATCCGTTCGGTGCGGCGAATGGCGCCGGGAGCGGCGGTGACGGTGACGGGGTGCCATCCGCAATCGGCGGGATTCGAGGCGGTGCGCGCGCTGGGGGCCGACCTTGTCGTGGGGACGCGCGATGCGGACAAGGCCGAGTTGGTGGAGTTCCTGGCGACGCGAACGCAGGAAGACCGTTCGCCTGGCGTTGCACCGCTTACTGGCGTGCGCGGCTCGGATGCGCCTGGAGGCCCGAGCGGAGAGGCCCGGATGCACACGCGTGCGTTCATCAAGGCGCAGGAGGGCTGCCACGATGTTTGCGCCTTTTGCATCGTCCCGCGGACGCGGGGGCGGGAAGAATCGCGCGGCATCGAGCGGGTGGTGGCTGAAGTGCGCCGCGCGGTGGACGAGGGCGTGCGCGAAGTCGTCATCACGGGGACGCAATTGGGCGCCTGGGGACGCGATTTCGAGGCGCCGTTGAAGCCGCACCACCTTATCGCCGGCGTCCTGGAGGAGACGGATGTTTCGCGTCTGCGATTCAGTTCACTCCAACCCCAGGACATTTCGCCGGAGCTGCTGTCCCTTTGGAGCGACCCGCGCGTCATGCCGCACTTCCATCTCGCTCTGCAATCGGGCAGTGAACGCACGCTTTCGCGGATGCGGCGGCGGTATACGGCGGGCGAATTCTTGCGGGCGGCTGAGCGGATCCGCGCGGCGGTGCCAGCCGTGGCAATAACGACGGATGTGATTGCGGGCTTCCCGGGCGAGACGGCGGAGGACTTCGCGGAAACGTTGGCGCTGTGCGAAGCGGTGGGATTCGCGCGGATACACGCGTTTCCCTATTCGCAACGGATGCGGACGGCGGCGGCAGGGATGCCCGGCCAGGTTGCTTCGGACGTTCGAAGGGAGCGAATGGCGCGGTTGATGGCCCTGGGCGAAACGCTCTCACGGGAGTTCCGGGGCCAGCTGTCGGGCACGGTCCGGCCGGTGCTTTGGGAGAAGGAACAACAGACGGCGGAGGGGCCGCGCTGGTTTGGGCACACCGACAACTACGTCGGGGTCTACGCGAAAGGCGCGGCGTTGCACAACCGCATCACGCCGGTGCGGCTCGGCACGTTGTACGATGATGGCGTCTCCGGCGCCCTGGCCGCATGGTGAGTGTATGAATGTCCTTCGCCGCCTCTTCCTTTCGCTGTATAGCGTGCTCCTCGCGGCAGCGGCCGCGGGCTTCATCGTGCTCGCGTGGAATGACACCGACCAGGTGGATATCAACCTCATTCGCAACCTGAACCTGAAGGCGTTCATCACGGCGCCGGGCAACAACGCCCAGGTGTTGTTCTCCATGATCATGGGCGCGGTGATTGCCTTCGCGGTGTTCACGTTCGTGCTCTCGTACCTGCCGCAGGCGAGCAGGGGTTCGACGAAGGGGGCGCTGCGGTTGAAGCAGGCGGACGGCGGGACGGTGGATGTGCCCGTATCGGCGCTGGAAGCGCTCTTGCGCGAAGAGTTGGAGGCCCTGCCAGAGATTCGGTCGGCGAAACCCGTGGTGCGCGTCACGGGCGGGGTGGTGAACGTGGACCTGGACCTCGCGATCGAGCCGAGCGCGAGCATCGCGCAGGTGACGGCGCTCGCCGGGAACACGTGCGCGCACGCACTGAAGGAACAGGTGGGCGTGACGGCTGTGCGGCGGCCCCACGTGCGCATCAGCTACGACGAAGTGACGGCGCGGCCGATCGGCATGGTGAAGGGGCCGCCGACTGAATCGCCGAGGTACGTACCGCCGGCGGTCGCGGGTCCCAAGGAGACACTCGAACAGGGACCGGACGCGCCGACTGGCCGTAGCCACGCTGAAGAGGGTGACTAAATTCCGATGAGCTTTCAGCGCCGGGCATCGCGCCCTCACCCCCGACCCCTCTCCCGACTTCGCGGGAGAGGGGAGCACAAGCGCGCGTTTTCAACCTTCTGTGTGCCGCGAGCGCCATATGGGGCTGGTCTGAAACCGCCGACGGCTGGCGCGCCTAAGATCGGTCGAACAGCGTGCTCCCCTTCGACAAGCTGCTCTGAAAATGGCCCCGGCATCGTAGGCACGGCCCTCCGTGGCCGAGGCCTATCGACCATTGTCGAGGCTGTTCGACCCTCACGAGCAGGCACGCCCGACGTGACCGCGAAGGCAAGCCATCCCGAACTGCAGCAGACGATTCGTGCCCGGCGCAAGCATTCGCGGCGTCCGCTCCCGGCCACGGAGGGCCGTGCCCACACCGGAAGTGCCCGCGTCACAGTCTCGGAACTGTTCTCGTTTCATCGCTGGTTGTCTCCGACGGCCATCCCCGACTCAGAGCGGGCGGTTGTTCACGGAGCGGTACCGGGGGCAGAGAATGACTGAGCCGGGCAAGATCAAGCCGCCCCCCGCGAACGAGCTGCCGTGGGTGCTGGAGGCGCTCCTGTTCACTGCCGGGGAGCCGCTGCCTGCGTCGGCCCTGGCGCGGGCGGCAGGGGTGAGCGAGGCGTCGGTGCGGCGCGCGCTGGTGCAGCTGGGCGAGGACTACAAGGCCCGCGGGCTGCGGCTACTGGATGATGGGCAGGGCAATTACCAGGTCGGCCACGCGCCGGAGTATGCGATTTATGTGGAACAGTTGCTGGGGAGCGGGCCGGGATCGCGACTTTCACGGGCAGCGTTGGAGACGCTCGCGATCATCGCCTACCGGCAGCCATGCACGCGCCCCGAGATCGAGGCGATCCGCGGGGTGAACTCCGACCGGCTGATGGCGACGCTCGAACAGCGCGGACTGATCGAGGAGTCCGGCCAGTCGGACAGCGTGGGGCGACCGAAGCTCTACCGCACGACGATCAAGTTCTTCGAGTACTTCGGGCTTTCCGGCCCTTCGGAGTTACCCCCACTGCCGGAACCGGCGCCGATCGAGGCGGAAGTAACGTTGTGACAGCGGGAATCGTGCGCATTCGTTTCGCCGTGCCAGCCGAAACGCTGAAGGAGAAGCGGACGGTGGTGAAGTCCGTTGTGGAGCGGCTGCGCAATCGATTCAACGCTGCCGTGGTGGAGGCGGACGACCTGGATACGCCGGGCCTTGCGACGATCGCGGCGGCTGTCCTTTCCAACGATCCCGCACACGTGGATTCGCAAATGCAGGCGATTGCAACGGCTGTCGAGGAGTGGCGGCTGGATGTCGAGGTATTGAGCGTGGAGACGGAGCAGATCGCGCTGTAGTTCCCGGTCCTGGCCTTTCGGCGCAGAAGAAAACTCCGCTCGCCCTGAGCTTGTCGAAGGGTGAGCACGCTGTCCGACCGTTGTCGCGCCGCCGTCCATCCTTCGACAGGCTCAGGACGAACGGCGAACTTGGACTGGCGGCAAAGTGCCGCTTGGGCCGTTTCATCCCTGGTTGTGGCCAACGGCCCGTCAACGAGTGCTCTGAAAGCAACGACTCCGCTCGCCCTGAGCCTGTCGAAGGGTGAGCACGCTGTTCGGTGGCCTGCGGTGACCATTGGGGGTGGAACGTTCGGCACAGCCACTCGCTGGCAACCATGCTCCCCGAGCGATGCCTCACACCGGGGTCAAGGTGGAGCTCCGCCGGCAGTGTTCGGAGCACATCAAGCACCGCGAGTTCCGCGTCGCCAACTGACCGTGGCCACGTTAGACTGGCCTCGATAGGTCGGCACGACCGAGTAACGGGGAGAACACTATGGCCGCAAGCGACGAACTGCACGACGAAGCACTCGCCCGGTTGCCCGGGGTCGGGCCTGTCGTGATGGTGAACCTCATGAAGTTCAAGCCACGCTCCGACGACGGCGACGGCACCGGGTGGGATGCTTACGTGCGCTATTCGAAGTTGGTCTCCCCGCTCGTCAAGGCCCATGGCGGCGCCATCGTGTGGGCCGGCGAGGCGCGCGGCGCGGCGTTCGGTCCCGCCGAGTTCGGCGATTGGGACTACGTCGCGCTCGTGCATTATCCGTCGAAGGCTGCGTTTCGCGACATGATCGTGTCGGCCGCCTACGAGGTGGCCAACAGCCATCGGCGCAATGGCGTGGTGCGCCACGTCATCATCGCCACCGAACAGGCCTTCGGTCGCTTTCGCCTGGACTGACGCCATTTTCGGCGCGACGGTGTCGGTCCCGTCGCCAACACAACGGTGGCCGCCTCTCGGGTTGTCGCTTCACACCGGGAACTCGCTCGCCCAGGTCTCCGCGAGGCGCCGCAGCAGATCTGCTGCGTGTCCCATCGATCGCTCGCGGTCGGGTTCGAGCGTGGCCAACGTGCGAACGGCCGCCTCGGGTTCCGTGCAATTCCCCGCGAACACCACAACGGGCTTCCCCGCCGCGCGAGCCATCGCCAGCAGGCGCGCGGGGCCTTTGCCGCCCAGCGATTGGGCGTCGTAGCTGCCCTCGCCCGTGATGATGATGTCCGCGGCATCGGAGCGTTGGCGCAAGTTCGTCGCCTCCGCCACGACATCGAAGCCACTTTCGATGCGGGCGCCGAGGAACGCGACGAGGCCCCCGGCAAGTCCGCCCGCCGCCCCGGCCCCCGGCATGTTCGCGATATCCACGCCAAGCGAGCGCCGGAGGACGGCCGCATACCGCACGAGCGCCGCCTCAAGCTGTTCGACCTGTCCCACGTCCGCCCCCTTCTGTGGTGCGAACACGCGGGCCGCGCCCAGCGCCCCGAGGAGAGGGTTCGTCACATCCGTGGCCGCTACGATCTCCACACCCGTGAGCGCACCCGGCGGGCGCCAATCGATGCGGGCGAGATCCGCCAGGGGCGCCCCGCCCACGGCAAGCTCGCTACCCGCCATGTCCGTGAACCGTGCGCCGAGCGCCCGCGCCATCCCCGACCCGCCGTCGGTGGTGGCGCTGCCGCCCACGCCGACGACGATCCGCGCAGGCTTCAATGTGAGCGCCGAGGCAATGAGCTGTCCGACGCCAAATGTGTCCGCGTGGAGCGGGTCGCGTGTTTCGGCGGTGAGATGGTGGAGTCCGTTCGCCGCCGCCGCTTCGATGACCGCGATGCGGGAGCCGCGCAGCAACGCGAAACGGCCGAGGACATTGCGCCCGATCGGATCGCGTACGATCTCGGCGAAGGTATCGGAACGAACCGCGCCGCGCACGGCATCGAGAAAGCCGGGGCCGCCATCGGAGAGCGGCAAGAGGTCACACTGCCAATCCGGATGGACTCGCCGCACGCCAGCAGCGATGGCCGCGGCAGCCTCGCTGGCGCCGAGGCTCCCCTTGAACTCCTGTGGAGCGATAAGGACGCGCACGTGGCCAGCGTACTGGCGGAATCAGAGCCGCGCACGTCAGTAAGCGGTGCGATGCCATGCGTAAAACACAGTACCGAAATTGCCAAGCAGGCCCTGGGAAAGCTCGCCATCTGGGCGAATCAGAGCCGCGCACGCCAGGAAGGGGTGCGATGCCAGGCGCAGAACACAGCCCGAAGCTGTCGGCACGGGCCTTGGGACCGCTCGCCATCTCGGGAACCAGTGGTCATGGCACTGTGCATCGTTGGGCGGGCCTCAGGACGAACGGCTCCCGAAACGTCGGCGCCTTCCATCTCCAAACCTGATTTGGAAGCAACCCGCGTTCCATAAGCATCCGTTTTCGTGACGATTCGGGAGATAGGCTGATTCTCCCGTTTACGGGGCGCACCGGAAAACTGTAGGCTTAGCGCTACGGTTAGGCCCCGCCGTGAAAGGGTGTTCATGGTCGGATTTACGCAGACAAACGCGGTCATTTTCGCAATCGATCGTCCACGCGGTGACGACCGTTGAGCGTCCTCGATATCCTCACGCTCCAGGGCCTGGATGACGATGCCGCGGCCCTCCGCGCGGCCCTCTCGTCCGTTGAGTTGCGCTTGCGCGGCGACCCAGACCTCGATAGCGCCCGCCGCGAACTGGCGGACATCGAGACCAACCTCGCCGTTGCCCGCAAGGAACAGCGCGCCACCGACGGCGAAATCGAAACGCTCAACGCCAAGATCACGCCCGAGGAAAAGCGGCTCTACGACGGCTCCGTGCGCAATCCGAAGGAGCTGACGAACATCCAGCACGAGGTCGACCTCCTCAAACGCCGGCGCGGAGAGTTCGAAGACACGCTGCTCGC
Source organism: Dehalococcoidia bacterium (assembly GCA_034437915.1). Classification (GTDB taxonomy): domain Bacteria; phylum Chloroflexota; class Dehalococcoidia; order Tepidiformales; family Tepidiformaceae; genus JACRBT01. The sequence goes on along the minus strand of DAOTTM010000222.1, from coordinate 1,761 downwards.
CGTTATGGACCGCATCGAAGGCCTGGACCGCGACCGGCGTCGCGTGAAGAAATCGGTTGATGAGCACGAAGCGCGCTGGGAGAAGTTCCAGGGCGAGTTGAAGCACGAGACGAAACGACTGGGTGATGCCGTCGCCCGCGCCGATGCGAAGCGCGAAGCACAGAAGGCGATCATCCCTCCGCGTTCGCTCTTCCTCTATGAGGACCTTCGCAGGCGGAAGGGAGGCATGGCCGTCGCGCGCATGAACGCCGGCAACTGCACAGGCTGCCGCCTCAACATCCCCGAGACCGTACGGCGCAAGGCATTCTCCTCCACCACCCTCGCGCAGTGCCCGAACTGCGAACGCATCCTGTCGTTTGGCCCATGAACGCAGTTGGTTACTTCGTGGAGGGCGCCCGCAGAAACGGCGGGAAACGCGCGATCGGTGACCAGAACCGGGGGTTCCTTGAGTTTTGCCAACGCCAGGGCTATGAAGTCGCCGCCACGTTTCTCGATACGGAAGGCCAGGAGCTGGAAGAAACTGGCTTCCGGCAGATGCTCTCGTTTCTCCAGCGCGCGGACCGCGGATTTACGGTGGTGGTGGTCGATAGCCTCGGCGCGCTCGGTGGGGATCTCGGCCGCGCGGCCATGAAGCTGCTCACCATCGAGAACACGGGCGTTTCCGTCGTCTCGGCCCACACGGGCCGCGAAGCAGCGAAAGAGTTGGTCAGCACCTGGGCGGACAAGGGCGATGGCACACCCATCAGCGAGAGGGTGCGCAGCGCCATGCGCCGCAAGGCGGTGCGTGGCGAAGTCCTCGGGCGCCCGCCGTTCGGCTACCGCGTTGGCTCCCGTCACCGACTGGAGCTCGTGCCGGACGAAGCGGTGGTCGTGCGCTACATCTTCCGCCTCTATCTCCAGGAGCACATGGGCATTCGCAAGATCGCGGGTCAGCTCAACGAAGAGAACATCACGACCCGCCGGGGCGGCAAATGGAGCATGGTCTCCGTCCGCGACATGCTGCGAAACCGCGCCTACCTGGGCACATACACGCGCTTCGGGGTGAAAGTCCCCGGCAGCCACCCCGCCCTCGTCAGCACGGAGGATTTCCGCCGCGTCCAGGAGCGATTGCAGACCCGAACGCCGGCGACGCGCGAACGTTCGGTGGTCCCGTATCTGCTCAGCGGGATGGCCTACTGCGCCCGCTGTAGCAACAAGATGATCGGCGTGAGCCGACGCCAGAGCTGGACCACGAAGGATGGTGAGAAACACACTTCGGGCTACCGCTACTACCAGTGCGAAAGCCGCACCAACCAGAACAGCTGCGGCTACAACACCCAACGCGCCGCCGACCTCGAACACCGCATCCGCGAGCTGCTCGAACAGGAGCAGCCATCGCCGAACATCAGCCGCATCCGCCGCGCCGGTAACGTCGATTCCTACCTGCTGGATGTGATGACCCAGATCGACAAGATCGAAGGGCGCATGAAGCGCAACCGCCGCACGCTCGAAGAGCACGTTGCCGACGCCGCGCACGGCCACATCACGATCGAGCGCATGAAGTCGCTGGGCGGCGAAACTGCCGTCGAGAACCAATCGCTGGAGCGGGAATTGAGCGCCGCGCGCGCCCGCCTCGCCGCCCAACAATCAGAAGCCGAGCGCCGCGGATTTCTCGATGCCTCCCGCCAGAGCCTCATCCGCGACTGGGAGAGCCTCGAATTCGATGCTCTCCAGGCGGCCATCCGAACGGTGGTCGACCGCATCGAGGTCGATGGCGAAGAG
>DAOTTM010000221.1:0-10715 GCA_034437915.1 Dehalococcoidia bacterium | reverse complement strand
CGGCCTCACAGAGTTACGCATTTGCACGGAAGTCGCGGCGGCTGGCGACGCCTACTCTGCCGCTGCCGGTCCGTTCGCCGGACGCGCGCGGGCGAAAGCCAGCGCCGCCCGGCGGGCTCCCGGCCCTGACAAACCGCTGGAGGGAGTACACGCGGCCAAAGCCAAACTCTTGTTGACTCGTCGATACGCGCTTAATCCCCCGCGGGAGGGCCATCCCGCCAGGAGAAAACAGTGTTTCGCAAACTATTGGTAGGCACTCTCGCGGTTCTCATGCTCGGACTCGCCGGCATTGGCTTCGGCAGCAGGACAGCCTCAGCTGAGGTAATTCGCAACGAGTGGATGTCCGTCACCGGTACTCGGGACAATCCGTGCGAGGACGGGATCTACCCCATAGCCTTCGAGGGCCGGGTCCATCACGTCTGGTACACAACGCCCGAAGGCGGGCTCAAGATGAATATCCAAGGACACCTGAAGGGCGCGGACTCCAATGGCACTGAGTACGTCATCAGTCTTCAACGGCACATGGAGCACTTTTCGTATTTCGATCCGCTGGGCAATTTGTTTCCCTTCAACGATACGTTCTCCACGAACCTGATCAGCAAGGGTTCGACCGTGAACGCACAGATCGTGATCACGTTCACGATGTCCATGTCGCTGAACCCGGGCAACCCGAACGCCGTTACTGTCACTGCTTGCCGCGGGTAAGACCGTGAGAGTCTCCGCGCAGCGCGCGCGGCTCCCCCCTTTGCCGCGCGCCGCGAGGTTCGAGTTTCAGACCCCGCGGGAGGGATTAATCCCGTAGGAGAACACACGATGTCAACCCAACGAACGCCACCATTTATGAAGAGATTGCTACTGGTCGCGGCGCTCGCCCTCATCGCGGTTGCACTGCCGCTCGGCCTTGCCGCGGCCCAAGCCCCCGCGCAGGTCACCTTCGCCAACGTACCGTTCCGCGGGGTCGCCGCTCCAGCCTCGCCTTTTGACCTTGTGGAGAGCGTCATCGATTTCAGTCCCGCTGCGAAATCGCCAACGGTCGCCGCAACCGCGGCGTACTACCTCTCCGTCATCGAAGGCGAATTGACCATCGACGTCGATGGCAAGCCGGAGACTGTCGCCGTGGGCAAAGGCGTTTCAGCGCCCGCGAGGGCAAAGGTGACGATCAGCAACGCCAGCACAGGCACGCGGGGCCGCCTCCTTGTCTCCACGCTCCTCGGCGTTGCGGCGGTGGACGACGTCCATCAACTCTCCTCCGTCGGTGTTAAGGTCTTCGCCACCGCGCGCCGGACGGTGAAGAACGTGCCGCCCGTCGTCGATGTCATTCAACAAGCGATCCGATATGACCCGGGCTGGCGAACCGGGAACCACACGATGAACGAGTTGCACCTGTTCATCACGCTCAGCGGCACAACCGATTTCGGCTACCTGGACGGCGGACTGGAACGGTTCGGGCCAGGACTGCAGGCGGTCATGCATGAGGGCCACGCTGGCTGGATGGCCAACAACACACAGGCTTCGTCGTCGTTCGTTAACACCTGGCTCGGGACGCCCGGCAAGCCCCTCACGTCCGCCGTGACAGGGCCGCCTGCGGCCACGCCCGTCCCGGTAGCGCCACGGCCGCCCAGCACCGGCACCGGCGTCGCACCGACCAGTGACGCGGATAGTGGCGTCTTCGGCCGTACCACACTGTCGCTCGGGAGCCTGGCTGTGGTCATCGGTGTTCTCGCGTCCGGGGCGTTTGTGAAAACGCAGCGAGCGGGAAAGCGCCGCGCCGGGTAATCGTCCGCACCCTCCACCGCAGCTCCGCGCCCCGGTGCTCAGCCTGAACGGCAAGCACCGGGGCGTTGGGCAGCGCAAGCACCCTCAAACTGCATCGCGGAACAGTGACATGACCGAGTACGGGCATCCCACGACCATTTCACGGATCGCGCGAATCGCGTTCCAGGCGGCCACAGCGACGCTGGCCCTGGGGGGCATCGCCCTGGGGCTCGTCGGTGCGGGCAGCGGCGCGGACGCCGAGCGCCGCGTCACTCCCATCGCCACGGTTGGTTCGACGGCGGCTGGGGCGCCGACGCCGACCGCATGCGACCCTTCGGACGAGGTGGACGGCTTCGTTCGCGACGGTGTGGCTGGCGTGTTCTACCCGTGCACCGGAGCGTTCACGCCCTTCACGCCCACGCCGACGCCGACGCCAACGCCGAGCCCAACCGCCCTGACCGACCCGCCAACGGCCACGCCGGCGGCCGCGTCGGTACCGCCACCGTCGCCCGCGCCGCCGACGCGCACGCCGGTCCCACCTCCCACGCTCGCCCCGACCGAAACGCCTCACGTCCACATCTGACGGCCTCGGTTCGGTTCGCCCTCGCCCCCGCCGAACCTGGCGGGCAACCCGAGAACGAGGACTCCGCGCCCGAGCGACGGCACGACCGCCGCTACTTGTTCTTCGGAGCGTTGAGCCAGGACATCATGGCGGGCATTCGGCGCCGACTCTTTCGACGGGGTGTTCCGATTCGAGTCGATACGCGATGTCCACGAACAGCCACGGTCGCGGTACACTCTGCCATCGACCGCAGGTCCACCCGGGCGGAAGGGATGAGACGTTGGCTGGCTACGAATCATGGATGAGCAAGGCTCTCGCCAACGCTGGTTTAGCACGACTGAGTTTCGAAGCCGGGCATTTCGACGGCGCCGCGAACCGAGCCTATTACGCGGTCGTTCACGCACAGGCCGCCGCCCTGACATTGTCCGGAGAAGACCCGTATCGGAGGGCGTCACGGCGCGGGAGCGACGCGAGATTCTTCGAGAAGGAGGACATTCGCAGGAGGTTCGTCGGGCTAGCAGGGGCCTGACAGTGCGTTCGAGCCGTTCGCCGCACTGTATGCTGACTTGCATATGGCACGGACAATGGCCGATTATCGGGAGGAAAGCGTGTCGCGGGAGTGGATGCGACGATTACTCGACCAGACGGAACAATTCGTCGCGGCCATCGCGGGGGCCGCCGAAAGGATGCAGACCCAATGACGACTAAGGCAATTGGGCAGGTCTCACGGCTGGAAACGGTCGTACCGGCAGTCGCCAAGCTAATCGCTGGTTTGGCCGATCTTGTTCTCGAGCACGACCCGCTGGCGCGCCTGAAGGTCACGTCCTCCGACGCTTCCCGACAGCTCTACGAGGTTGACATTTTCTCGACTCTTACCGACTGGGAGATCGCGGGGTTCGTCGCTCCCTGGGACAACGCGAACGGAGCGCGAGTTCGGGGTCACCATCTACGGCATCCCACGTCCGGCGCTCGGCGTTCCTCAGACAATCTGAAACCCGACTTAAGGCGTCCTCTCGCGAGTGACGTGACCGGAAACGCTCCCCCCACCTGCCGCAGCTACTTGTTCTTCGGAGCGTTGAGCCAGGACATCATGGCGCGCATTTCGGCGCCGACCTTTTCGACGGGGTGTTTCGATGCGCGGACTGGAAGGTTCGAACCTCTAAAAGTATTCCATGCGGTCCATCATTTCCTCGATGGTGAGCAAGGCGTGGACGAGTGAAATGGCCTCGATGATCGCGCCAATGCTTTGCGTTCGCCCGATGCGGAGGATCCCGGCGTGGTGTACTCCGGCAGCATGCAGCCCCAAGAAGTCATTATCGCGCGAGACAAGAACGCGCTGTTCGCGTTCAGCGAAGGCCAACTGCTCGTCGTCGGGAGCCTCTCGCAAGCCAACGTCGTTTGCGCCAAGGATATCGACGCCTTTCTGGCGGAGAGCGCGAATGACGGCAGACGCGATGTGGGCATCGGCGTAGAAACGCGGACGATCAGGCACCGAGAGCGCGAAGCTTGGCGGCCAAGAGCGAAGGATTCTGGCGCCTCAATTCCTCGGCGAATACCTCATCTTCTTCCTCGCGCCTGTCTATCTCCGCGGCATTGTCGTAGTAGAATGCGAGCGCCGCATACGCTTCCGACATCGTGAGGTCGTAGGCGGAAGCGATTTCAGGGACGGAGACACCGAGGCTTTCGTGCTGGAATGCCACGAATGCAACCGTCACGCCTTTTCCGTCGATGTACGGGCGACCGCCGCGCACGCCGGGCTGCGAGACAATATGGGGAGCGAGGCATGTCTTGTCGGTCATGGTAGTTCTTCAGCCATGATACAACTCCCGATTCATTACTTGTTCTTCGGAGCGTTGAGCCAGGACATCATGGCGCGCATCTCGGCGCCGACTTTTTCGACGGGGTGTTCCGATTCGAGGCGGCGGGTGGCGAGGAAGCCGGCGCGGCCGGACATGTTCTCGAGGATGAATTCCTTGGCGAAGGAGCCGTTCTGGATCTCGGTGAGGATCTTCTTCATCTCGAGCTTCGTCTGGTCGGTGATGATGCGCGGGCCGCGGGTGTAGTCGCCGTATTCGGCAGTATCGCTGATTGAGTAGCGCATGTTCGCGAGGCCACCTTCGTAGATCAGGTCCACGATCAGCTTGAGTTCGTGCATCGTCTCGAAAAAGGCGCTTTCGACCTGGTAGCCAGCCTCGACCAGCGTTTCGAAGGCGGCCTTGATGAGGGAGGAGATACCGCCGCAGAGGATGACCTGTTCGCCAAACAGGTCGGTCTCGCATTCTTCGCGGAAGGTCGTCTCAAGGACGCCCGCGCGCGTGCCGCCGATGCCCTTGGCGTAGGCGAGGGCAACCTGGTGGGCCACTTCGGAGGCATCCTGGTGGACGGCGATGAGGCAGGGAACGCCGCCGCCCTCCTGGAAAACGCGGCGGACGAGGTGGCCGGGGCCTTTCGGCGCGACCATCGTGACGTCCACGAAGTCCGGCGGCTGGATCTGCTGGAAATTGATGTTGAAGCCGTGGGCGAACATGAGCATGTTGCCCTCGGAGAGGTAGGGCTCCACGCCCTGGGTGTAGATCGCCTTTTGGACGTGGTCCGGGGCCAAGATCATGATGATGTCCGCTTCCTTGGACGCCTGTTCAACGGTGGTAACGCGGAGGCCTTGCTTTTCCGCCAGCTCCCAGGACTTCGAGCCGGGATAGAGCCCGATCATGACGTCGCAGCCGCTGTCCTTGAGGTTGAGGGCATGCGCGTGGCCCTGTGAGCCGAAGCCGATGACGGCGATCTTGCGCCCGTGCAGGAGGGCGAGGTCGGCGTCCTGGTCGTAAAACATTGTGGCCATGGTGAGTTCTCCAGTGGTGTGAGTTCTGAGTGGCGAGATCCGAGATCCGAGATCCGAGTGATTCACACCGAGAACTCAGAACTCAGAACTTGGAAGTCATTTCGGGAGGATGACTTGCTTGGTGTACCGCTCCCGGGCATCGGCGAAGGGGTCGATGCCTATTTCGCGGAACATCCAGTAGGTTTCGATGACCGCGATCTTACCATCGACGATGCGGATCCAATCGGCGATGCGCGGGCGGTTGGGGTCGACGGAGAGTTCGACGAGGGCATCCTTCGGGCCACACATCGTGGTCGTGACGCGCCAGCGACCGAAGAGCGGCGTCGGGACCTGGAATTTGAGGTCCATGATGTTCTGGGGGCCTGTCGTCATACCGTAGACGGAGTCGATGAGGGCGGCCTTTTCGTGGAGGAAGGTCATGGCGGTAGCGTGGTCGCCCTTGAGGAGGTTGCCATAGAAGCCCTCGACCGCAGCCTCGGTCGCGCTGGCCGAGCCGCCGCGGAAGCCTGTTGCGTTTGTCATGGAGGCGGTGATGGCCTTGTCGAACTCGAGGTCGGGGAGCATGCCGTAGAGACGGCGGTCGGCCACTCCACCGTCTTCGTAACGTAAGACTTCGACGACGCGCTGGGTGAAGGCGCGATAGTTATCGCTCTTCGCTTCGATGGTCGCGCGGACGGCGACGGAATCGCCCTGTTCGATGTATTCGAGGTCCGTGTAGTTGCAGTCGGCATAATCGCGCAAAAACTCACGGTGCCAATCTTCGACGGCGACGGAGGAGCGGAGGAGCGGCCCGCGGAAGGAGTTAAAGGTCACGTCCGGGTTGTGCCGCGCACCGATTTCGGCGAAGCGGTCGAAATTGATGGCGGTGAGGAGGGCGTTGACCGCTTCGATGTTGCTCATGCGTGGGGTGGCACCTGTTGGGCGAAGTAACGGGAGGGATTGTAGCGCGGGCGGGGGATGCGGGCGAACGGGGGCGGACGGGGCGCGCGGCCTCCGGGGGGAATTTACGGAGAAATTACAACACCACGCCAACGCGACTAGTACAATCGCCTTGCGCCTTGCGCCTTGCGCCTTGCGCCTTGAGGCCAGCCGGGCAAGGGGGTGGCATCTTGCTACAGCCGATAGAAAGGCTACCCGGAGTATCGGGCATCCTCCAGGAATTCCATGTCCTGGGCCTGAAGGAGGAGCACGTGCTCGAGATTGCCGCGCGGGTCCATGCGGGCAAGACGAGCGCCTTCTCCGGCCTTATCGACTATTCGGAACCACAGATCCGCAAACGCTGGGAAGAAGTGAAGGACTTCATCCTCGTGCCGCTGGGTTTGGACCGCCACAACGACATGCTCACGGGGATGTGGATTGTGCTGCACGCCACGTGCTGCACCGCGCCGTCATTCTTGCTGCTCAAAAATGACATCAGATTCAAGAGCGGAAGTGGATAGTTGGACGGGCGCTGGGTGGGCAAGGTTCGTGATGCACGGCAGCGATGCCGTGACACGGATCACAGGAGAAACCATGAAGAGGAAAACACCCAGAAAGCACACCCGCGACGGCCGACAGGAGGCGAACGAAGTCTGCTAAACGCATCGCTGTTGCGTTCGGTGGCGCGGCCATTGCCCTTGTGGCCTGCAGCGCCGCATCTCCTCAGCGAGGCGTTGTTGGACATGCGGCTTCCGCCGGTGTCTCGACGACGGTTGAGACGGCATTCGGCCTGAAGTACGTCGTGGCCGGACGACTCGCGTCGCCAGACGGGCGCGAACCTCTGGAACTATCGACCTGGTTCGAATCGACCGGAGACCCGACTGTCCGGTTGGTGACTGTTTATCCGAGGGGAGGCCGCAAGTGATCAAGGAGTTGGATACGGTTGCGTTGGCTCGCGGGGTACCGGAACACGGGCTGGAGCCGGAGGACATCGGCACCGTCGTGATGATTCACGGACAGCACGAGGGGTTCGAGGTCGAGTTCGTCACGCTCGCGGGCGAGACGGTCGCCGTCGCGACGCTGCCAGAGGACGCCGTCCGTGAATTGGGGCCGGACGAGATCGCGCACGCGCGGCTTGTGGTGGTGTGAGGGGTTGAAGAGCGCGCCGAGGCTGACGTACGGCGGGGGTGGGTTGTAGGCTAGCGAGGACGTTCGAATGAGCGGTAAGGAGTCTTCGATGACCATGGACACGACGGCGGCGAAGGATGTGCTGACCCAATCGGAGGCGGAGGGGCGGGCGGCGCGCGTTTCGAACTGCCAATACACCCTGGCGCTGGACATTCGCGCGGGGGCGGCGACATATACCGGCGACATCACGATCCGGTTCGACTACGCGGGGCGCGACGATTCGTTCCTGGACCATCGTGGCAAAACCATCCACTCGTTGGAGATCAACGGGCAGAAGGTTGAGCCAAGATGGAACGGATTTCGTCTCACGCTGCCGGGGACGGCCCTGGGAAATTCCAACGTCGTGCGCATCCGGTATGAGAACGAGTACGACCACCAGGGCGACGGCTTTCACCAGTTCATCGACCCGGCGGACGGGCAGGAGTATCTCTACAGCAACTTCGAACCGTATGAAGCGCACCGGCTGTTCCCATGCTTCGACCAGCCGGACATCAAGGCGACGTATGCGCTGACGGTGACGGCGCCGAGCGAATGGGAAGTGATCGCGAACTACGGGATCGAGCGGACGGAGGCCGCCGACACAGGGCGTACGACGCGCGTGTTCAAGGAGACGGCGCTGATCAGCAGCTACCTCTTCGCGCTTGTCGCCGGGCCGTACCAGGCGTTTCGCGAAGAACACAAGGGCATCCCCATCGGGCTCTTCTGCCGGAAGTCGCTGGCGGAAAAGCTGGACATCGACGAAGTGTTCACGGTCACGCGGCAGGGGCTGGACTTCTTCGCGGAGTTCTTCGATTGCGCCTACCCGTTCGACAAGTACGACCAGGTGTTCGTGCCGGAGTTCAACTCGGGCGCGATGGAGAACGCGGGCTGCGTGACGCACAACGAGTACATGGTCTTTCGCGAACCGCCGACGGATAACCAGCGGCGCAACCGCGCGGACACGATCCTTCACGAGATGGCGCACATGTGGTTCGGCGACCTGGTGACGATGCGCTGGTGGAACGACCTCTGGCTGAACGAAAGCTTCGCCACTTATATGTCGTTCCTGGCGATGGAGAAGGCGACGCGCTTCACGTGGGCATGGCAGAACTTCAATGCCAGCATCAAGAACTGGGCGTATCGACAGGACCAGCTCGTGACCACACATCCGATCGCGGGGGAGGTGGGCGACACCGACCAGACGTTCCTCAACTTCGACGGCATAACGTATGGCAAGGGCGCATCGGTGATCAAGCAGCTCGTCGCGGCGATCGGGCTGGACGGCTTTCGCGATGGCATGCGCCACTATTTCCGCACCCATGCGTTTGGCAACACGACGCTTGCGCAGTTCCTGGCGTCGCTCGAAGCGGGCAGCGGCAAGGAGCTACAGGAGTGGTCGCGGCTGTGGCTGGAGACATCATCCGTCAACACCATTGCGGCGGAGTGGGAGCAGGACGGCGAGCGGCTGACGAGCCTGAGCCTGGTGCAGACCGCCCCAGCGGACTATCCGACGATACGCCCGCACCGGCTGGACGTGGGGTTGTTGCGCGAAGACGAGGCAGGGGCGTTCACGGTGACGGTGCTGCCGGTCAACATCAGCGGCGAACGTGCTGACATCCCGGAGGCTCGAGGGCTGCCGTCGCCGCTGCTGGTCTTCCCGAACTACAACGACCATGCCTATGCGAAGGTGGCGTTGGATGCGGTGTCCGTGGAGTTCGTCCGGGAGCGGCTACAGGATGTGGACGACCCGATGTTGCGGCAGATGCTTTGGTCTTCGCTGTGGAACATGGTGCGCGACCAGCAACTCAAGTCCACGGACTTCCTGGAGATGGTGCGGACCAAGATCCCGCTCGAACGCAATGTTGAGCTTGTGGATTCGGTGCTGAGCCAGGCCTCGCTGGCGCTATCGCGGTACATGCCGGATGCGATGCGCGAACGGGAAGCACATGCGCTCTTCGAAGCGACGGGGGTTGCACTGCGGGCGGCGAAAGGGAGCGACGAGCTAATCATTTGGGCCCGCGCGCACATCGGGGCGGCGATCACACCGGAGGATCTGGCGCCAGTGGCGCGGCTTGCCGACGGCGGCGAGGTGATCGCGGGGCTAACGGTCGACCAGGACATGCGCTGGTCGATCGCAGCGCGGTTCGTAGCGTTCGGGCTGGACGGGGCGGCGGAGCGGATCGCGATGGAGTTAGAGCGCGACCCCACGGATCGTGGGCAGCGGGCGAAGATCCAGTCCGACGTTTCCGCCCCCGACGCCCAGGTGAAAGCGGCGGCATGGGAGCGGTTCATGGGCGAGGGGTACGGGTCGCTCTACCTGACATCGGCGGCGATGGGAGGGTTCAACTGGTGGCGGCAGCGGGAGTTGCTGACGCCGTACGTCGATCGCTTCTTCGAGGTGATCGCGACCGTATTCCGGGAGAAGGACAAGGAGTTCGCAGGGGACTTCTTCCGTTCGTTGTTCCCTTCGTATCGGGTGGAAGCGGCGACGGTGGACCGGGGCGAGCGGCTGTTGGCGGAGGTGGGCGAGGATCTGCCGACGTTGGCGCGGATGATCCGCGAGGCGAACGACGAGCTTGGTCGGGCGATCAAGTGCCGGGCGCTGGTTGGCGGGTAGCGCCCGTGTTCGGGCGTGCCCAAGGGGCACCCTGGTGAGAAGTGGAAAACGCGGAACATGGTAGCCGTGACCCCCGGCCACGGAAGGCCGTGACTACAAATAATCTGGCTACTGCCTCCGCAAGGCAGCAGCGGCAGCGGCGGCGGCGTCTGCCGATTGGTCGTCGATCAAGTCGAAAGTGACGTTGTGGAGCGTGCCGGTGAAGGGGAACGGCGCGGCGAAATCGCCGACAGCAGGCGACGGGGCGCGGCCGACCTCCATGCCCAGGAACGACGTTTGGCCGCGGTAGGTCTGGGGGATGGTGATGGCACCACACTGCTGGCCGTTGATGAAGAGCGCGCCTTCGCCCGCGAACGGCCCGCTGCGCGTCATGACGTAGCGCAGTTCGGACTTGCCCGCGGGGACGGGGACGTCCGAGGTCACGACGAAATGGGTACCGACGAAGTTGTAGTCGTGGACGAGGCGGCCGCCCTTGATGTAGAAGGAGTATCCGCCGCACCAATCGCCAATCGCGACGAGTGCGCCTTCCGCGCCGCCGACAGGGATATGCACGCTCGCCGTGATCGAGTACGAACGGTTGCGGATGTCTGGCGCAGCGGCGCTGGGAATGCGCCCGCCGCCCGGGAGGAAGACCTGGCGGCTGCGACGCCGTTCCGCGTGAGGGTTCGAAGTCACGAAGCGGTTCTGGGCGCCGAGGATGGGGACGACGCTGAACTTGCCCGCCTCCGCCCACCAGCGGTCGGCCATTTCGCGCGTCTGTTCGGGGTGTTCGCCACTGAGGTCGTGGAGTTCGTTGAAGTCTTCATCCACGTGATAGAGCTCCCACTGGTCCTCCTCGAAGGTTGTGCCGGGGCGAT
>DAOTTM010000220.1:0-3824 GCA_034437915.1 Dehalococcoidia bacterium | reverse complement strand
GAGCGTCGGTGATGACATACTTTCCCTCGGCGCCTACACGGTGAGCGGCGGATATCCAAATCTGCATTGGCTCCTGGAGCTCAAAGAGGCGATGACGGAATTGCCGCGCGGTGGATTCCGCACGTATATGGAAGGTCTGTATAACGCCCCGGAGCGAGCCGAACGCCAGTTCAGGAACTGGCTGCGACGCGTCAAATCCTCACCGGAGCGAAAGGAATGGTGGGATCGCTTCACCCGCGCCTTGAACGCGCTCACCCCATGCGTGACCGGCCACGACGACGATGAACTTCCGTCATGGTGGACCGACGCTGCGGACGGGCGGCGAACGCCGCTAAGGGATGCGTTGGAACTATTGGCTGTGGAGCCCGGATTCGCCCGCAAGACGAACGAGGAGCGAGATCACGATGAATAGACACCTGATGCTTTCGCTTCGGTTTCTCAGCTACTGGCATGTTGGCGCCGGCTACGGTGCCGGCGCACGCTGTGACGACCTCATGCGCAAAGATCGCGATGGGCTCCCCTTGATGCCCGGCCGGACACTGCACGGGCATCTCCGCGATGCAACCCAGACGCTGGAAGACATGGGCTGGGTGGATGCGGGGACGACGGACGAACTCTTCGGCGAAACGGCGGAAAGCCTCTCCCGTCGCCTTGATCGAAACAGTAGTCGCACCGCATTGCCAAATCCCGGACCCGATGGCGCTAACGAGTGCGCACCTGGGCGGCTTGTCGTCGACAACGGCTTTCTCCCATGCGAGGAAGCGGCGTGGTTGCGCGAGCACGCCGCCGAACGCACGCGGCTTTATCGAATAATGCGAAACACGGCGCTGACCGATGCTGGCGTCGCCGATGAAAACACGTTGCGAGCGGTCGAGGTCTGCGTGCCGCTTACCTTGCACGCGCCCGTCCGGTTGCTCGACGACAAAAACTCTGCCGGAGATCTCAAGGTTGTGCGGACCGCCTGCCGGCTGATCCGGCGCATCGGGATGGGACGGCATCGCGGGCTGGGACGCTGCATGGTCGAATTCGCCGAAACAGATGCGGGCGCGACCGCACCTGTTACGGGCGGTGCCGGTTTGGCAACGACGATGATGGAGGATGGAACATGACAGGCGAAAGTCCCGTGTGGCTGGAAGTGGAGCTTTTGAGCGACCTCTTCGTCTCGGCCGACGGCACGACGACGACCACGTATGCAGGAGTCGATTACCTGCGCGGCTCCCTGCTCTTCGGCGTCGCGGCTTCCGCGCTGTTCAAGACGCTGGGGCCGGATATTTTTCTGGACGGACGGGTGCAATTTGGAGACGGTTTGCGACTGGCGCTCCACGACGGCGTGGCCGCGGTCCCGATGCCGCAGGTTTTCCATCGCGGTGGCGAGCTGGGGCCAGGGACCTGTCGGCTGTTCAACGCGATCTTCGATGGCGACGAGGAGGCCATGCGCCAGCGCGGTGGCGCAGCGGTGGAGCGCTTGCGCGAAGGAGACGTGGCGTGGACGAACGATGGCTCGAACGGGGCGACGCCCGGGCGAGGGCTCCGCTGGTGGCGCTCGCCGCTGGAACTGCGGCTGAAGAGCGCCACCGACCGCAATGCCTTCGACCGGAGCAAGGACGAGCAACTTTTCGGTTACCACGCGCTCCCTGCCGGACTGCGATTCGCCGTGGAGCTGCGGGCCACGCCGGATGCCCAGGAGGCTCTGGTGGCCATTGCCAAATGCCTCGCTCCGACTGACCCGGGTTCGTGGCGCGAAGTGCGGCTGGGTCGCTCGAAGCACAAGGAGTTTGGCCGGACCCGGGTGCGCCGCATGGCCGGGCCGCCTGTCGGGCTCGCCGCGCTCGACGAGCACGAGCACGCGGCCGGCGCGCGACTGTTGGTGATATATCTTTGCAGCGATCTCGCCCTGTTCGATACCGAGACGGGGCATCCCACGCTCGTTCCGCAGGCTCTATGGGCGACCTCCGGACTCCCGGCGGATGGCATCGGGTATCGGGGCGATCTCAGCCGCCTCGTGGTGCGCCGCTATTCGCCGTGGAACGGCCACCTTAAGGGCCGTGCGGCGGAGCGGCAGGTGCTTGGCCGCGGCAGCGTGCTTGTGTTCGAGAAACTGAAGTGGGAGCGGAACGATCTGTTCGTCGCCCATGCGCGTAAACTGGCGAGCGGAGGAATCGGCCTTTACCAGGCCGAGGGCCTGGGGCGGATCGCGCTCAATCCGCGTTTGATCTGGGAGGCGCCTGATCGGATCGAGCTGCAGCCGGATTTCGAGCCAACGCCGTCTTCCCCCGTAGCCGAACCGAAGCGGAGGCCCTCGTCGCTGCTGCTCGAGGCGCTCGCGGTTCCCGTCGGCGATGCCGCCGCTGAAAAGCTCGCGGCGGACTGGAGCCAGGCATGGGCGGAGGCCGGCGACCTCCTCGTGGCTGCCGGCCGGCCCGTGCCCTCCGCAAGCCAATGGAGCCGGCTGCGCGAGGCCGCGGTGATGGCCAGGGACTTGGCTGCGCTTGTAAAGGCTATGCGCGAGGTCTGCGAAGGCGAGAGACATGGCGCGCGCGTCTGGAAACAGCTTGTTCCTCCGGCGGAGAAGCACTCGCTGGGCGCCATCCTCGCGGAGTCCGTGCAAGCGGCCAAGCGAGGGGACAAGGACGACGAATACATCGCGCTCGGCGTTTCCATCGCCGCGGCGCAAATGGCCAAGGCCGCCCGCAGATGAGCACGATCGCACCACAATATCGGGACGCCCGCGGCGAGACCAGCAAGCCGCAGCGTAGGACGTTTCGATTCCGCCATGTCGCGCGCGTAACGCTGCAGTGCCGCACGCCGCTGCACCTCGGTGCGGGCGAGGGTGGTGCCCGGGCCGATCAGCTCCTTGTGCGCGACGCCAATGGACTCCCACTGCTCCGAGGCACGACCCTCGCCGGCTTGGTGCGAACTCCCTACCGGAGCGAGGATCGGAGCGCGGAGCGGAATCGCATCTTCGGCTTCCAGAACCGCGGCACGGAGGCAGAGGGAGCCGGCTCGCGGCTGACGATCAGCGATGCGTGCATCCACGATCAGAACGACCGGCCCGTGGTCGGCCTGCGCCGCCCGGATGAGCTGAAGAGCGATGCGATCCTGGGCGGTTTCGTCGCCGGTGGCGGCGAGATTCGCCGCCACACGGCGATCAACCACCGGGGGACGGCCCGGACGGGCGCACTGTTCAGCGAGGAGATCGTCCCCCTCGGCCACCGCTTCACGTTTGAGATGGAGTTGATCGACTGCCTGGCGCCCGGCACGGACCAGCCGTCGGAGGGTGCCACGTGGCAGGCGCTTCTGGCGAGCCTGCACGGCGTGGAGTTTCGCCTCGGCGCGAAAACCCGGCGGGGCTACGGGGCGGTCGAAGTCGTCAGGCTCATCGCGCGCACGTTCGATCTGCACCGGAACCCGCTGCCGAACTTCGCCACCTTCAAAAACTATGTGGCGCATCCGGTCCGGCTCGACGTCGCGAGCACGGCTCTCGTTAAACCGCCCGGGGAAGATGGGTCGCCGGATACCCGCCCGGAGGTCGAAGTCGTGCTCGCGCTCAAGCCTCGCGGCTGGTGGCGGATTGGCGACGGCGCCAAGGATTGCCCGAAGCCGCTGCGCGCGAAGCAGGTGGTTTGGCCGGAGGATCAGAAACCGCCGTCGCCCGCCGCCAGGCTGGAGGATGCATGGGCGATCCCTGGCAGCGCGTGGAAAGGGGTGCTGCGACACCGGACGGCGTTTCACTACCTGCGATTGTCGCAATCGTGGGCCAAGGCTGGCGAAGACGTGAAGCCGCTGGTGCAAAGGGCCGAGGCCGTCCTCGCGCCGATCTTCGG
>DAOTTM010000219.1:0-2530 GCA_034437915.1 Dehalococcoidia bacterium | reverse complement strand
GCTCCATCTGTGCTCTTTTTCAATCCTCTCAGTCTTGATGAGGTTCGCGAGATCCTCGGGCAGGTCGAAGCCGCTCGGGGCGTGAAGCTCGATAACCTTGTGGCCGCACTCAGCAATGCCGCGTTCGCCTTTCTTCGCGAGGGCGAACGCGACGAAGCGGAGCGTTGTCTTCGCCGCGTCATCGAGCTGGTAAGCCGGTCCCCAGAACCGGCGCTCATCTCGGCTTCGATCCAGGCGGAGATGCTGCTCGGCGCCCTCGACGGACGCCTCGAATACGTCGTCGCCACTGCCGCGCGCCTCCCCGGTGAGACGGGCGCCATATTGGTCCTGATAGCATTGCTTCGCCCCATGCTCCACCTGGGGCGGGCGAAGGAGTACCTGGACACCTACACCCGTCCCTTCCTGGAGCAATTCCCGGAACCGCCAGGATGGTACGTCAATGCCTGGGCGGCGGCCGGTGAGATGGAACGTGCCCGGCTGAGTCTTTCAAAGCTCAATCCCGATTCGGCCTGGTTCCTCGGCCTCGAGTTGAACGCACTGGAGGGCGCGATCCTGGTCGCTGACAGGGAAGCCGTCGCCGCAACCGCGGCGGGCATTCGTGGCCCGCGCCGTACCCCCACCTCGGGAAGCCACTGGCTCACCGTCACGGACCGCCACCTCGCCGCTGCCTACGCCTTCCTCGGCGACCACGTCCAGGCCCTGGAGTTCAACAACTCCGCCCTCGCAGTCGCCACGAAGATGCGCTTCCGTCCGGAGATTGCGATCATCCGCCTCCAGCTCGCCGAACTCTTCCTCACCCACTATCCGGCGCGGCGCGCCGAGGCCATCGAGCACCTTGACTTCGCCATCAGCGAATTCCGCGAGATGAAGATGGCCCCCTCCCTTGAACGCGCGACCAAACTCCGCGTCGGCCTGATGGAGATCCCCGCCGACACGGACTCGGCGAAGTCCATCGTCCTCGTCGCGAACGCCGTCCAGCGCGACCGCCCCAACCTCGCGTCCCGCGCCGCCCCCGACGGCACCGTCACCCTCCTCTTCTCGGACATCGAAAACTCCACCGCCCTGAACGAGGGCATGGGCGACACCCGGTGGATGACGCTCCTCCGCGCCCACAACGCCATCATCGAAGAGCAGGTGCGCGCCCACAGCGGCAACGTCGTCAAAACCATGGGCGACGGCTACATGGTCGCCTTCTCCAGCGCCCGCCGCGCAGTGGAGTGCGCCCTCGCCATCCAGCGCGCCCTCACCCCCAACCCCTCTCCCGACTTCGCGGGAGAGGGGAGTAAGCGGCCGCTGGATTCGATTCGCGTTCGCATCGGCCTGCACACCGGTGAGATGCAGAAGGAGGGTGAGGACTTCTTCGGCAAGCACGTGAACCTCGCGGCACGCGTGGGCGCCGCTGCGGTCGGCGGCCAGGTGCTCGTCTCCAGCTTGCTCAAGGAACTCGTCGCCCCCTCGGGCCAATTCGCCTTCGACGACGGCACTGAGCTGACCCTTAAGGGCCTGGCGGGGACGCACCGGGTGTACGCGGTGGTGGAGGCCGCGACATGAACTGCCCGTCGTGCGGCTTCGAGAACCCGGCTGGCCACAAGTTCTGCGGGGAGTGCGCCTCGCCGCTGTTACTTGCGGTTCCGCCGCCAGTCGCTCCCGTCCCGCGCCCACTCCCCGCATCCTTCGCCTCCGGCCGCTACACCGTCCATGGTTTCCTCGGCGAGGGCGGGTCGAAGAAGGTCTATCTCGCGCACGACACGCGGCTCGACCGGGACGTGGCGCTGGCGGTGGTCGAGGGGCTTGACGGCGATGGGCTGGAGCGTGTGCGGCGTGAAGCGCAGGCGGTCGCTCGGCTCGGCGACCACCCCAACATCGTCTCCGTCTTCGATACGGGTGAAGACGGCGGGGCGCTCTACACCGTCTACCAGTACATGTCCGGCGGCTCCGTCCTCGACCGCATCGCCAGCGCGCCAGACCACCGCCTGCCCATCGTGGACGCCGTGCGGCTCGCCTCGCAGGTCTGCGCCGCCCTCGCCTTCGCCCACGCAAAGGGCGTCATCCACCGCGACCTCAAGCCCGCCAACGTCTTCCTCGACGACACGGGCACCGCAAAGCTCGGCGACTTCGGGCTCGCGGCGGCCCTGGACCGCACGCGCATGACCCAGCACGGAAGCTTCCTCGGGACGGCGACCTACATGGCGCCCGAACAGGCGATGGGCCAGCCGCCAGACCCGCGCAGCGACCTCTACTCGCTCGGCTGCGTGCTCTACGAGATGATCGCTGGCCGCCCGCCCTTCGTCGGCGACGACACCGTCGCGCTCATCACCCAGCACCTCAACACGCCGCCAATCGCCCTCTCCTGGCACCGCCCGGACGTGCCCGCCACCCTCGAAACGCTCGTCCTCCGCCTGCTCGAAAAAGGACCCCACGAAGCGCCCCCAATCTGCGGAAGAGGCCCTCACCGCCCTCTCGGGAATCGCTTCGACCGTTACTCCCCTCGCCCGCGAAGTCGGGAGAGGGGTCGGGGGTGAGGGCGCGG
>DAOTTM010000218.1:0-5613 GCA_034437915.1 Dehalococcoidia bacterium | reverse complement strand
CACCAGCGCCTCCCCCACGCCGAGGAAGTCATCGTACCGAGAGCCGGGCATGCGATGAACGCGATGAACCCCGCGGACTACAATCGCGAGGTGCTGGCTTTCCTGGACCGGAACTGAAGCTCGGCCCGTGGTTGTTGGGAACCGCGAACCCTCCCTGGCGGTCGGGCTACGGATGGGGAGGCCTGCACATGGGCGGACAGTGCGACGATCTGTGCGGGGCCGGGCAGCGTACCCCTCCTTCGCAGTCGGGGGTGGCGTTGGCTATGGTGGCGGGGCGGGGTAGAGGATCTTCCTGATGGATCGGCGTTGGGGAGAGGCGTAGGCTTGGGAGTTGATCGGGAGTCGGGCGCAAAGGCAGCTGCTCAGGGCGCCCAACCGGGCCTAATCGGTCCTTCCAGGGGAGGACGGAAAGAACCAAGCCAAACATGGGTATCGCAATCCTCATCATCCTCGGCAGCATGATCGTGCTGTTCGCTGTCCTCGTCATCGCGGGCGACATGCTCGTCAATATCGGCGGCCAACAGGTCGGCATCATGGAACGCCGCTTCGTGGGAAAGGGACTGCCTGAAGGGCGCGTCGTCGCGATGCGGGGCGAAGTTGGCATCCAGGCGCGCGTGTTGCCGCCGGGGCTGCACTTCCTCCCGCCGTTTCTCTACAAGGTGACGAAGGGGAACATGATCCTGATCCAGGACGACCAGGTGGGCATGATTGAGTCGATCGACGGCGCATCGTTGGACCCCGGCCGGATCTTCGCGCGCAAGGTGCAGGGGCACGACACCTACCAGGACGGCGAAGCCTTCCTCCGCGCGGGCGGTCAGAAGGGCCCGCAGATCGACATCCTGGCGCCGGGCCAGTACCGCATCAACACTTACCTGTTTCGCATCAAGATCGGCGAGGCGTTGATCATCCCGCAGGGGAACATCGGCCTCGTGAGCGCGCGCGACGGCGACGCCATTCGTCCCGGTCGGCTGCTCGCGCATTCGATCGAGGGGCATATCTCGTTCCAGGACGGCGAAGCATTCGTCCAAAAGGGCGGAGAACGCGGACCCCAGATCGAAGTGATGCTGCCCGGCCGCTATCGCATCAACACGGAGCTGTTCGCGGTGGAGGTGCGCCCGGCGACTATTGTGACGGCGAACCAGGTGGGCCTCGTGACGGCCAAGGACGGCAAGCCGCTGCCGAACGGCGAACTCGTCGCGCCGAGCGTCGAGGGGCACCAGGACTTCCAGGATGCCTCCGGATTCCTGACGAACCAGGGCCAGCGCGGGCCGCAGTACGACCTGCTGCGCCCAGGCACGTACTACATCAACCCCATGATGTTCGACGTGCAGTTGGACAAGGTGGCGGTGGTGCAGCGCGGCGAAGTCGCGGTGCTCGTTTCGAACGTGGGCAAGGAGCCGCCGCGGCAGACGGAAGACGAGCGTTTGGCCACCGGGCAGGAGCGGTACGTAGTGCAGGAGGGTTTCCGCGGCATCCAAGCGGAGGTCGCGGGGCCGGGCGTCTATTACCTGAACCGCTGGGCATACATCGCCTACATCGTGCCGACGACGAACCTGACGATCGACTGGGCCGAAGAGAACAACGGCCCATCGATGGAAACGCCGACACTGTCCGCCAACCCGACGGGCCAGATTCAGCGTCTCCAACTGTTCAATCCGCTCGCCGTCATCAGCCGCGATGGCTTCGAAATGCGCGTGAGTGTGAAGGTCGTGATCCGCGTTCGGCCGGACCAGGCGCCGCTCATGGTCGCGAAGATCGGCTCGATCGAGAACCTGATCGACCACGTCATCCATCCAATGATCGACTCGTCGTTCCGCAACCAGGCCTCGTCTTCAGCAGCCATGAACTTCATGCAGGACCGCGCGGACGAGCAAGCAAAGGCGGAAGCGCGCGCCCGATTGGAGTTGGAGAAGTACCACGTCGAGTGCGTTTCGGTGCTCATCTCCCAGATCATCCTGCCGCAGGAGCTGATGACAATTCACACGCGCCGCGTCATCGCCGCCCAGCAGCAGGAGATGTTCATTGAGCAGCAGAAGGCGGAGCAGCAGCGCATCGCGACGGAGAACACGCGCGCCCAGGCCGACCAGCAGATTACGGTCGTGACGGCCCAGATCGGTGTCCAGGTCGCCGAGCAGACTCGCCAGAAGACGATCATCGAGGCCGAGGGGCGCGCACGCGCAGTTGAGCTGGAAGGCGCCGCGGAGGGTCAGAAAATACTTGCCGTCGGTTCCGCTACCGCCGAAGCCTACGACCGTCAGCAGCAGGCGGTGGGGCAATCGAACCTGTTCGGCATCGAAGTGGCGAAGGCGATCGCGGCGGCGGGGCTGAAGATCACGCCGGACATCGTCGTCGGAGGCGGCGGAAGCGATGGGGGCAACGCGAACATCTTCGGGGCGTTCCTGGCGCAGATGCTCCAGGGGAATCGGCCCGCGAATGGGACGACGCCTTCGAGGCCAAACGACCAGCAATAAGCCCTCACCCCAGCCCCTCTCCCGACTTCGCGGGAGATTGGGAGAAATGAATCGAGCTGCGCCGGGAATGGTTCGTCGCAAGGGCGTGAACGCTTACTGACGTGCGGGCTCGGATACATCGCGCCGGGCGGCATGCGCGGGGCTACGGCTTGATGCGGAAGACGGGGGTGCGTTCGAAGAGGCGCGCGAGTTCGGCGGCGTCGGGGTGTTCGGTCGCGCCGAAGTGGGTGCGAGTGACGCCGCCCCAGCGTTCGAGGTAGGCGGCGATGATGGACGGCTTATCGGAGTCGGCGACCTCGGTGACCGTGATGCGCTCACTCTTGCGGCCGATCTTGAGCTCAGCCTCGGCGCCGGCGCGCATGTTCCGCGCCCACTGAGTGTTGCCACGTGGCGCGACGAGGTAGCGGGCGCCTTCGATTGCAAGCGGGTTGACGGGCGTCGAATGCCAGTCGCCGGTCTTGCGGCCCTTGAAGCGAAGGGTGTTCGCGCCCTGGGGCTGATACCGACCTTCGTGAGCAGGATCATCGCGGGATTGAGGATGTGGGCGGTGACGAACCCGGGTTTGGCGTAGGTGACCATGATTCAGTCCGTTCGGCTTGATAACTTCGCACTGTGAATCTCGTCCGAGATCGTGTCAATCTTTATAGTGTTAGGTACGTAACATTCTTCACAAAACAGCCAGGACGCAATCGTTACCGTGCCGCGCCATAGCCCCCGGTTGTATGGCCTATGGAGGAATTCGACACCATGCCCTTGGCCGCGACATTCGCGCCGAGCGGGCGCCTTTCGGAGCTTGGCGCGCACGTTCGCTCGGGGCCTTCGTCTCATTTTCCGGCCCCTGCCAAGAAATTCGTTTTCAGGTATCCTCTCGCCATGCCGAACATCAGAGCCAACGGAATCCAGATCGAATACGACACCTTCGGGTCGCCATCCGCGCCTCCGATACTCCTCATCATGGGCCTGGGAGCGCAGATGATTGCCTGGCACGAGGGTTTCTGTGAGCTCCTCGCGGGTCACGGCCACCACGTCATTCGCTTCGACAACCGCGATGTGGGTCTCTCAACGCGCTTCGACGCGGCGGGTATCCCGGACATCGTGCAGATGCGGGAGGACGCCGAGGCGGGCAAGCCCATCCAGGCGCCGTACCTCCTCTCGGACATGGCCGCGGATGCCGCCGGTCTGCTGGACGCGTTGAAGATCGACGCGGCGCATATCGTTGGTGCATCGCTGGGCGGAATGGTGGCGCAGCAGTTCGTCATCGACCATCCGCAGCGCACGCTGACGCTCACCTCAATCATGTCGACAACCGGCAACCCGGAGCTGCCCGCGCCCAATCCCGAAGCCATCGCGCGGCTGCTCACTCCCGCTCCCATGGATCGCGAAGGGAACATCGCCTATCGGCTCGCGACCGCGAAGATCATTGGAAGCTTGCCCGAACTCATTGATGAGGCGTTCATCCTTGCGAATGCCGCGCGCGCCTACGATCGTTCCTTCTATCCAGCGGGGACGGTCCGACAGATGGTCGCTGTGACCGCGTCTGGCAGCCGCAAGGCTGCGCTGGCGACCGTAAAGGCGCCGACGCTGGTGATCCACGGCGAAATCGACCCACTGGTGCCCCTTACTGGCGGGATCGATACGCACGAGGCGATTCCTGGCTCGGAGCTGTTGGTTGTGCCGAAGATGGGCCATGATCAGCCGAAGTCACTGTGGCCAACGCTCACGGACGCGATCGCGAAGAACACCGCGAAGGTGGGCGTGACCGTCTGATATGAAGTGAGCGACGGCGAATTCGATAGCGACCACTGGGTTCGAATCGCCCACGGGCTGTCCGAGCGCTTCGCCACCCGCGCGGCGGTGCACGATCTGGACGCGTCGTTCCCGTTCGAGAACTTCGCGGACATGCGCGAAGCGGGGCTGCTCGCGCTCACGGTGCCGCGGGCGAATGGCGGGCACGAGGTCTCGCTGACCACGTTTCTGCGCGTGCAAGAAACGCTCGCGCGGGGCGACGGCGCGACGGCGATGGCGGTGAACATGCACCTCAAACTCTTCGGCGGGGAGCGGGAAGGCTCGGCATATCCGAAGGCCTGGTTCGACGAGATGTGCCGTGGCGCGGTGGAGGACGGCTGGCTCTGCAACACCGTCGCCTCCGAAGAAGGCCTCGGCAGTCCTGCGGGCGGGGGCGTACCGGAGACCGTGGCGCGGCCCGTTGAAGGCGGGTGGCTGCTGAATGGACGCAAGACGTGGACGACGATGGCGCCCGCGTTGCACTACTTCATCGTCCTTGTCCACCTCGACACAGGCGCCGGTGGCCCTCCAACGCTGGCCAACTTCATGGTCTTTCGCGACGACCCCGGTTTCCACGTCGAAGAGACCTGGGACAGCCTGGGCATGCGCGCCACCGGCAGCCACGACGTCGTCTTCGAGGACCTGTTCCTGACCCAAGACCGCCTCCTCAACCAACGCGAGGCAGGCAAGGGCGACCGGCGCGGGGCGGCGGGGGTGGCCTGGTTCGCCCTCGGGATTGCGGCAATCACGATCGGCGTCGCCCAGGCCGCGCGCGATTACGCCGTGGCGTATGCCCGCGAACGCGCCCCGGGCGGCGGCGCGACGATCAAGGACTTCCCCGGCGTGCGCACGCGTATCGCCCGCATCGACCTCCTGCTCCAGCGCAGCCGCGCCCTGATCTATGACGCCGCGCGCGCATGGGAGACGAAGGACGGGACCGGCATGAAGCCGCTCGACCGTGTCGTTATCGCCAAGATCGATACGCTCAACAACTGCATCGAAGCGGTGGACCTCGCGATGCGCGTCGTCGGCGGCGTGAGCCTGCTCAAGCGCCGACCGATCGAACGTTATTACCGCGATGTCCGCGCCGGCCTGCACAATCCGCCGCTGGAAGACCGCGCCCTCGAACAGCTCGCGCGTTCGGCGCTGGATGAGCCGGCGGAGTTGCCGAAGGCTGCGGAATAACCGCATGACAGCAAGGGGTTTAGCTCTCGGTGGCCGTCTGCCTGAGCCCTTTCGCTTGGGCGCGAAGCTCCTGGAAATAGGGCGTGTCAACGATGCCGGCGACTTCGCGGGCCTGGCGCTCTTTGTCGATTTCGACTTCGATTGGCGTTAGGTGGCGGCCTCCGCCGTCGCC
>DAOTTM010000217.1:0-3432 GCA_034437915.1 Dehalococcoidia bacterium | reverse complement strand
CCACAGCTATCGCGAGCAGGCGCTGGGGTTGATAGAGGGCGGTATCGACGTGCTCAAGGTGGAGACCTGCCAGGACCTGCTGCAGACGAAGGCGGCCCTGGCGGCGATCAGCGACGTCTTCGCGGAGACGGGGACGCGCCTGCCGGTGATTGCGAGCGTGACGATCGAGACGACGGGGACGATGCTGCTCGGCTCCGATATCGCCTGCGCCTTGACCGTGCTCGACGCGCTCGATGTCGTGGATATCGTTGGGTTGAACTGCGCGACGGGGCCGGAGCAGATGGTAGAGCACGTGCGCTATCTCGCGGAGCATTCGCGGCGGCCGGTGTTCGTTGGACCGAACGCGGGGTTGCCGGAACTGGTCGATGGGCAGGCAGCTTACAAACTCACTCCCGCAGAGTTCGCGCGCTACCAGAAGATTTTCGTCGAAGAGTTCGGGACGAACCTCGTGTCGGGCTGTTGCGGGACGACCCCGGCGATGATCGTGGCGGCGGTCGCGGCGATTGGGCGAAAGGCGCCGAAGGACCGCGCGGCGCTGCATGACACCGTGGGCGAGAGTGGGAGCGCGGCGTCCCTGTATACGTCCGTACCGTTCGCGCAGGACACGTCCTTCCTCGTGGTCGGGGAGCGGATGAACGCGACAGGATCGCGCGCCTTCCGCGACCTGTTGCTGGAACACGACCTCGACGGGATCGTGGCGCTCGCCAAGGAGCAGACGGGCGAGGGCGCGCACGTCCTCGACGTGATGGTGGACTACGTCGGGCGGAACGGTGTCCCAGACATGCAGGAGGTGACGGCGGCGCTGCGAACGCAATCGACATTGCCGCTGATGTTCGATTCGACCGAGCCGCCGGTCGTGGAGACGGCGCTAAAACTGTACGGCGGCAAGGCGCTGGTCAATTCCATCAACCTGGAAGACGGCGAGCGCAAGATCACGCGGGTGTTGGCGCTGATCAAGAGGCACGGGGCGGCGGCCGTCGCGCTGACGATCGACGAGGAGGGGCAGGCACGGACGTGCGAGTGGAAGGTGCGTGTGGCGAAGCGGATTTACGACATCGCTGTGAATCGCTTCGGGATGGAGCCGGGCGACCTGTTGTTCGATTGCCTGACGTTCCCGCTTTCGGGAGGACAGGAAGACCTTCGCGGCGACGCGATGGAGACGCTTAACGCTATTCGCGCGATCAAGACCGAACTGCCGGGCGTGCACACGATCCTGGGCGTATCGAACTGTTCGTTCGGGCTGAAGCCGACGCTGCGGAAGGTGCTCAACTCGGTGTTCCTGAATGAGGCGATTGGGTACGGGCTGGACGCGGCGATCGTGAACGCGAAACAGATCGTGCCGCTCAATCGTATCCCCGAAGCGCAATTGCAGGCCGCGCTCGACCTGATTTACGACCGCAGGCGACCAGCGGATGAGAATGGCGAGGGCGGATATGACCCGCTCACGCACTTCATGTCGCTCTTCGAGGGCGTCGAGAACGAGAAGATGGCAAAGGCGGACCGCACGCTGCTACCCGTCGAAGAGCGGCTGACGCGGCGCATTGTCGATGGCGACCGGCGTGGCATCGACGTGGACCTCGACGAGGCGTTGCGAGAGCACGACGCGCTCACGATCATCAACAGCTACCTGCTGGACGGGATGCGCGAAGTGGGGGAGCTGTTCGGCTCCGGGAAGATGCAGCTACCCTTCGTCCTGCAGAGCGCGGAGACGATGAAGACGGCGGTCGCGCATCTGGAACCGCACATGGAAAAGTTGGACGGCGGCGGGAAGGGCACGATCGTGCTCGCGACGGTGCGCGGGGATGTGCACGACATCGGGAAGAACCTCGTCGACATCATCCTCACGAACAACGGCTACACGGTGCACAACATCGGCATCAAGCAGCCGATTTCACAGGTGATCGACAAGGCAAACGAGGTCAAGGCGGACGCCATTGGCCTGAGCGGATTGCTTGTGAAGAGCACGGTCGTGATGCGCGAGGACCTGGAGGAGCTGAACGCGCGCGAGCTGTTCGGCTACCCCGTGCTGCTCGGCGGGGCGGCGCTGACGCGGAAGTACGTGGAGCAGAACCTTCGCGACATCTATAAGGGGAGCGTGTTCTATTGCCAGGACGCCTTCGAGGGGCTGGCGACGCTGGACACCGTTATGCGGGCGATTAAAGCGGGCGAGCCAATCCCGGTGTTGACGCGCGGCGGTCAAGTCGTTGAGGCGAGCGAGGACACGGGATACGACACCGTGCGCGTGGCGACGCCGCCGGTGGGCGCCGCGGACGACACCGCGGATCAAGAATACGTGGCCTCGGAAGTGCGGCTTGGCGCAACACAGCCGGTGCCGACGCCACCGTTCTGGGGCAGCCGAGTCGTGCGCGGGGTGCCACTGCGGGAGGTGTTCTCGTACATCAACGAGGTCGCGTTGTTCCGGGGGCAGTGGCAATACCAGAAGGGACAGCGAAGCGAGGCGGAATATTCCTCGCTCACGGAAGAGGAGATTCGCCCGGTGTTCCGGCGCTGGCAGGAGCGGGCGATCGCCGAACAGCTCCTGTCGCCCCAGGTCGTTTACGGCTATTTCCCCTGCCTCGCGGACAAGAACGACCTTGTCGTGTGGCCGGGCTTCGAAGCGGGCGCGGTGACGGGTGAACCGGTGCGATTCCGGTTTCCGCGGCAGCCGAGCGGGAAACGCTTGTGCATCGCGGACTTCTTCCGGGCGGCGCCGAACGAGGGTGAGTCCCCGGAATACGATGTCCTCGCGATGTCAATCGTGACGATGGGTCCGCGTCCGACCGAGTTCGCGCAGGAGCTGTTCGCCGTGGACGACTACAAGGAGTACCTGCACTTCCACGGGTTCGCCGTCGAGAGCGCGGAAGCGTTGGCGGAGTACTGGCACAGGCGTATACGCCAGGAGCTAGGGATCGCCGGGAACGATTCGGCGAGCATCAGAGAGTTATTTTCGCAGCACTACCAGGGGAGCCGGTACGCCTTCGGGTACCCGGCCTGCCCGGACCTCGAGGAGCAGGTGGGGATGGCAACGCTGTTGGAGCCAGGCCGAATCGGCGTGGAACTCGGCGAGACATTCCAGTGGCACCCGGAGCAGACGACGAGCGCGATCGTGGCGCATCACCCGGCGGCGCGGTACTTCGTCATTCGCTGATCGCGGGGGATTCCCCTTCAGCGCCTCACGATGAACGAAAGTCGGCGACGCCGAGGAGAGCAGCGGCTGTAGCGCAGCTTGCAACCGGGCGGCCGACGGCGGCGCACAGGGCGACTGCCTCGGCAACGAGTTCGGTGTTGGAGGGTTGGCGGGGTCCAGCGTAATCCTCCAGGCCAACGCGGAGGTGGCCGCCCTGTTCGAGGGCGTGTTGGGCCAGACCACAACCGACGACATCCCCGCCGAGGACCGCGACCGACCACGGTAATCCTGTGCCATCGAGCATC
>DAOTTM010000216.1:0-13591 GCA_034437915.1 Dehalococcoidia bacterium | reverse complement strand
GATTGAAACGCGGTCGAGGAGTTGAAACTCAAGCGCGCCGGGATGGTGGCGGGTTTCTCCCGCCCTACGGGGCGGGAGCGGATTGAAACCGTCACAAGCCAATCAATGAGATGCAGGCGCGACAGGTTTCTCCCGCCCTTCGGGGCGGGAGCGGATTGAAACACCACAACAACTGGCGCGGACGGATCGCTTGGCATGTTTCTCCCGCCCTTCGGGGCGGGAGCGGATTGAAAAGGGTGGTGCCGAGGCCCAGACTCGAACTGGGGACACCTGCATTTTCAGTGCAGTGCTCTACCGGCTGAGCTACCTCGGCGGCCGGGGAGAACCATCGTAGGGATTGCGCGCGCTCTCGGTCAAGGAATCCAGAAGTCGCTACAATGCGCTCGTTATGCCTCCACGACCATACCGCATCGATGTTCCCCAACCCGTCCTCGACGACCTCAACCAGCGCCTGACCAACACGCGCTGGCCCAACACGCTCCCCGGCGTGGGCTGGGACTACGGCGCGGACCCCGCCTACGTTCGCGAACTGTGTGAATATTGGCGCACGACCTACGACTGGCGGAAGCACGAGGCCGCCCTCAACGACTACACGGGCTTCCTCACGGAGCTTGACGGCGTCGATTTTCACTTCTGGCACGTCAAGGGTAAGGGCCCGAACCCCTTCCCGCTCCTGCTCGTCCACGGTTGGCCCGGGTCCATCTACGAATTCCACCATCTCATCGACAAGTTCACGGACCCGGCGGCTCACGGTGGCAACGACCAGGACAGCTTCGATGTTGTTATTCCCGCCCTTCCCGGTTATGGATTTGGCGGCAAGCCGACGGAACGAGGTTGGGGTCCATCGCGCGCGGCTGAGGCGTTTCACACACTGATGACGCGTGAACTTGGGTATGCGCGCTATGGCACGCAAGGCGGGGACTGGGGCGCCGTTGTCACCACGCGCATGGCCGCAACCCACCCGGAGGCGATCGTCGGCAGCCACCTCAACATGATGGTCGCTCAGCCTCCGCCGGATGCCACCTCGCCGGAAGACATGACGCTCAAGCTGGCGCGCGAGGCGTTTGTCGCGGGCGAAACCGGCTATAGCAATCTCCAGGGTACAAAGCCAACGTCGCTTGCCATCGCCCAGGCTGATTCCCCGGCCGGGATGGCCGCCTGGATCGTCGAGAAGTTCCGCACGTGGAGCGACTGCGGCGGTGACATCGAGTCCGTCTACACGAAGGACCAGTTGCTCACGAACATCATGTTCTATTGGGCGCCAAACAGCATGGCGACCGCGGCGAACTTTTACTACGAATCGCGCCGCGACCAGGGTATGCGTTCGCAAGAGCGCATCACGGTGCCCATCGCCAACGCCGACTTTCCGAAGGAGATCTATCGCGCGCGGCGAAGCTGGGCCGAGTCCCGCTTCAACGTCCAACGCTGGACGGAATTCCCGAAGGGTGGCCACTTCGCGGCGCTGGAACAGCCCGAAGCGCTGCTCCAGGATGTGCGCGAATTCTTCCGAACCCTTCGCTGAAACGGCCTCACCTCACCGGCCGGCTCAGCGAACAACGCGCCGCCATGAGACGCCCCGGGATGCGCCCCCTGCGCGTCTCTATGAAGCCGGTTTGCCGTAGCGAGACTCGGAGTCCACAACGGACGTTTAGTTCTGTAGACTGCGCTCATGACAGTAGAAACGTTCGAAATCCGCAAACGCGGCCCCTACGAGGGCGGCCAATCCTTCGGCGACACCGGGGCGTACGAACGGGTTGATGTGCTTGTCCATTTCGCGGTGGACCCCGGCAACAAGCTCAACGATGGCATTGCCGACCTGGATATCGCCGAACGTGGGCCCGATGGCCTTGTGCGCTTCGAGGCCGACCTCGTCCTGCTCAAGCCCATCGACCCGGCGAGGGGCAATGGCGGGCTGTACAGCTCCGTCGTCAATCGCGGGCGCAGCGCGTTGCTGCCGTTCAGTTTCCCGCCCGCGGGGATGGACCTCACGCCGACGGAACGCGTCGAGCCCGGCGACGGCCTGCTCTTGCGCCAGGGATTCACCGTTGCCCTCTGTGGTTGGCAGTGGGATGTCCTGCGCTCGACGAGCCGCCTTGGCCTCAGCGCACCGGTCGCGGTCGACACGGATGGCGCCCTTCGCACGGCACCTGTAACCGTGCAGTTCCAGCCGCTGACCGCGCGACACTCGGAATACCTTGGGCACTGGCCCGTTCACGCATCATTCAACGACCAACAGATGCACGAGGCGTATGCCGCCGCCGACCTCGATGATCCCGGAGGCGTGCTCACCGTGTCGGGCCACCACGGCGGGACGCGCACGACCATTCCCCGCCAGCACTGGCGCTTCGCCCGCAGGGACGGTTCGGGACACGAAACCGCTAACGCGAAGTGGATCACACTCGACGGCGAGTTCGAAATCGGGCGCGTCTACGAACTCTCCTATCGCGCCGCCGCCTGCCCGGTGACCGGGGTCGGTCTCCTGTCGATTCGCGACATAGCCTCGTTCCTTCGGTATGACGCGAGCGATGCGAACCCCTGCGCGGGAACTCTTCGGCGGGCGGTCGTTCACGGCGTTTCCCAGACTGGACGCTTCCTCCGCGAATTCGTACGTGTCGGATGCAACGTCGATGAAGCCGGGAGGCAGGTCTTCGATGGCGTGTTTTCGCAGGTGTCTGGAGCGCGCAGGGGCGAGTTCAACTTCAGGGGCGCCCAACCGTCGGTCCAGTACGTCCAGGGTCCAGCGTACGATCCGCCGTTCGCATACGTCCCGTCGAGCTCGTCGGAGGCGACGTTGCTTGACGCCCAGCGTGGCCGTGGCGGCGCCCCGAAGATCTTCGAGGTCAACACGGGCAACGAATATTGGCGCTCGGACGCCTTCCTTGTGCACGGAGATCCAGCGACGGGCCACGACCTCGCGCCGCCGGACGACGTACGCGTCTACATGCTCGCCGGCTGTCAACACGGCGCGGGCATGCCGCAGCTCAGCGACCGACCGTTCCTCAACCCGGAACAGCGCACTGCGAACCTGCTCAACATGCTCAACCAGACCCCGCTCCTGCGCGCAGCTCTCATCAACCTCGATGGGTGGGTTGACGGGCGATCTGAACCGCCGACCTCGGCCGTCCCAACCTACGAGGATTGCACGGCTGTCCTGGTTGAGGAGGTCACGACGCGATTGGGGACGATTCCGGGCGCCGTGACACCTGACCTTGCACTCTTCGCGTCGCGCTCTTCGGCGGCCGGCAAGGCGCTTGTATCGGCCGTGGATTCGGATGGAAACGAAGTCGCGGGCATCCGGCTGCCAGAGGTTGCGGTCCCCGTCGCGACGTACGCGGGATGGAACGTCCGCCACCCGGATATCGGCGGCGTTGGCCAGATCACCGATATGGTGGGTTCGACTATCCCGTTCCCGCGCACGGCAGCCGAGCGGGCGGCGTCCGGCGACCCTCGGCCTTCCATCGAAGAGCGGTACGGTGACCGGTCGCAATACCTCGAACTGGTTCGGAAGGCAGCCGAGGCGCTCATCGACCAACGTTGGATGCTCGCAGAGGACGTCGAACGGTCGGTCGCGAACGCGGGACGACTCTACGATCGTGTGATGGAGGCGCCTCCGCGGAATGCGTGAACTACGGGTGCAACAACTGCTGGACGGCCGCGGCCACACTGTCAGTTGCGACCTCTGCCTGGTCCGCGTCGCCCGCGAGGTCCTTTACCACCGCAGTCCCGCTGGCGACTTCGTTCTCGCCGAGGATGAGCGCCACCCTCGCGCCCGCCGCGTTGGCCGCGCGCATCTGCGCCTTGAACGAGCGCTCGCCTTCGCCCATCACCGTGGCCACGCCCGCAGCCCGCAGCTCTCCCGCGAGGCGCACTGCCATGCGAGACGAACCCTCGCCCTTGTGGATGACGTAGGCATCTGCAAGCGCGACTTCCGGCAAAGCCACACCGTTGCGTTCCATCTCCAGGATCATGCGTTCGATACCGCAACCGAAACCGATGCCGGGCGTGGCGGGGCCGCCCAGCAGTTCCATGAGTCCGTCGTAGCGCCCGCCCCCGCCGACCGTGCCCTGCGCGCGCTCGTCCGCGGCGGGCACCATCTCGAAGACTGTGCGGTTGTAGTAGTCGAGTCCGCGCACGAGGTACGGGTCCATGCGGTAGGCGATTCCCGCAGCGGTCAGCGCGTCCTGGACGGCGGCCTGGTGAGCCGCGGCGCCGTCGCTGAGTTGGTCAATCAGCTTCGGAGCAGCGACTTTGTACTGCTGGTCACGCTCGTCCTTGCTGTCGAGGAGGCGCAGCGGATTGCGGTCGAAGCGTCGCTTGCTGTCCTCGCTCATCTTCTCCAGGTGCGGCCGGTAATACTCCTTGAGCCGCTCGACGTAGGCTTTGCGGGGCCCAGGATCGTCGATTGAACCGAGCCGCACCTCGATCCCCTGGATGCCGAGGCGTTCGTACAGCCGCCAGAGCAGTTCGATCACCTCGGCATCGACCAGCGGGCTGCTCGAACCGAGGACCTCGACATCGAACTGCGTGTGCTGACGGTAGCGCCCCTTCTGTGGCCTGTCATAGCGAAACATGGGGTGCGTCGTGTAGAGCCGGACGGGCTGCGGCCAGCTGGACATGCCATGTTCGAGGTAGGCGCGGCAGACGGCTGGCGTCGCCTCCGGCGTGAGCGCGAGGTGTTCTTCGCCGCGGTCGGTGAAGGTGTACATCTCCTTTTCGACCACGTCGGTGGTATCGCCGCTGCCCTTTTCGAAGAGTTCCGCCTGTTCGAAGACGGGTGTGTCGATGCGTCGATAGCCGAACAGCCGCGTCACTTCGAGCAGCGCCTCATTCACCGCGCGCCAGTACGGTTGGGCTGCGGGGAGGATGTCCTGCGTGCCACGCGGCGCCTGGAAGCGGTTTGTCATGAAAGTCGTTCGTCCGGGCCGAAGTATGCATGGTAGGATAGGCGACGAACCTCCGCCCCGGCAAAGAGAATGGTCGCGCAATTGCAGACGCAGGAGCTCACGTCAGGCAGCGATGTTGAAAGCATCGACGACGTACTGCGCCGCGCCGCGGTGTACCTGCCCGCCGAGCGCCTCGATATCATCCGCGCTGCCTATGAGTTCGCCGAGAGATGCCACGAAGGACAGGTGCGCAAGACCGGGCACCCGTACATCACGCATCCGGTGGCCGTCACTCTCGCCGTTGCGGGCCTCGAACTCGACCAGAATGCCCTCGCTGCCTCGCTCCTCCACGATGTTCAGGAAGATTGCGGCATCCCCAACGAGGTGCTCGCGAAGGAATTTGGCGGGGACGTAGCGCGCCTCGTCGATGGCCTGACCAAGCTTGAAAAGCTACCCATTAAGTTCGCCGAGGACGACGAGGAAGCGCGCGATGGCATCCAGGCGCAGAATCTTCGGAAGATGTTCCTCGCCATGGCTGAGGACATCCGCGTTGTCCTCATCAAGCTTTGCGACCGCCTCCACAACATGCGCACCCTCTATGCATTCCCGGAAGAGAAGCGGCGCCGGATCGCTCGCGAGACGCAGGAGATCTTCGCCCCCCTCGCCAATCGCCTGGGCATCTGGCAGATAAAGTGGGAACTTGAAGACCTCGCCTTCCGATACCTGGAGCCGGGCAAATACAAGGAGATAGCGGAGCTCCTGGATGCGAAGCGCGATGCACGGGAGCGGTATATCGAGGAGGCAACGCAGTCGTTGCGTGACCACCTTGCCGCCCAGGGAATAGTGGCCGAGGTCACCGGGCGGGCAAAGCACATCTACAGCATCTACCAGAAGATGGATCGCTATGCCGTCCAGGCGAAATCGTTCGACCAGATTTACGACCTGTTGGCGGTCCGCGTCTTCGTGGACAACGTCGGTGAGTGCTATCACGCCCTGGGCGCCGTCCACGCCCTCTGGCGGCCGATTTCCGGCCAGTTCGACGACTACATAGCGAATCCCAAGGACAGCCACTACCAGTCGCTCCATACGACCGTCATCTCCCTCGGCGGTCGCCCGCTCGAAATCCAGATCCGCACGCACGACATGCATCGCATCGCGGAATACGGCGTGGCCGCCCATTGGCGGTACAAAGAGGGCGGGAAGCGGGAAGGGCGCGATGAGGAGCGCATGGCCTGGTTGCGCCAACTCCTGGAATGGCAGCGCGACCTTTCCGGCGCCGAAGAGTTCGTTGAGAGCGTCAAGACGGACATCTTCCAGGACCAGGTGTTCGTCTACACGCCCAAGGGCCAGGTGCTGGATATGCCCGCGGGCGCGACGCCCCTCGACTTCGCCTACCGCATCCACACGGACCTCGGCCATCAAACGGTTGGGGCCAAGGTGCATGGGCGCATGGTGCCGCTGAACTACGCGCTGAAGAACGGCGATGTGGTCGATATCATGCGTAGTCGCGCCAGCAAGGGCCCCTCGCGGGACTGGCTCAACGGCAACCTCGGCTACATCCGCACAACGCACTCGAAAGAGAAGATCCGCCAGTGGTTCCGCAAGCAGCAGCGTGCGGACAACATCGAGCGCGGCCGCGAACTGGTCGATAAGGAGATGCGCCGCCTCGCCGTCGATCTGAGCGAGCGCCAGGTGCAGCTTCTCTCGCTGTTTAACTACACGGAGTGGGATGACTTCCTGGCGGCGGTTGGCTACGGCGGCGTCAGCACGAACACCATCGCCACGAAGCTTGGTGCCGTCCTCCAGCACGAAGAGGAAGCGCTGCAGGAACCGCCTCAACTCCCGGCGAAACAGGCCCCGGCGACGCTGGGGGGACCCGGACTTCGGGTGCTTGGCGTTGGCAACCTGCTGACGACGATGGCGCGTTGCTGCAACCCGTTGCCGGGCGACCAGATCGTGGGCTACGTGACGCGCGCGCGTGGCTTAACTGTCCACCGGGCAGACTGCCACAACGTCCTGGGCGAGAGTGAGCGCGAACGCATCGTTGAAGTGGAGTGGGGGACTGTCGCGAAACTCTACCCGGCGTCGATACGGATCGAGGCGTGGGACCGCGTAGGCCTGCTCCGCGATATCTCCACCCTCGTCACCGAGGACAAGGTGAACATGGTCGGGGTCCGCACCGTGGAAAACGGCGACGGCTCCGTGAGCATCCTCGCGACGTTCGAGACGACCGGGCTGGAGCAGCTCTCCCGCCTGTTGTCGCGCATCGAGATCATCCGAGGAGTGCGGACCGTCGAGCGGAACGCGGAACGGAAGCGCCCCAGGAGTACGGAGCAACGTGCGCCACGGCGGGCGGCCCGCTGACTCGGCTTGCGCGAGACCGCGCGCCCACCTGCTGACGAACGCGTGGGGCTGGTCGTTCAGCGATTGTTCTCGGCGCCATTCGTGCGGGCAGCGGCGTGGCGGCGTACGGCGGCGTCCGCTTAACTCCGACGGTGGCTCGGACGCTCGCCCGGTATTCGCGCACCATCGCGGCTATCACGGTCGAGGCGGATCCGATGAGGAAGAGTTGAAAGCCGATGGTGAGGAGCGGGTTGATCATGACCAGTACATCCGTTCTAAGATGTCGCCAAGATAGTAGAACGCACGTTCGCTTGTCAACACAAATGTTCCAGGCGCGACACCTCCTGTCGCCCGCTATACTTGCCCTACGTCGGCCTACCCGTCGAAGTGAATGCGAGTGAACCCATGCCCCCAGCCAACAGCTTCTTTGGCCCATCCGAACGCGCCCTCAAGTTCGGCACGCAGTACGCGGAGGTGCTCGCGCGCTGGGGCGAGATGTTCGTGGCCGCGAGCAAGCTCGTCGATGCCAACGTTGAACTGGGCACGATGACCAATGAAGCGGGCAAGGAGTTCGAGGACTGGATCCAGGGCACAGCGAATGCGCCGTGGAACTGGCTCAATCCCGATACGATGCAGCGGTTCATGCGCAACATGGGCGTGACTCCCCCAGCTCAGCCGTAGCTCGGGATGGTGTGGGTGCCCGGCGCTTCATAGACTGAGGTTCGCCGCCGTCACCAACTTCCTGGCCATCGAGCAATCCTTCCCATGACTCGTCGCGCACGTCGTTCCTCGCCCAGCTCTCCCCCGGAGGGCGAAATCTTGACCCTTCGTGCGGGCCCCATCATCTTCGGCGGCGCGTCTCTCGCCCACCTCGAAGACGGTCGCGTGGTGTTCATCTCGTTTGCGGCGCCCGGTGAACTGGTCGAAGCGGTCGTGGACCGTGTCCACGGCGACTATATCGAAGCCAGCGCCGTTCGCGTCGTCGAGCCATCCCCCGACCGCGTGGTCCCGCGCTGCGCATTGTTCGGCGAATGCGGCGGCTGCCAGCTACAGCACATGGCGTACCCGGCCCAACTCCGCGCCAAGGAGGACGTCGTGCGCGAACAGCTTCGCCGTATCGGCCATCTCGACGACTCGGTTGTTCGCCCCATCGTCGGCGCGCAGCACCCCTGGTCCTATCGAAACCACCTGCGGTTTTCCACGGGCCGCTTGTACGGTGACATCGGCTTCATTCGCCGCAAGGGCCGCGGCCTCCTCAAGGTCGAAACCTGCCCTATCGCCGACCCCTGGCTGAACGAACGCCTGCCCGAGCTCCAGGGCCACGGCAGCGGCCTCCACCAGGTGCAAATGCGACGTTCCCCCGCCACCGGCGATTTCCTCGTGTTCCCGGAGGTTCCCGGTGTGCCCTTCGAAACGGGCCAGACGACATACCGCGAACGGCTCGCGGGCCACGACTTTCGCGTCCAGGCGTCAGCGTTCTTCCAGGTCAATGCAGCCCAGGCGGAGCAAATGGCCCGGCTTGTCGGCGAAGCATTGCCCGAGCGCGGACGCCTGCTCGTCGATGCGTTCGCTGGTGTCGGCACCTTCGCCGTCATCTTCGCCGACCGCTTCGAACGCGTGATAGCGATCGAAGAGTCGCACCAGGCCGTCGCCGATGCCGCCGTGAACATCGCGGGCACCCCGAACGTGGAGATGCGCGCCGGCAAGGTCGAAGACATCCTGCCGTTCCTCGATGTCGCGCCAGACGCCATCCTCCTCGATCCGCCCCGGCCTGGCTGCGCTCCTGCCGTGCTCGAATCGATCGCGAAGTTTCGGCCCGGGCGCGTTGTCTACGTGTCCTGCAACCCCGCCACTCTCGCGCGTGACCTGCGTTTGCTGGTCGAAGCCGGCTATGGCCTGGACCACGTCACGCCGCTCGATATGTTCCCCCAGACGGGCCACATCGAATGCGTCTCGCAGCTCACGTTGCTCGATCCCGAGGCGAATGGCTGATGGCGCGTGTGATCCTCGCCTCCGCCTCTCCTCGCCGCCGCGAACTCCTGGCGGCGTTGCTGACCGCATTCGACGTGGCGGCCTCGGACATCGACGAACCGCTGACTGGCGACGCGGAGCGGGATTGCGTCGAACTCGCGCTCGCCAAGGCCCTGGCGGTCGCGACCGGCCCAGCGTTCGAGGGAGCGATCGTCATTGGCGCGGACACAATCGTCCACGACGGCCAACGACCCTTCGGCAAGCCGGGCGACGCGCCGGATGCAATGCGAATGCTGAAGTCCCTGCGCGGTCGCGACCACAGTGTCTACAGCGGGCTGGCCGTCGTTGCCGCTGGCCGGTCGCGAACCACCGTGAGCGTGTCACGCGTGTCGCTGGCGAACCTGAGCGATGGCGCCATCGACGCCTATGTCGCCAGCGGCCGCCCTCTCGACAAAGCTGGCGCCTACGCCATCCAGGACGAAGACGTACCCACCGTGGCCGCCCTCGATGGCTGCTACTGCGCCGTGATGGGCCTGCCCCTCTGGCAGCTGCGCCGACTGCTGGACGCGTTCGGAGTCCAAACAACGGCGCCCGACGCGACCTACCCCCGGTGTGCTGCCTGCCCCGAGCGAGATTCCCGGAGCTCTACGCTATAGCGTCCCGCCACGCTTACTTCACGCTCATCTCGGATCTCGGATCTCGGAACTCGGATCTCGGATCTCGGATCTCGGAACTCGGTACTCGGTACTCGGTACTCGGCACTCGCCTTACCATCGTTCCATGACCAACGAAACGCGTGTCGAACACGATCCGCTGGGCGAGTTCGAGGTGCCCGCCAACGCCTACTACGGGATCGACACTGCCCGCGCCGTGGAGAACTTCCCCATCAGCGACCTGCGCCTTCAGCGCCCGTTCCTGCGCGCATTGGGGCAGGTCAAGCGCGGCGCGGCCCTCGCCAACCGCGATCTGGAACTGCTCCCGGTGGAGATCGCCGACGCTGTCGCGGCCGCTGCGCTTGAGGTCGCCGACGGCGCCTGGGACGCCGAGTTCGTCGTCGATGTCTTCCAGACAGGCTCCGGCACATCGACGAACATGAACGCCAACGAAGTCATCGCCAACCGCGCGAACGAGCTTCTCGGCGGGACAAAAGGTACGTACTCGCCCGTCCACCCGAACGACACGGTGAACAAGGGCCAGTCCTCCAACGACGTCATCCCCACCGCGACGAGCATCGCCGCGCTGACCGAGATCCAGAAGCGCCTCTTGCCGGCCCTCTATCGCCTGGAAGCGACGCTCCAACAGAAGGTGGGCGAATTCGACAGTGTCGTAAAAACCGGGCGGACCCACCTCATGGATGCGACGCCCATCCGGCTGGGCCAGGAGTTCCGCGGCTATGCCGGCCAGATTGAACGCGCCCGCAAACGCGTCACCCTCGCCGGTGAAGGGCTGCGCGAAGTCGCGCTCGGGGGCACGGCCGTCGGCACAGGCGTGAACACGCACGGGGAGTTTGCCGGCCGCGCTCTCGCCTACATCAACACGGGCGAACGCATTCAGCTGCGCGAGACGACAAACCACTTCCAGGCGCAATCGAACATCGACGCGCTCGTCGAAGCGAGCGGACACCTGCGTACCGTGGCCACATCGCTGGTGAAGATAGCGAACGACATCCGCCTCATGGGCAGCGGCCCACGAGCGGGCTTCGCGGAGTTGTCCCTCCCGTCGCTTCAGCCGGGAAGTTCGATCATGCCGGGAAAGGTGAACCCGGTTATCCCGGAAAGCGTTATCCAGGTCGCCGCGAGGGTTGTCGGCAACGACGCGACCATCGCCATGTGCGGCCAATGGGGCTTCTTCGAACTGAATACGATGATGCCCTTGGCCGCCTACTGCCTGCTCGACTCGATCGCGCTGCTGACTTCGGCTTGCCACGCCTTCGCCGAAAAGTGCATCGGCGGACTCATCGCGACGGAGAGTGGGCCGCGCCTCGTGGAGGAGGGGCTCAGTCTCGGCACGCCGCTCGCCACCGTCCTCGGCTACGAACGCGCCGCCGAACTCGTCAACGAAGCGCTCGCCACGGGCCGCACCATCCGCGAAGTCGCCACCGAGCAAAGCGGCCTCGACGAACGAACGCTGACGAGATTGCTGGACGCTCGCAAGATGACCGGGGAATAGTGTGTTCGGTGCCGTCCGAAGCCTGAAATCGATGCTACGATGCGGTGAGACACACCAATTGCGTTTGTCCGTGGGTCAGCGCGGACCGCCAAAGGAACTCTTGCATGCGACCGTACGCCCAGTATTGCCCCATCGCGAAGACCGCCGAGATCATCGGCGATCGTTGGTCAATTCTGATCCTGCGCGACATGCTCGTTGGCACGCACCGCTTCAACGACCTCGCGAGGGGCCTCCCCGGCATCTCGCGCAATCTCCTCGCCAGGCGCCTGCGACACCTTGAGGCATCGGGCCTGGTCGCAAAGTCCCAACGCGGCTACGAACTCACGCGGGCTGGTCTGGACATGCGCCCGCTCGTCTTTAGCATGGCCGACTGGGGCGCGAAGTGGGCCTTCCCGGAACCAGAGCCGGAGGAACTCGATCCCGACCTGCTCGTCTGGTGGATGCACGGGCAGATCGACCAGGCGGTCGCCCCCGGTGGGCGCGTCGTCGTGGAGATCGACTTCCTCGATTGCAAGACACGCTATTGGCTCGTCCTGGAGGCCGATGACGTGTCGGTGTGTTTGATTGACCCTGGTTTCGAGGTTGACATTTTTCTGCGCTCAAGCCTCCGTACGATGTATCTCGTCTGGCTTGGGCGCCGAGATATGGGCAATGCCATCCGGGACGGCGACATAGAACTCGTAGGCGACGCCGATCTCGTGCGCGCCTTCCCGCGCTGGCTACGCCTGAGTCCGGCGCGCCCTGCCGTTCGCGCGGCCATGGCCAACTGAAGCGAAGTGCCAACGAGGGCCCCGGCGCCACACCGCGCTCGCGCTTCGAATCCCACGCTTCCTACGCCAGGCCGACGTTCTTGCGCGCCTGGTCGATGAACTGCTGATGCGCTCCGGGCTCGCCAACCTCAATGAAGTCGGTCGCTTCCTCGGCGACCCCCGTGTGTCCTGGCGGCATGTGGTAGAAGTCCCCGGCCGCCATGATCTCTTCCCGGTCGTCGGCATGCGTTATGCGCAGCCGACCTTTGAGCACATAGCCCCAATGCTCGCCCGGGCAGCGGTCGTTCGGAAGCCCCTTGAGCAGCGGACCGAAATCGGCGCCCGCGGGGACGGACACCAGCGCGACGCGCATTCCGCCCCAGTCGATCCCCCGGATCTGATTCGGCCCAGCCTCCAACATCATTGGCAATTCGTTCTTTGATGCGTGCACTTGTTTCTCCTCGGGGGCGCCGGGGTCTCGGCCTCAACGCACCACCGCCGCCAGCGTGCGCCCGGCCGTCTCCGCCCGCCAGTACAAGTTCTGTACCGCATCCCTCGATGGTCCTTCACACAGCGCGGCCAGTCGCTTCCTGTATGATGTCCATTCATGGTGAGCGAACGAATCCAGCGGCAGATCGATGCGCTACTCGACGATGCGGACGCCGCCGTCACCCTGCTCCGCTGGGCGGTCGTGAAAGACCGCGCACTCGCTGTCCTCGCCGCCGATCCCGAGAACGCGGACGGCCGCGAGTATCTCGCGATGGCAGACCGCGGACTCGGGACCATTCCAGCGACGCCGCTGGAGGCAACGCCCGCTCCAGTCGCCCGCGCCCTCCCCTCGTCCTTCGTGTCCGGCCGCTACAAGGTCCTTCGCCTGCTCGGGCAGGGCGGACGGAAGACCGTCTACCTTGCGCGCGATGAACGGCTCGGGCGGGAGGTCGCCTTTGCGGTCATTCCCGCAGCTGGCCTTTCGCCCGAAGAGCGCGAACGTGTCCTGCGCGAGGCCCAGGCGATGGCCCGACTCGGCGCCAGCCCCCGGCTCGTGTCCATCTTCGACATCGGCGAAGACCCTTCGACGAGCTCAGGACAGGGTAGCAACCTCTTCACCGTCCAGGAGTTCATGTCCGGCGGCGACGTCGCACAGCTGATTGAGGAGGCCAAGGACCACCGCCTTCCGTTCGAGCAGACCCTGGCGATCGCACGGGACGTCTGCGAAGCCCTCGCCGCCATCCACGCCGCCGGCATCGTCCACCGCGACCTCAAGCCCGCCAACGTCTTCCTCGCCGCCGATGGCTCCGCGCGCGTCGGCGACTTCGGGCTGGCCGCCGATACCGGTCTCGACCGCCTTACGCAGTACGGGTCGATGCTCGGCACCGTCGCCTACATGCCCCCAGAACAGGCCCTCGGCAGCGAAGTGACTCCGCGCAGCGACCTCTATTCCTTCGGGGCGATGCTCTACGAGATGGTCGCGGGCCG
>DAOTTM010000215.1:0-13035 GCA_034437915.1 Dehalococcoidia bacterium | reverse complement strand
CTCTCCGATCGTGCCGTTCCAGGTGGGAGACGTCGGAACCGTTCGACGCGCCTCTTATCCGGCCACAAAGTTCGGAACAACGATCAGTCTCGAATTCGGTCCGTACTCGCAATTGGATGCCGCCAGCAATTCCGTGGTTGTCGCTCTGGGTGACGCCCTCGTGCGCGCCGGAAAAGAGCTACGAATGTCGGGCGAGGTGGCGCTCTTGCCGACAGACACTGTGGCCGGCAACAACGCGATTCCTTCGACCTTCGAAATCACGGAGCTGCAGGCCATTCCCGTTCCAAATCCCCAACAATTCGGCAGGCGAACGCCGTCCGGAAAGGTGAACGTGCTTCGGTTCCGTGTGGCCGGGACGTTCGAGCGTAACATGGATCCGTCGGAGCCGAGTCCCTACACGGGCACGCCCTCAGTCCTCGATGCGAGGGGGACGCCGATGCGAATGCTCAGTGTAAATTCCCATTTCACCAAGGACGGCTCAGGTGGTGGCGTTCACGAGGGCGAGACCACGCTGGAGTTCTACCTCGAACCCGAGATGGACATTAGCCGCGTGACGCTTCTCCTGGGGCAGTCTCAGCGCGTCGTGTCCGGCAACTGGAAGGCCACGCTCT
Organism: Dehalococcoidia bacterium; assembly: GCA_034437915.1. Taxonomy (GTDB): domain Bacteria; phylum Chloroflexota; class Dehalococcoidia; order Tepidiformales; family Tepidiformaceae; genus JACRBT01. The sequence continues at coordinate 12,424 of DAOTTM010000215.1, read as the reverse complement.
CGCCCCTGCGCTGAGGGTGGCCGTGACGCAATGACCAGGTTGGCGCCTTTTCCCGGCCCCGCAAGCCGGCTCGGTGGTACTGTTAAGGGCGATGTGGGATACGGTTTCGCGGGCTATTGAGCGTGGGCCGGGGGTGACTCGCCAGCCGGGGCGAGTGCTCGTCACCACCTTTCGCATGTACAGCCAGGACCACTGCGGCACCTACGCGGCGGCGATCGCCTACTACGCCATCTTTTCGCTCATCCCCCTCGTGCTCGTGATCGTCTCGCTCTTCGGACTCTTCGTGGACCGCCAGGAGATCGTGGACTTCGTCTTCGAGCAGGTTCCGCTGAAGCAGACCGAATCGGTGCAACGGAACGTCGAGGACGCCGTCAACGGCGCGAAGAACATCAGCGTCGCCGGCCTCTCTTTCGGCGTGCTCTTGCTCGTCTGGTCGAGCACCGGGATGTTCGGGGCGGTGCGCAAGGGGCTGAACGCGACGAGCCACCGCGGCGTCGGGCAGTCGTACTTCCATGGCAAGCTCATCGACTTCGCGCTTATCTTCGCGGCGGGCATGCTCGTGATCTTCTCGATCGGCGTCACGGCCATCGTCCAGGTCGCCGTCCAGCGCGCAGGCGATCTGGGGCTGGTCAACGTGAAGACGAACCCCGGTGTCCAGGTGGCCTACTACCTCGTCCCGGCCGTCGCATCGTTCGTCCTGTTCGTCATGCTCTATCGTTTCGTGCCCACCTCGCGGCCATCCTGGCGGGAAGCCGGCGCGGGCGCGGTCTTCGCGACGGTGCTCTTCGAGTTGGCGAAGAATCTTGCAGCGCTCCTCATCGGGAACGCGGCGTTTTCGCGGAACACGGCCCTCTATGCGGGATTCGGCACGGCCCTCGCGTTCTTGTTCTGGACCTTCGTGAACGCCTCAGTCCTCCTGCTTGGGGCCGAGTTCGCGCGCGCGGTGCGGACGGTCCCGACGGATATCGCGTCCGGACTCGCCGAACAGACGGTGCGGCGCCCTCGCGGGCCATCGGTCGCACTCTCCCGCCTGCCACGGATAAAGCGCCGCCGATAGCTGCCATTGACTACTTTGGATACATCTTTGTAGGAAAAGGTTGCGTACCGGGCGTTCCCTGATATACTGGGCACATGCAAGGGACACGCGACACGATCCTTGGCCTGCTCATCGAACGCCGCGAAGCGCGAGTCGAAGACCTCGCCTCGGCCCTGGAGATCACCCCCGCGGCAGTCCGCCGCCACCTGGACAACCTGCGCGCCGATGGACTTGTCGATGCGCGGACGGTCCGGCAACACACGGGTCGACCGTACTACACGTACCACGCCACGGAGAAGGCGAACGGCGTGCTGCCGAGCGGGTATGCGGACCTCATGGAACGGATGCTGCGAAACCTCGGGACGCGCGAGGATGTGACCACGGGTGTAGCAACGTCACTCGCGGAACGGCACCGCGACGAAATGAGTCCGTGGTCAGCGGGCGACCTTGAAGTGCGCGTCGGACAGGTCACGGAGAGCCTGCGCCCGGAAGGCATTCTTGACCACTGGTACGAAGATGACGACGGCTTCCACCTCCTGAACGACCAGTGCCCGTATCTCCGCGCGGCGGAGATATCCGGATTGCCCTGCGAATCCGACCGGCGCGCGATTGAACTCCTCATGGGGAGTAGCGTCGAACAGATCCACCGAATCGTTGACGGTGCGCCGTGCTGCGAATACGTCGTGCGACGGCTCCCGTTGGGGAGTGAGCCGATTCAAATGATCAGAGGAGCCTCATGACCAAGCAACCCCTTCTCGAAATCTCCGGCCTGCGGGCGAACATCGGCGACAAGGAGATCCTCAAGGGTCTTTCGTTGTCCGTGAACGCGGGCGAAGTGCACGCCATCATGGGGCCGAACGGCTCCGGCAAGAGCACGCTCGCCAACGTGCTCATGGGCAACCCGAACTATGTCGTCACGGCAGGCGAAGTCCGACTGATGGGCGAAAGCCTGCTGGGAATGCCCGTCGATCAGCGTGCCCGCCTGGGGTTCTTCCTCGCTTTCCAGTACCCGGTGGCCATCCCCGGCGTGACAATGGTGAACTTCCTTCGCCAGGCCGTGAACGCGGTGCGCGGCACGGAAGTGCCGATCCGCGAGTTCCGCCAGCACCTGTTCGCCAAGATGGACATACTCAAGATGGATCAGGATTTCGCCCGCCGCTACGTGAACGACGGCTTCAGCGGCGGCGAGAAGAAGCGCGCCGAGATGCTCCAGATGGCGATGCTTGAACCCGCCATGGCCGTCCTCGACGAGACCGACTCAGGACTCGATATCGACGCCTTGCGCACCGTTTCCGACGGTGTGAACGCGCTCATGAACCCGGAGATGGGCCTCCTGCTCATCACGCACTACCAGCGCCTGCTGAACTACGTGAAACCGCAGTTCGTGCACGTGCTCATCGATGGCCGGATCGTCCGTTCGGGCGGGCCGGAACTGGCAATTGAGCTGGAAGAGACCGGCTACGACGCAATGGAAGCAGAGATGGCCGTCGCGACGGCCTGAGAAAGGGTTTCACCATGACTACGGCTACAGCACCTGAGCTGATTAACCAGGACAGCTACGAAACCAAGTTCGGTTTCCACGATACCGAGACTGCGTTCTTCAAAGCCAACAAAGGCCTCTCCGCTGATGTCGTCCGCATGATTTCGGAGATGAAGGACGAGCCGAAGTGGATGCTCGACTTCCGCTTGAAGTCGCTGGCGCTGTTCTACGAAAAGGAGAACCCTTCCTGGGGTTCCCAGCAGTTGAACGATCTGGACTTCAACGACATCCACTACTTCGTGCGTGCCACGGACCGCGATGAGCGCTCTTGGGATGACGTGCCGGAGTACATCCGCAACACGTTCGACAAGCTCGGCATCCCCGAGGCGGAGAAGAAATTCCTCGCCGGCGTGGGCGCCCAGTACGACTCCGAAGTGGTCTACCACAACATCCGCGAAGACCTTGAGAAGCTCGGGGTGATCTTCCTCGGCACGGACCAGGCGCTGAAGGAACACGAAGACATCTTCAAGGAGTACTTCGGCACGATTATTCCGCCGGGGGATAACAAGTACGCGGCCCTGAACAGCGCCGTGTGGAGCGGCGGCTCGTTCATCTACGTGCCCAAGGGCGTGAAGGTAGACATCCCCCTGCAGGCGTATTTCCGCATCAACACCGAGAACATGGGCCAGTTCGAACGGACCCTGATCATCGCCGACGAAGGCAGCGAGATCCACTACGTCGAAGGCTGCACGGCGCCCACGTTCAGCACCGCCGCACTGCACAGCGCGGTTGTGGAGATCATCGTGAAAAAGGATGCGCGCGTCCGCTACACGACCATCCAGAACTGGTCGAACAACGTGTTCAACCTGGTTACGAAGCGCGCCGTGGCGTACGAGAACGCGGTCATGGAGTGGGTCGATGGGAACCTCGGTTCGAAACTGACGACCAAGTTCCCGAGCGTCTATCTGATGGGCGAGGGCGCCCACGGTGAAATCCTCTCGCTCGCTTTCGCGGGGGAGGGCCAGCACCAGGACGCGGGCGGAAAGATTGTGCACGCTGCGTCGAACACGACTTCGACGATTATCTCGAAGTCACTCAGCCGGCACGGCGGGCGCACCAGCTACCGCGGCCTCCTGAAGGTCTACGAAGGCTGCGAGAACGTGAAGTCCACCGTGCGCTGCGATGCGCTGCTGCTGGATGAAGAGTCCCGTTCGGACACGTATCCGACGATGGAGATCGACGCCAGCGATGTCCACATCCAGCACGAGGCGTACGTCTCGAAACTCGGTGAGGACCAGCTCTTCTATCTCATGAGCCGAGGGATGAGCGAAGACTCCGCCGCCAAGATGATCGTCAACGGCTTCGTCGAGCCGATCGTCAAGGAGCTCCCGATGGAGTACGCGGTGGAGCTGAACCGGCTCATCGAGCTCCAGATGGAAGGCTCGGTCGGGTAGCCTGCTGGTTGCCAGCTTCCTCCACCTATCGGCCCTTCACCCATCGCTCCGGGTGATGGGTGAAGGGCCGCGCCGCGATGTTGAGCGGCGCGACGAAGATTCAAAGGATGGGCAGATGAGTTCTGCGATTGAAACCACCAGTATCGAAGCTGCGAGCAAGGCTCTTGGCGTGGACAACCGGGACGTTGCCTGGCTTGCGGCCCTTCGCGCCGAAGGCGTGCGATTGGCCGGTCAACTCGGCATGCCGGATTCGCGCCGGGAGCGTCCGTGGAAATACCTGGACATCAGCGGGCTCCAGCTCGGCGAATACACACCAGCCGCCGGCAGGCTGACGCTCAGCGGCTCCGCCGCTGGTGTCGCCGTGGCGAACCTCGCCGATGGGGAGGCAAAGATCCAGGCCGCCGCCGAGAAGCATCTTGGAAAGGCGGTAACGCCCGGTCGGAGCCGTCTCGACGCTCTCCACTACTCCTACCTCCGCGACGTTGTGGTGGTGGATGTGGCCCCAAACACCGAAGCCGCGGAGCCGGTGCGCATTGGCCGCGAGTTCGCCACCGCGAAGCAGCTGGCGGCGCCGCACACGCTCATCGTCACGGGCGCGAACAGCCGCGTGACCGTGGTCGAAGACTGCCGCTCGGGCGACGGCGACATCATCGTCCTGCCGGTGATTGAAGTGATTCCCGGTCCGGCTTCCGAGGTCCGCTATGTGACGCTTCACCGCTGGGGCGCGAAGACGCAGGTCTTTTCGGGCCAGCGGCTGATTACCGCCCGTGACTCGGCGTTCTGGAATCTGAACCTCGTCACGGGCGGGCGGGTGGTGAAGGGTCGCATAGAGTCTTCGCTCGAAGGTCGTGGCTCCTCCAGCGAGCTGCTCGGCGTTACTTTCGGCAACGGTTCACAGCACGCAGACTTTTTCACCTTGCAGGACCACATTGGCGCGGATACTCGCAGCGACCTGATGTACAAGTCGGCGTTGACCGACAACGCCCGCAGCGTTTACTACGGGCTCACGCGCATCGGGCTTGGCGCGAAGAACGCCGATGCCAACCAGGCGAACCGCAACTTGCTGCTCAGCAAGACAGCGAAGGCCGATAGCGACCCGGTCCTTGAGATCCTCACGAACGACATCATCCGCGCCTCGCACGGAGCAACGGCAGGGCCGGTGGACGAAGAGCAGCTCTACTACCTGCAGACGCGCGGCATCCCGCACAGAGAAGCGCAGGCGCTGCTGGTCCGGGCGTTCCTCGGACAGGTGCTCTCGCGGGTGGCGGATGAAACGCTCCGGGAAGAGTTCATCGACATCCTCGACCAGAAACTGGAGTCGAACTAATGGGCTGGGTGTATGTAGCGCAAGCAGACGCGATCCTGGAGGGGACCGCGACGGTGGTGGAAGCGGACGGTCGGCGCATGGCGCTCTGCAACACGAGCGAGGGGTTTTACGCGATCGATGACATCTGCACCCATGACGGCGGGTCCTTGGACCAGGGGACACTTGAGGGCTACGCGATCGAGTGTCCCCGCCACGGCGCGAGGTTCGATGTGCGTACCGGTAAAGTGCTCGCTCTCCCCGCGGCCCGCCCGGTGCGCACGTACCCAACCCGCGTGAAGGCGGGCTCAGTCGAGGTAGAGGTTCCGTGATGGCCCCAACGAGACTAGATGTAGCGCGAATTCAGCGCGAATTCCCGATTCTCGATCAGGAGGTGAACGGGCATCGGCTCGTTTACCTCGACAACGCCGCGACGACGCAGAAGCCACGGCAAGTGATAGACGCCCTTGTGCGTTACTACGAAACCTCTAACGCCAACATTCATCGCGGCATCCATACGCTTGCGGTGCGCGCGACGGAACAGTATGAAGGCGTTCGCGAGAAGACAGCCGCCTTCATCGGCGCTCCGCGGCCGCGGGATATCGTCTTCACGCGCAACACCACGGAAGCCATCAACCTGGTGGCGCATGCCTGGGGCGACGCGAACCTCCACGAAGGCGACGAAATCGTGCTTTCCCTGATGGAGCACCACTCGAACATCGTCCCGTGGCAGCTGTTGGCGCGGAGAACGGGTGCCGTGCTCCGTTTCGCCGGGGTGACGGACGGCGGCGAGTTGGACATGGCCCACATTCGCGAACTGATCGGTCCGCGGACGAAACTCGTCAGCATCGTGCACATGTCCAACGTCCTCGGGACGATCAATCCGGTGGCGGAGATCGCCGAGATCGCCCACGGCTTCGGCGCGTTGATGCTCGTCGATGGAGCGCAGAGCGCGCCCCACCTTGCAATCGATGTTACGGCCTTGGGCGCGGACTTCTTCGCGTTCTCCGCTCACAAGATGTACGGACCCACGGGCGTGGGCGTGCTCTGGGCGCGCGAGGGGCTGTTTGAAAGCATGCAGCCGTTCCTTGGCGGCGGCGACATGATATCCTTGGTCCGTGAAGACGAATCCACCTGGGCAGACGTGCCCCATAAGTTCGAGGCGGGGACCCCGAACATCGCCGACGTAATCGCATTCGGCGCCGCGCTGGACTACCTCGGCAGTCTGGGTATGGCGGCGGTTCGCGAACACGAACAAACGCTGACGGGCTATGCACTCGAGGTACTGCGTTCGATTCCCGGCCTCCGCGTCCTGGGGCCGGAGACCGTCGAAGGGCGCGGCGGCGCCGTGAGTTTTGTCATGGACGGCGTCCACCCACACGATGTTGCCACAATCGCCGACGGCCACGGGGTTGCGATTCGCGCCGGGCACCACTGCGCACAACTCCTGATGCGGCGGTTCGGCGTCCCCGCGACGAGCCGCGCGAGCTTCGCAATCTACAACGAACCGCGCGAAATCGATGTCCTCGCTGACGCGCTCCGCCACGCCGCGACCATATTTGGACGCGCCAGTGCCTGAACCGCTCTTCGATGACCTGTACCGCGAACTTATCCTCGACCACTATCGCAGGCCGCGGCATCGGGGCGTGTTGGCGAATCCCACCGTGCACGTCGAGGGCATGAACCCCGTTTGCGGCGATGAAGTGCGCATCGATATCACGGTTGGCGGCGACACGTTGCGCGAGATCGCGTTCGATGGCCAGGGCTGCTCCATCAGCCAGGCGAGCGCCTCCATGCTGGCGAGTGAGGTGTGCGGAAAGAGCATCGAACAGACGCGGAGCCTGTCGTCGGCGTTCAAGGCGATGCTTGTCGATGGAGCGCTCCCGAGCGCGCTGCTTGGCGATCTCGAAGCGCTCGAAGGCGTGGCAAAATTCCCCGTGCGTGTGAAGTGCGCTCTGCTACCGTGGAACGTTTTGGAAAAAGGTCTGAACGAGGCCGCAAACAAACCCGAGGAGTTATCCATTGGCTGAGACGATCACCGCTCCAACGCAAGAAGAACTGCGCGCGAAACTATCCGAGGTCGTGGACCCCGAGCTCAACTTGAGCATCATTGAACTCGGCTTGGTGTACGACATCGCATGGGACGACGGCGTCGTGGTCATCACGATGACGTTGACCAGCCCGGGTTGTCCGTTCGGGCCCATCATCCGTGGAGAGGCGTACGCGAAGATAAAGGAGATGCCGGGCGTGAAAGACGTCGATGTGCAGATCGTCTGGAATCCAGCCTGGGACCCACGCACGATGGCAAGCGAAGACGTGAGGATGACGCTCGGGATCTGGTAACGGCGAAAGCCCTCGATCCCTCTTGTTGCTTCGCGGAAGTGTAGACTGAAGGTGCTGCAAACAAACCCGAGGAGTTATCCATTGGCTGAAGCAACCACGATCCCGACGCAGGAAGAACTGCGCGCGAAACTTTCCGAGGTCAAAGACCCCGAGATCAACATGAGCATCGTTGAGCTGGGACTGGTCTACGATATTGCCTGGGACAACGGCGACGTGCTCATCACGATGACCCTCACCAGCCCGGGCTGCCCGCTCGGTCCCGTAATTCGCGGCGAAGCCTACGCCAAGATGAAGGAGATCCCGGGCGTGAAAGACGTCGATGTCCAGATCGTCTGGAATCCACCCTGGGACCCACGCACGATGGCAAGCGAAGACGTGCGCATGGCGCTCGGAATCTGGTAACGGCGAGAGCCCTCGATCCCTCTTGTTGCTTCGCGGAAAGTGTAGACTGAACCTGATGACATGCGAGGCCGAGACCGGTGAGTTGTTGCGCCGCGCCGGGCACAAGATGACGCCACAGCGCCTCATGATCGTGCGCGCGTTGCGCCACTCAGATGGTCATCTGACGGCGGCGCAGATCGTCGATAACGTGCGCTGCGAATACCCCATGGTGGACGTGAGCACGGTCTACCGCACCCTCGACGTGCTCAAGCGCATGCGCCTCGCGACGGAGACGGACATGGGATCGGGCGACGCGGTCTTCGAATGGGCGCCCGAAGAGCCGCACCACCACCTCATCTGCTCGATCTGTGGGAACGTGGCGGAACTTGCTCACGGCTACTTCGAGGAGTTCGCACGCCGCCTTGAAGACGAACTCTCCTTCGCGCCGGACCTGCACCACTTCGCGATCTTCGGCATCTGCAAAGACTGCCAGCTTGCGGAGGTGGCGCAGTGACGACGCGGCGGGAGCTGTTGTCGGCGCTGTTCGACGCCGTCGGTCGGGAACATGTCGTGTACCTTCCCGAAGACCTCCTCGTTTACGAATTCGATGGGACGATCGAGAAGTCCCGCCCCCATGCCGTGGTTTTCCCCCAGGACACCGAAGAAGTGGCGGCCGTTGTGAAAGCCTGCAGGCGCCTCGGCGTCCCCATCACTCCGCGAGGCGCGGGGACGGGGCTGAGCGGCGGCGCGGTGCCAACGCGGCGAGGCGTCGTCATCGCCACCGGCGGGATGCGCCGCATCCTGGAGATAGACCCGGTGAACCGGCTCGCCGTCGTCGAACCGGGCCTGCCGAACATCCAGCTCTCCGAAGCCGCGGCGCTGCACGGCCTCTTCTACGCGCCCGATCCCAGCAGCCAAAAGGCCTGCACTATTGGCGGCAACGTCGCCGAGAATGCCGGTGGGCCGCACTGTCTCGCCCTCGGGGTTACGCAGAATCACGTCCTCGGACTGGAGATCGTGACCGCGGACGGCGAAGTCACGTGGCTTGGCGGTCGCGTCGCGGACACGGTTGGCTACGACCTGCGCGGGCTGTTCATCGGCTCGGAAGGGACTCTCGGAATTTGCACGAAGGTGGTCGTGCGCCTCCTGCCGGTCCCCGCGACGGTGGTTACGCTCCTTGCCGCGTTCACCACCGTCGAGGAAGCGAGCCGCACCGTCTCCGCTATCATCGGCGCCGGCCTGGTTCCGGCGGCGCTGGAAATGATGGATCGCGTCACAATCGAAGCGGCGGAAGCGGGCCTCCAGTGTGGATATCCACCAGATGCGGGCGCTGTGCTTCTTGTCGAACTCGATGGCCTGGAAGAAGTCTGCGGGCCCCAGGTGCGGACGGCGACAGCGGCATGCAAAGAGAACGGCGCGACGGACGTGCGCACGGCCAGGGATGCAAAGGAACGCGAACTGCTCTGGAAAGGCCGCAAGGGAGCGATCGGAGCGCTGGGACGATTGGCCCCGAACTACTACATCCTTGATGGCGTCGTGCCCCGCTCGAAGCTGGTCGAGGTCATGGAACAGGTTACCGAGACCGGGCTTGGTTTTGGCTTTGCCATCGCCAACGTCTTCCACGCCGGTGACGGAAACCTGCACCCGTGCATCCTCTTCGACCAGACGAAACCGGGCGAGAAAGAACGCGTGCTGGAGGCGGGCGCGGCTATCATGCGCGCCTGCGTGGCGGCGGGCGGCGCCCTCAGCGGGGAACACGGCATCGGCTTCGAGAAGCAGCGATTCATGCCCTGGCTCTATTCGGAACGGGACCTGGACCACATGGCGCAGGTCAAGACCGTGTTCGGCAACGACGGATTGTTCAACCCCTGCAAGATCCTGCCCGCTGGCACCGGCTGTGGCGAGATGGCCCACCAGGCGGCAGCAATTCGCGCCGCCGGGGCTGATGCGTATGTCTGAAGTCACGACCGAGCCGAGAACGCGTGTTGCAGGTAGAGGACCACAGGCGGTTTTCGAACCCCAGTCGCTCGATGAACTGGCGGACTTGCTGCGACGGGAAGACGGGTTGACGCTGGTCCCGCGTGGTGGCGGGACCATGCTCGAACTGGGCAACGCACCACGCGCGCCATTTGGGCTGGTTGATCTGCGGGCCGCTATCCCGCCGCGCATCGAGCACGAGGCAAGCGACCTTACGCTCATCGCGTCCGCCGGTACGACGCTCGGAGAGATTCAGCACGTACTCGACTCGGCAGAGCAGTGGCTGCCGATCGACCCGCCGCGTGCCCCCGAATCCACCGTCGGCGGCGTCGTCGCGGTGGGACAGTCAGGACCCCTCCGCACGCGCTATGGGCTGCCACGCGACTTCGTGCTTGGGATGACACTGATGCGGCCCGATGGCGAACTCGTCCGGGCGGGCGGGCGCGTGGTCAAGAACGTCACGGGATACGACCTCATGCGCCTTTGGACCGGCTCGCTCGGGACCCTCGGGATCATCACGGAGGTCGCGTTCAAGGTGCTTCCAAAGCCGGAGACAGTGAACCTCGGATACGACTTCCCTGACTACGCATCCCTGTTCGCGGCTGCCAACACGCTCCTCGCAAACGATGTCCGACCGTATATCCTCGATGCCCTTCTTGTCCACGAGGGTAGGTGGAGTACGTTCATACGCATCGACGCCGCCTCCGAGAAAACGGTGCGTGACCTGCTCGGCCACGGCGGTATCAAATCTTCCGACAGCGACAGCTACCCCATGCTCCGCGACTTCGGCGCGTGGCAGGAGCCGCCTCTCAGCCTCCGCATCTCCTCCGTCCCATCGAAACTGGAAACCGTGATTGGCCGGCTGCGTTCGCTGCAAGACACGGTCACGATGGTTGCGCGGCCCCTCGCCGGCCAAGCGCGGGCTTGCTGGATGACCGCGCCTTCCCGAGCCGCGTTCCAATTAGTGTTGGACGGCCTCCGCGCGGCGGTCCGAACTGAGGGAGGATCCGTCGTCATTGAGCGCATGCCCGATGACTACCGCGCGAGTGTTGACTGCTGGGGGCCGCTCAACGACCCCGCCGGGCTCATGCGGCGCGTGAAGAACGAGTTCGACCCACGCGGACGGTTAAACGCGGGGAGGTTCACCGGTGGCCTTTGACGTTTCCAACTGGCCCGTGCCCGCCGAAGCGCCGACGACGGAAGACCTTGCCCGTTGCGTGCACTGCGGGCTCTGCGTGAACGCCTGTCCTACCTACGCCATCACCGGCCTGGAAGCGGAGTCGCCGCGCGGCCGAATCGCGCTCGCCAAGGGCATCGACGACGGCGTGATTAGCCTTACAGCCGCGGTGCAGGGCCACTGGGACCTCTGCCTACAGTGCCGCGCTTGCGAGACCGCCTGCCCGAGCGGGGTGTCCTACGGGCGTATCATGGAACATGCCCGCGCCCAGGTGGACGCCGCCCCGGTCACGAACAAGACCTCCCGGCGAATTCGCAAGTTCGTGCTTCGGAACGTTGTCGCGCGCCGGGCCGTGCTCGGACCCCTGATCTGGCCAGCGCGGAAATACGCGGATTCCTCCCTGCGAAGGCTCGTCCGCCGGTCCGGGCTGCTCAGCCCGCTCGCAAGAACTCGAACGATGGAAGCGCAGCTCCCGGCCCACCAGGGGCGGCCCTTTCGCCCGGGAATGCCGCTCGCCCGCCCGGTGATCGAACGCACGAAGGCCGTGCTCTTCACGGGCTGCATCATGGGCGAACTCTTCGGCGGCGTACACCGGGCGACCGGGCGCGTGCTCGCACGTCACGGCGTCGCGCTCACGGCTCCCACGCCCCAGGGGTGCTGCGGCGCCCTATCGGCACACGATGGCGACCTCGCTTTCGCTCGCAGACTGGCGCGGGAAAATATCGAAGCCTTTGAAGTGACTGGCGACCTGCCCATCGTCGTCAACTCCGCCGGCTGCGGCGCGGCGATGAAGGAGTACCCCGACCTGCTGCAGGGTGACGCGACGTGGGCCAAGCGGGCACGGGCATTCAGCTTCCGCGTGCGCGACATGAGCGAATTCCTTGCGGACGAGGATGCGAGCGTCATCGTCCCCGCCATGTTCGCCGGGCGCGTGACCTACCAGGACCCATGCCACCTCGTGCATGCACAGAAGATTCGCGAGCAGCCACGCACGCTCATTCGCACCACCGGGTGCGAACTCATCGAGACTTCGGGCGCGGACATGTGTTGCGGCGCCGCCGGGTTGTATAGCGTCGTCCAACCCGCGATGTCCGCACAACTGCGCGCGCGCAAAGTGGACCAGTTCCGCGAAGTCGCTCCCGACGTGATCATCACCGCAAACCCCGGCTGCCAGATGCAGTACGAGGCCGCGGTGAAGGAGGGCGGCCTCAAAGCCCGCGTCCTCCACCTCGCCGAATTCCTCGACGAAGCCTACCGAACCGCGGATCAGTAA
>DAOTTM010000214.1:0-2147 GCA_034437915.1 Dehalococcoidia bacterium | reverse complement strand
AATACTATGCTGGCTCGAACCACTCGACATCGAGGCGACGAAAGTTCCGGTCAAAGGGTGCCACCGGAGCGCCCGCCTTGCGGGCGGCGGCCGCGAGGTAGGCATCAACGAAAGAGACGTTCGCAGCGACGGTCATCTGCAGCGCCGCTGCGACCAGATCTCGATCCTCGACGTCAGCCTGATCCAGCCCAATGAGCTTGCCGAGCCCTTCAGCAATCGCAGGAGCCTGCCATTTGTAGAACGAACCGAGCACCCAAACGACCTCGGCGATAATCAAAACCGGGATGTGGAGTCGAAACCCTTCGCGCTCGGCCTGCGCCCAAAGTGCGCGCGCGCGCTGGGCCATCTCGGGAGGGTCTGCGGTGAGGAAACGTACCAGGACGTTCGCATCGACCCAAACGTCACTCATGCCCGCCCGCCGCAAGCTGCCTGCCAAGTTCACGCCCAATCTCGTCGCGTACTTCATCGATGCCGGGCCACGGACGGGTTGCGGGGAACACCCCATACAATTCCGACCAGTGGTGGCGTTTCCGCACGCCAACTTCGGCCTTACCGTTGGCGCATGTGAACTCGAGTTCATCGCCGACCTTAATGTCGAGTGCGTCGCGGACATCCTTTGGAATGGTGATCTGTCCCTTACTGGTCACTTTCGCCTTACTAATCATGATTCCTTACCTCGTACGCCAATCTTACATCATTGGGCTACGCCCAACGCGAAACGCCGCGCCTTAGCGCGGCGTTTCGGATTCGACGAAGCGGGTACGGGCGAGCGGGATCTAGCCGCGCGGGAGACCGAGGCCGCGTGTGGCGATGATGCCGCGTTGGATTTCGCTGGTACCGGCGGCGACGGTGCCGGACATGGAGTTCAGGTAGCTGGTGGCCTGATCGATAATCTCGCCCTTCGTGCCGTCGCGCAGTTCGCCGGCCATGCCGAGGAGGTGCATGCCCGTGAGGGCGATACGCTGGCCCATTTCGCTGCCGAAGAGCTTGCTTGCGCTGGCCTCGTGGTTGGGGACGAGTCCGCGAGCCTGCATCGTTGCGACGCGATAGGCCATGAACGTGCCCACGTTGATGTCGATCACGCGGTCGGCGAGTTCGGTGCGAACGCTCGGGCGTTGGGCGATGAGGCGGGGGTTGTCCTTGGCCACCTGGACGAGGCGCTCGACGGTGCGGCGGCCGCCCGCGTACGACTGAATGCCGCTGCGTTCGAAATCGAGGGCGACGGCCATGTGGTACCAGCCGCGGTTGACTTCGCCGACGACCTGGTTGGCGGGCACGCGGACATCTTCGAAAAAGACTTCGTTGAATCCGTGGCGGTTTGCCATATTGATGAGCGGGCGGACAGAGACGCCGGGGGACTGCATGCTGAGCATGAACATCGTGATGCCCTTGTGCTTGGGAGCGTCCGGATCGGTGCGAGCGGCGAGCCAGCCCCAATCGGCAAGGTGGCCGCCGCTGGTCCAGATCTTGGAGCCGTTGACGACGTATTCGTCGCCATCGCGGACGGCGCGGGTCTGAAGGGCGGCGAGGTCGCTGCCGGCGCCGGGTTCGCTATAAAGGGTGCACCACCAGTCGTCGGCTCCAGTGATGCGGGGGATGAAGCGGTTCTTCTGCTCGTCCGTGCCATAGAGCATGAGGCTGGGGCCAACCCAGGCGACGCCCATGTTGCCGCTGGGGGCGCCGTGGTAGGCCATCTCTTCGTTGTAGACGAGCTGGCGCATGTGGCTGGCGCCGCCGCCGCCATACTCCTTGGGCCATGCCATGGCGAGCCAGCCGCGCTCGGCGAGCTTCTTCTGGAAGCCCATCGTGTAGTCGTACTCTTCCTGGTTGGTCTTGAAGCCACCCTCATAGCCGCGCTTGATGCGCACTTCTTCGGGGGGGAGTTCGGCCTTGATGAAGTCTCGGACTTCCTGGCGGAAATTTTCGGCATCGGCTTCGTAGGCGAAACGCATGGTATGTCTCCGGAGTTTGTTTCTGTGGAGCGAACTATAGCAGAAACACGCAAGACCGTGTGCGGGCCACCTATGAGAGGGTGGGCGTCAGAGTTTTGCACGGCAACGTGCTGGGTTCCGTTCGCCCTGAGCCTGTCGAAGGGCCGGTCACACTCGAACCATGGACAGCGGCGTGTTCATCCTTCGACAGGCTCA
>DAOTTM010000213.1:0-44740 GCA_034437915.1 Dehalococcoidia bacterium | reverse complement strand
GTCTCCGCCAACGTCGATTACCCCGACAAGCGCAAGCACTATCCGCTCGGCACCGCTGCTCCAGTCACCATCGAATGGACCTGGGGTGGTATCAAGGCTGTGACGCTCGAGAAGGGTTCGAACCCGCAGTTCGTCTACGTGGTCTTCCACGTCACCGACCGCGATGGTTTCTGCACCGTCCCGACGACCCAGTTCATCTACACCGACATCAACGTCAACGGCACGGTCACCCTGCTGCCGCTGTTCGTTCGCACCAACAGCTCGACCCAGCCCGTGGTTACCAGCATCGGTAACGACGGGCGCATTCCGGCGGCGTTGTTCGGGCCTACTCCGGGCTTCACGCTCCAGCAGATTCCTCTGCCAGCGTACGCTGGGTACGCAGTGTCCGGCGGCCTCCTCGGAGGCACAGTCGGCGGTACGTTCGCGTACCAGGCCACGACCACTGACACGGGCTTCCCGTATGTGGTTGCGGTCGGCGCCTACAGCCTGCACTCCGTCCTTGGTGAGCGCGTCGATTGGCAGCTCGACGTCATCACTGGCGGCTCCATCGTCGAAGTGCCCAACGGCACCATCGGCACCCTTGGCCAGTCCGCTTCGACAACGACGTTTGACACGATTGATCCTTCGCAGGTCAACAACGTGATCAAGCCGCTGAAGAACGATCCGGAATGCCAGACATGGATCCGCGTCAGCAACAGCCTCCTCGGCATCGGCAACGTCCTCGTGACGGCGTACGATCCGGAAGGCACCATCCAGTTCGACCGCATCATCGACTTCCAGACCACGACTGCATACTCGCTGTCGTTCCGCTGGAGCCTGATCACGTGGGCCGGCTCGAATAACATCTCCCTCAGTGACGCCCTCAAGGGCACTGGCGCGAACGATGCCGGCAACGACATCTTCGACCAGGTCACCGCGGTATACGGTTGGGATCAGGCGGCGCAAGCCTGGCTCGGGTTCTTCCCGGCCGGTGTGAACGTCCCTGGCGCCAACGACCTCACGAAGCTGACCGAGGGCCAGGCATACTGGATTGCCATCAAGGGCCCCGGCGGCGTCACCTGGACTATCGCGTCCAACGTCAACTAAATCCGTCGGCTCCCAAGGCTGCCCTTCTTCGGAAGGGCGGCCCTGGGGGCTAGTGGAGAGTTGCATTGGCCGTAAAGACAGGAATGGAGCAACTAAGCATGACCAAAACTATGAAGTGGCTCGGTAGCAGTGCTGTCGCCGCCGCCCTTGGGCTTTTGCTCTTTGGCGCCAGCGGCATCTTCACCGCCACCGGGGCCAGGGCGGAATCCCCCCCGAATCCGCCCTCCCGCTTCGCCGGGTCGGTGCTGGTCGATGGGCAACCGCCCGCGCCTGGCACGACTATCGAAGCCCGAATCGGCAGCGCCACCTGTGGCACGACATCGACCTTCAATCAGGGCTCCGAGTCCCGGTACCGGGTCGATTCGCCCGCCCTGGATCCCGGCGCAACGCCGAACTGTGGCACCGATGGCGCCGTGGTAACGTTCTATATCGGCGGTAAAAAGGCCGCGGAGACCGGCTCGTGGCGGAACTTCGACATCAATGTCGTCAACCTCACGTACACCACTCCCACACCGACCCCCGCGCCGTCGGCCTCGCCGTCGGCCTCGGCATCGCCTTCCGCGACGCCGCGTCCGCCGGCCACGGGTTCTGGTATCGCCGGTAGCGATTCCTCCGCCGCGTGGCTGTTCGCAGCGCTTGGCCTCGCCGCCCTCGCCTTTGGCGTCGGTGGTGCGACTGTCGCCCGCCGTAGCCGCTAACCCGGCATCGGATAACCATTGGAAAGAGGTCTCGGGATTTCCCGAGGCCTCTTTCTGCATTTCGGGCGGATGAGCCTGAGGCCGAACCAATGGCCAGTCCCCACGCTGAAGACCCACGCAACGAAACATCTCTATCGAGGAAGCAATTCTCCGCCATGAGGGCGAGTGGCTTCTCATGAAGGTGGAGGAATTCGACGAGGACCATACTCCGAAGTTGGGACTCGTAATCGCGCACGGTCGAAGGCATGCTACCATTGCAAATATGCTCCCAAAGGTATCATCAACACATTGCGAGTGGTACTTCTTTCTTGCGACCAAGCGTGCTCACACTGGCGACGAGATGAGGAACGTTCTAGAGGAGGCGGTAGCTCGAGGAGAACAGCGTGCCTGGCACCGATGGTGATATTGTTGTTCGGACGAGTTTGGATCCGAAAGGCTGGATCATCGTCCCGCTGAAGATAGCAGGGCGCGTCGTCGATATGGTGTTTGACACTGGATCGCCTCACCTACCTCAACGGCGTGGCAATACCGCCCGAAAAGGTCAATAGCATATTTGGGACGTCGAACTTCAGCTCATCAAATTGCGCCATGAAGCCGAGACCCACCTACGCCCGCTGCGGCGCCGGTGCCCCAACGCCCGCGAGCGCGACCGCCAACCGCTCTACCGCGAAGGGCTTGTGCAGTAGCCCCGCTATTCGGCGTTTCACGTCGCTATCGATGTGCCCTTCCGCCGCATATCCCGTGCAGATGATCACCGGCAGGTCGGGCCGCATCGCAGAGATCGCGCGAAACGTTTCGCTCCCCGTCAGTCCCGGCATCACGAGGTCCAGCAGGATTGCCGCGAAGCGGTCGGGGCGCGCGCGCACGAGTTCTATCGCCATCGCCCCGCTGCCCGCCTGGACCACACTGTAGCCAAGATGGGTGAGCGTGGCCGCCGTGCTGCGCCGCACCATTTCGTCGTCATCGATGATAAGGATCAGTGTCCCATCGGTTGGTCCGCCCGCTGCTTCAATCACGGCAATGGGCAGTTCACGCAGCATGGGAAAGGTCAGTTCGAACGTGGTGCCTGCCCCCGGGGAACTTTGCACGCTGATCCTGCCGTGGTGGCCCTGGACGATACCGTACGTGATCGCCATTCCCAGTCCGGTCCCGGAACCGAGCGGTTTGGTTGTATAGAACGGTTCGAAGATGCGCGTGCGAGTCTCGTCGTCCATGCCCGTCCCCGTGTCGGTGATCGTGAGTGTGGCGGCGGCGGCGTCTTCGCGGAGGGTGATGGTGAGGCTCCCGCCGTCGGGCATCGCGTCCTTGGCGTTGAGTACAACGTTGAGGAGTGCGGACTGCAACTGACCGCCATCGCCTTCGACCATGAGCGGGCCAGAAGGAAGCTCGGTCGTGAGCCTGATTGATTGTGGAATGGCCGTTTGCGCCAGTCTCAGGGTGTCCGCGACCACTTCGCAAAGATCGACCGGACCGAATCGTGCCAGGCCCCCGCGGGCGAACGAGAGCAACCGCCCCGTGAGATCGGCCGCCCGGCGCGCCGCGTCTTCGATCATGGAAAGGTTTTCACGTTCTTCCGTATCGAACGAACTCGACCGTTTGAGGAGGCCGGCGAACCCGAGGATCGTCGTGAGCAAGTTGTTAAAGTCGTGGGCGACCATTCCCGCCATAGAGCCGAGCGATTCCATCTTCTGCGACTGCACCAGTTGCCGTTGGAGCGATTTGTGTTCGGAAACGTCCCGCGCGAGCGTCAGGATCGCCGAGTGTCCGTCGTAGGTAATTGCAGACGCGACAATATCGACATCCAGGCTGCTGCCGTTTCGCCGCCGGTAGCGCCGCTCCGTGATGTGCAATTCGCCTTCGCCCACGAGCGCCTGCACGTCCGATGCCAGCAACGTCACGTCGCCATCGAAGAAGTCATCCGCGCGAAGCAGCAGAAACTCGTCTTCGGTGTACCCAAGAGTGCGGGCCGCGAACGCATTGCCATCGAGCATGACGCGTGTTTCTGCGTCGAAGAGGAAGATCATCTCTTCCGCTCGCGAAACAAGCGTGCGATACCGCCGCTCGCTCTCCGCCAACGATTCCAGCGCTGCCGCCTTTTCCAGGGCCACGCCAAACGGCCCCGTGACAGCCGCGAGGAGTTCGGCGTCGTCATCGCTAAACCGCCCCGTTCCCTCGCCCCACAGCGTAATCGCCCCGATCGGTTCGCCCTTCACGATCAACGGCACCCGGACCGATGAGTAAAGTCCGAGCGCCTGGAGTTGGTTTGCGAATCGCATGGGTGTGCTGCTGTCAGCGGTCACGGCCTCGACGTAATTTGCTTGACCCGGCGAGGGCGCCGCGTCGAGTTCGGCAAGCGGGAGACGGGCGGGAAAGGCGACGTCCCAGGCGCCGCAGTCGCGCTCCACGATTTCGCCTTCTTTCGAGCCTCTGTCGAATTGAACGATCGCTGCCATCGCCGCCCCGAGCATTCGGCGGCACTGGCCCAGGAACTGTTGAGAAAGCTCCGCCGACGAGCCGCTTCCACTGAGACCGGCGAGAACGCGGTTGACGCGTTCCAGCCGTTTCGCCCGCTCTTCTGCTTTTCGGCGGCCTTCGAAATAGTGCAACACCGCGCCGAGCGGCTGGACGGCCCGGTGGAGCTGCTGGGCATCCTGGTCTGTGAATTTCCGCGGCTCTCGCGACCACACGGTCACGAATCCGAGAGGCGCTCCTTCGGCGCCGATCCGCGCAAACATTTCACTGCGCATCGCGACCTCGCCCAGGCCCGGGAGCGCCGGTTGATGGAGGTTGGATTCGATGCCGAACGGCGTCATACGCCATTGCGGTTCCAAGGGCTCACGACGGTTTTCGTCAGCATGAATATGCCCGCCCGCCAGGTCGGCCGTGGCCACGAGCTGAAGCGTTCCGTCGCGCTCAACCGCCACGCGGCATTCGTCCGCCGAAAAGAGATCGAGGATTGTGTTCGCCACCGGCAAAGCAACGTCCTCGATTGTTTCTGTCGCCCCCAGGCGGGAGAGAACCTCGGCGATCGTTATCCAACGCAAAGGAGGTGAACTCGTCTCGTTGTCCGCCGCAGCGCTCGCCACTCTCGGCGATTGGCCAACGATTCGCGCCCGCAAGAGCGTAAACGTCTCCGCGAGGTCGGTCAGGAGTTCGGTATCGTCCCCCGTGAACGCATCCTCGCGCACACTGCCCACGGTGATTGCCCCGGCCAGCCTTCCATCGAGGGCGTGATAGCCGACCCGCGCGATGCTCATGAGGCCCGCTCGATACGCATGCCCGTCCCCGCTGCCAACCGGCGCCGATGCAAGGTTCGAGACAATGCGAGGTTCGCCATTGGTCAGCAGCTGGTACACGTCCAGAGTCCCAGGATCCGTCGGCCGGTCCAGGGAGATTCCCGCTTGCGGTTCCAGCCCACTCCAGACGGCGATAAGCGCCGGGGCGCCATTGCGCAGTTCCGTG
Source organism: Dehalococcoidia bacterium (assembly GCA_034437915.1). Taxonomy (GTDB): domain Bacteria; phylum Chloroflexota; class Dehalococcoidia; order Tepidiformales; family Tepidiformaceae; genus JACRBT01. Next base: position 39,494 of record DAOTTM010000213.1, on the reverse strand, counting down.
ATGGCGACATGCACGGCGTCGAAGATTGTCGCAAGCTCTCGGGCGAATCGCTCTCCCAACCGCGCCGCCGTCTCATCCCCCGCGCTATGCAGGCGGTTCCGAGCGACCCGTGCCTGGCGGCGCCGGTTCGCCGTTGGCAGAGTTCCGGGTGCGTAGTCCAGCGCCGCGGGGAGCGCAGCCTCAATCGAGCTCGGACCAGGATGGTCCGACACGATCACCGGCCCGTTCAGCCCGTGTTGCGCGCGGTCGGTCGCCTGCGCGTGAATAACGATGTCCTTTAGCGTTGCGCGAATAACACGCAATCGTTTCGCCGATGATAAGTGGTCTTTACCGAATGGGCATATCAGGGAGATCCCGCGCTTCGAAACCGTCGAACCGAGGTCGAGGAGTTGCTTATTTTAGGAGCTCCGGGCGTCAATAGCTCCAGAGTTCGCCTTCTGACATCACCACAAAGTAGGCGTGCCCGGGGAGGAGGTTCCCCAGGGTGTTCACGTACGACGGTACGCCCGAAAAGTAACGCGACCAGCGTTCCGTTGCATTATCCCATTCGTAGACCGCTACTAAAAGCGTCCCGAGAGACGCGACCGCCTGCGCGATTGGTTGCGCCGGTCCAGCGTACGTCACCAGGTTGAACCCGGCTGAGAGGAAAAGATGGACACCTGCGGCCGTCACGGGAACCGGTGTCGGCGTTAGGGTCGCGGGAGGCCTCGTGGGCGTTGCCGTGGCCGCTGCCAGAGTGGGCGAAGGCGTCGATGTTGCGGTGGGCGTCGCCACCGCAGTCGTGCGATCGTCTAGCGTACCGAAGTCCAACGTCCAGCGCGCCTGGTATTCGCCGATCCCCACCATCGCCCACGTACCGTTGAGCATGTTCGCCTTGTGGCCGCTCGAACCCATGAACGCTGTGAACACCGCCTGCGCGCCAGGGAATCCGTAGGCGATGTTCTCCCCCATGGACCGGGCGTAGTCGCATTGCTGCGCGCGCGTGTTGACGTCGCGGCCCAACGAATCCGTGTGCGAAAATCCCCCACCCGCGGCGCTCGAATCGTGCGACTTCCATGCGGCCGCGCGGTTTAACCCCGGCGACAGCTTCAGGGGCTGGGCATTCGTCTTCGCGCGCTCGGCATTGAGGATAGAGAGCAACTGAAGCTCAATGCCGGAGTTCTCCGCATCGGGCGCGTCGCAGTTCGTAAGCGCGCTGGCCGACGAGATATGGGAAGCCATCGACACGCCAACGAGCACGGCCACCATGCCCAGGAATGGACCCCAAAACACGAATCGCCGCACACGCGCCTCCACCGGCGGATTGCGCCGCCTTCCCCACCAACCCACAAGCTAGCGCTTCCCCCTCTCCGGGCAACCGGGGCATCCGTGCATTCTTCGCAAATTTACAGAGAATTTACATGCCGCGGCTGCCGGTTCGAAGACTCGAATCATCCCCTTCGCACGGGTTCGGGCCAGGCTGTCGCCTCGATGTGCGCCGTCGCCAACGAGCAACTCAAGTTCCGCCAAATCACGCCGGTGCTCCGAAATCGATACAATGCGCGCGATGGAATCAACGCCTGCCCGCCCAACGCTTGATGTCGTCCGCTGGCTTTGTGCCTACCAGGGCTGGTCGGGCGCCCACATCCTCGACGTCGCGGCAAAGCTCGATGAGTCCCAGGCGCGGCAGCCGGGGATGATCGCCGGGGGTCACCGCGATGGCTCGCTCTTCGAGACGTTGGCCCATCTCAATTCCGCCGCTGAGATCTGGCTCTCGCGATGGGAAGGCAATCAACGGGCGACTTTCCGCGACAGCTCGGATTTCGCGGACATGGTTTCACTCTACCGAAACTGGCACGCGGTCGAGCGTCGGCTGGCGGGCCTCTTGCGCCTTCTCACCCAGGCCCACCTTGATGGGCTGCTCCACTATTTCACGACGGCTGGTGTCCCCCAGGCGCTCCCTCTCGGCCAAACCATCATCCACGCGACCATCCATTCCACGCACCATCGCGCCGAAGCCGCTGTCGCACTCACCGCCCTTGGCTCCCCACCCCCGCGTATGGATCTCCTCGAGTTCATGCGAGCCAACGCGCCCGGCGCGTAGTGGTATTCCTCGGCCTCGGTCTGAACGACAAGGGCCGCTCGCCCAGGGCGAGCCGAAGGGGTGACCTCGCTCTTGAAAAGCGGAAAGGGGATGCGTCAGCCATAACGCATCCCCTTCCCTGGGTCCCGTCCGGTGGAGAGGTAGGTCTACCGTTGAGAACGGATGGCCACGAGGCAGAGGGAACCTGCCGTGGCCGTGATCGTGAAGAACATCAGGACTACGGCGACCTCCAGGTAGCCGGGCGTCTCGCTTCGCCCCGAGATCAGGCCCGTCCCCGTATTGGGCGGCAGCGGGGTTCCGGCCTCGCGGTCACCTGCCACTCTGTCGATCACAGGAGTCCGCGAGTCGTCTGGAGCGCTTGCCGCCGGAGACGTTGTCATTGGCGTCATTGGCGTCATTGGCGTCATTGCGGCGCTGCACGGGCGAATCGTAAAGGTCGCGGAATCGGCCGTCGGCACCCGGAGTTCGACATTCGCACTCACTTCAAAAAGCGTCGCTTCCGCGCAGGATTGCCCGAGGTCGCGGCTTTGCTTTGGCCGAACCGTGTAACGCCCCGCCGGTAGTTCCCCCGTTGTGGCGGATGCCCTCAACGCACCGCCACTCAACGGGAGCGTGAACGCCGCCACGACGGCCCCTCGCGGATCGACCACCTCGAACGTCCACGTCCGTGCTGCCGCCCCGCTGGGTGCATCCAGCGAAACGGCGACGGCAACCGGGCCCGCCGCGATGGCGATTGGCTGCGGTCCGCGTGCTCCCGGCGTCACTGGTGTTTGGGCCGGCTTGGGTTGAGGATTCTGCGAGCCAACGCGCGGCGTCACATCGAAATCCGGGGAACCGCCGACCTCGTTGGCGGCGAAGGTCACAAGCGTGGACGCCACCACCGCCCCACCAAGCCGCGCGCTAACGATGGCCGTTCCCGGTGTACCCCGGCGCACGAAGGCCATCCCGTCGGCAACTCCGGGCGCCACCAGGTTCGGCGCCACCACGCCGCTGAGTGTCCCGCCCTCGACCACGATGTCAATCGACACCGACTCCGGGTCGTCCGCCTCCACTCGGATGCGGACTGAGGCATCCGCTCCGGGTGCAAAAGCAAGAGCGGTAGGCTCGAGCGTAATCGTCGCGCCGGCGAGCGCGGAGGCGGAAGGAACGACCGCTATGGCTGTGAGTACGATTGCTAAGAAGGTGGTGATTGTCCTGCGAATCGAGCGAGCATTCATGAATTCGCGCCGTGGACGGCTGGTCGCCGCCCGCCCTTCGGGAACCCGGCCGTCCTCGCGGTCTTTTGCGTGGACCCGTGGCTTTGCGTGACCGCGGTCACCCGCGTCGTGCCTTTTCGGGAGTCTCTTCTCGGCTACCTCCTCGCCACGCTTCGTCCACCGTGGGAGACACCCGGCGGACGTGCAGTTACCGTAGCGTGTCGAGCGGCTGCCCTTCCATATGAACGCCGTTAGAAGAGCGCATTGCCTGGGTGACAGTTTCCGGACTGAAACTCCGCTCGCCCTGAGCCTGTCGAAGGGTGAGCAGGCTGTTCGACCATCGTTGCGCTGCCCGTCCATCCTTCGACAAGCTCAGGACGAACGGGCGATCGGGCACCCGTCCACCTTCGCCCGGCTCTGCAAAAGACTCTTCATCGCTGGTGCGGCCACACGCCATCAACGACTCAAGGCGAACGGACTATGCTCCGTCGTAGGCGCGTTGGAGTGCGGCGATGTCTATCTTGCGCATCTGGAACATGGCCTGCAGGGCGCGCTGGGCGCCTGCGGGATCAGGCCCGCCAATGAGCCGGGGGAGGGCCGTGGGGACGATCTGCCAGGAGTGAGTTTGAGACCAGCTTGCCGAAGGGTGAACACGCTGTTCCATCGCGTCGGCGCCTGATCACAGCGGTCGCGCCCGTCCGGCCTACCCCCTACCCACGAGGCCCTCCATACTTCGAACATATGTGCGTCCCCGCAGCCACCGTCCCCGCGAAGGCGCCCGACCTCCGCGAACGCCTGCGCGCCGCCCTCGCCCAGCCCAAACGCCAGCAGCCAATCGTCCAGGACGCCGTCACCGAGCTGCCCGACCTCTCCCGGCTCGGCGGTAAGTGGTTCGAATCTCCCGCCGGCCCCGGCTACGTTATCGAGAGCCTCTACGAAGTCGGCCACGAACACGGCCGCATCGCCCTCCACCGCGCCCTTAGCGTCGATTCCGGCCGCCTCGCGGGCCAGTGCAAGGATGACCGCCTCTCCGCCACAAATCCCCGCGACTTCCTCTACGTCGATACTGAGACGACCGGCCTCGGCGGTGCGGGCGCCATGGTCTTTCTTGCGGGGACGGCGCGCTTCGAAGGCTCGATGCTCAAACTGCGCCAATATCTCCAGCCTTCGCCAGAGTACGAAGTGGGCCTCCTCGGCGGCCTGGCGGACGACCTGGACCGCGCCGGCGCCCTCGTCAGCTACAACGGCAAATCCTTCGACCTGCCGGTCCTCGAAACGCGCTACATCCTTTCGCGCATGCGCCCGACCTTCCGCGACCTCCCCCACCTGGACCTCCTCCACCCCAACCGTCGCTTGTTCAAGGGCAACTTCGATTCGCACAAGCTCGTGCGCATGGAACAGGAGCTGCTTGGGTTCGAACGTCAGGACGACTGCCCGAGCGCCGAAGTCCCGATGCGCTACTTCCAGTTCGCGCGCACTTCGGACCCCACCCACATCCTCCCCGTCCTCCGCCACAACGCCTGGGACATCCTCTCGCTCGTCGCCCTCACCGCCCACCTCGCTTCCGTCTGTGATGGCGAAGAGACATCGTTCGCCGCCGCCCGCGCGGCCGAGTATGCGGGCGACCTCGAAGCCGCTATCGCCTACTACGCCACATCACTCGAGACGGCCACCGCACGCGCGGAACGCCTGGAAGCGATCGAACACGCCGCCGATTGCTGCCGAAAGCTCGGCCGCCACGCCGATGCCGCTGACTGGTGGCGGCGCATGCTCGCCGAGCCTCGCCACCGCCGTCTTCGCCCCTACGTCGAACTCGCCAAGATCCTCGAACACCAACAGAAGGACCGCGCCGCCGCCGAGGCACTCGTCGAGGAGGCGCTGGACCTCGTGCGACGCGGCCTCACGCGTCCCGGCCCCGCCAACAGCGAAACCTCCCTCGCCGCCCTCGAACACCGTGCCCACCGCCTCGGCGGGAGGTGAGCCGGGCCCGCGTGTCCGTAGCGCGCGCGGAGCAAGCGCTGGGATGCCACCAGCTTGCAGTCTCGTCATGCGTGCGTCCCACGGGCCGCTAACCTACACGTTCGTCGGCGTTGTATGATCGGCTCGTGCGCCGCGCCGTCGGCACCGTTCCGTAGCCCGCGCGTGAGCGAAGGTTGTCGGAGCCCCTGACCGCGTTGCAGGTGCGCCCACTCAGACCCAGAGGAGAGACCCCATGTCCAATACGACCAATCTCGAGATAGCCACCCTCGCCGGCGGCTGCTTCTGGTGCCTCGAAGCCGTCTACGACGACCTGCGCGGCGTCCAGGGCGTACAGTCCGGCTATATGGGCGGCCAGAAGCTCAACCCGACGTACGAGGAAGTGTGTAGCGGCCGCACCGGCCATGCCGAGGTCGTCCAGGTCGCCTTCAACCCCACCGAGCTGACCTTCGCCGAACTGCTCGAAGTCTTCTTCGTCATCCACGACCCGACGACCCTGAACCGCCAGGGCAACGACATCGGCACGCAGTACCGTTCGGCCATCTACTTCCACTCCCCCGAACAGGAAGCCACCGCCCGCAAAGCCATCGCCGACCTGTCCGCCGCGAACGAGCACCCCAACCCCATCGTCACCGAAGTCACGCCCGCCGAGACCTTTTACCGCGCCGAGGACTACCACGACGACTATTTCGCAAACAACAGCAACCAGCCCTACTGCCAGCTCGTCGTCGCCCCCAAGGTGGCCAAGTTCCGAAAGAAGTTCGCGGGCAGCCAGAAGTCCGCGGTCCCGTCGCCGTAAAGGCCTGCGCGGCATGATTACGTCGTCGAGACTATAGTTAGAGTGATCCGACAAAGGGGGGCGAGGCGATGCCTTGGGATACGTGGCTGGCTGATGTGAGCGCCCATTGGCAGGTGGCTTCGCTTCGACTCACGGTGTTTCCGGCGCCGGGAGCACCCGGGGCACCTTTGTCGTGGTTGGAGCTCACTGGCGAGGAGCCTGACGAGCGTCAGCAACAACCCAAGAATCGCACCACAATTGAGGTTGGCCGGATCGCAATTGGGGATCACAGTCGTTCCGTTCGGATTGTAACAACGCCTTTTCAGACTGACCTGCACATCGCGGAGGCAGCCGTTTCGGTGGAATCAGAAGAGTCACAGGCAGGGAAACCTGAACTGATGGCCCCCGACGAAGGACTTGCTGCCTTAAGGCAGCTGGCCGCAAAGTGGTTTGGCTTAGAGCGTCCGACCACGAGGATTGCCTTCGGCGCGGTGTTGCGACGGAACGCTGCAAACAAGCCCGACGCTTACCTTGCTTTGTCAGACTATCTCCCGTTCCCATTGGACACCGGATCGTCCGATTTGGTTTACCAGATAAACCGCCCCCGGACGAGCAGGGTCTTCCCGGACTTGGAGATTAATCGACTCAACCATTGGGTTGTCGTAACGACGCGTATGGTTCAATTGTCAGCCATAGCGGCTCCAAGTTCGGCTGCGGAGCCGCTGACGGTCTCTATCGACGTGCAGCTCACTCTCGACATAAACAACGCGCCGCCAGATGAACAGCTTGAGGTGTCCAGGGTTTCACCCCTTTTCGATGAACTGGTCGAACTCGGGCTCGAAATCGCGGCACAAGGAGATCAGCCATGACTGCGGCGACCTATGATCTTACGCAAGAACACGATTCCGTTGCTTCAACTAAAGTCTTTCGGAGCTACTTCCCGCAAGCGACGTCCTTGATTGAACCGCCCGCAATGGGCATTTGGAGCGACCCGCGCACAAGCACTGAAGCCGCTCGCGGGCTATATGCGGTTATGAAGGTCTTTGCGGACGAGTCGTTCGAAGACGGAGTCGAAAGCAAGCTCGGGAAGCGACTGAGAACGCTCCTCGCCAAATTCGGCGAGGAGTTAGTTCGTTCATTCTCCACAGCCGTCGGCTCCGCGACAACGTCTCCAGCAGCCATTTCAGAAGCTCTCACCCAACTTGGCGCATTCCGCGACGGCGTAACCGAAGAGACGCGTCTGCGTTTGCTGCTGGCCTTCATCGACCACCCAAATTCACTGGTCAGATACGGTGCTACCTGCGGACTGTGGGAACTCAGGGACCGGAGGGCTGCCGAGGCTTTGCTAAGGCGAGCGGACAGGGAACCAAATGCGCTTGTTCGCTCCACGCTCCTCGCCGCTGGCGAAGATCTCTCGTAATCAGCGAGCATGGCCTTCTTCGTTCGAAAGCTGACTCGCGACCGGTGGGTCCCCGCCTTCGACTCAGACGCTGCTCCCGAGGAACTTCTGAGCTTTCTGGCTGCCGAACGCGGAGTCTCACTTTGGAAGTGCGAGGCGGACGAGGACTCACTTCCCGTCGTCGTGAACGTCGTTGCTGGCTATGAATCTCGGCCGCCAAGCTTTTTGCATTTTGCGCAAATAGACGAGGATGACCTCGATTCGCTCCGACTCGAGCTTCTGACCGTGCCTGCCCACGAAGCTCCGGTCGCGAGGTTGCGCACGTTTCATCACGAATTGGCCGTGTCCACTCACGAAGAAGCAGCACGCTTTGTGTCCGTGGTTCGTGAAGCACCGAGAGGACAGTTCTCACGCGCACAGGTAGAGTCGGCGATCCTGAGGCTCCACGATTCAGGGGAGCTGATCGCGGATCGCTGTGGGAAGTTCGCTCGCGAGGTGCTCGACCGCGCACGTCCACGTGAGGCATAGGAGAGAACCCACGGCACCGCTAATCCACGTAGCGGTCCCCCGTGATCTCCTGGAGCTTCCGCCAGTGATGGTCCGTCTGGATCCTCCGGATCGTGCCCGAGCGTGAACGCATCACCAGCGATTCGCTGCGTGCCCCGCTCGGCACATACTCCACGCCGCGCAACAGGTCGCCCGTCGTCACACCGGTGGCCGCGAAGAAGACATCGTCGCTCGTTACGAGTTCGTCGATCGTGAGGATGGCCGTGAGGCTGAGGTCGTGCTCTTGAGCGAAGGCGATCTGGGCATCATCACGGGCCCAAAGCCTGCCCTGGAAGTCTCCGCCAATACATTTGAGCGCGCACGCGGCGACGACGCCTTCTGTCGAGCCACCGATGCCCACCATCATGTCCACGCCCGTGCCCTCCATCGCCGCCGAAACGGCCGCCGGCTGGTCCCCATCCGTGATGAAGCGGATGCGCGCGCCCGCCGCCCGCACTTCGTCCGCGATCGCCGTGTTGCGGTCGCGATCGAGGATGATCACGGTGACCTGCTCCTTGCGGATGCCCTTCGCCTTCGCCACCTGTTCAATGTTCCAGCTGATCGGCGCCGCCAGGTCGATCTTCCCGCGCGCCGCCGCACCGACCGCAAGTTTTTCCATGTAGAAGACATCCATCGGGTTGAACAGCGTGCCCCGTGGCGCCGCCGCGATCACGCTCACGGCCCCCGGGCGGCCCTCCGCGCAGAGGCGCGTCCCCTCCAATGGGTCCACGGCCACGTCCACCTGCGGGCCTCTGCCGTTTCCCACGCGCTCGCCGTTGTACAGCATCGGCGCTTCGTCCTTGACGCCTTCGCCGATCACGATGATGCCATCCATATCGACGGTATCGAGCATCATCCGCATCGCGCTCACGGCTGCCCCATCGGCGCCTATCTTGTCGCCCCGCCCAACCCAGCGCGCCGCCGCCAGCGCCGCCGCCTCCGTCGTCCGCACCAGCTCCATCGCGATGTTTCGATCCGGGACTTGTTCGTTTCTTGCCATGTCGTTCCCCTTTCCCAAACGGGAATGATTCTTGATATCTATGCCATGCTAAGGCGTCACACCGAGCTGCAAGGCGACCGGCTTCAGCGCTTCCGCTACGAAGCGAATGTGTTCGTCCAGCTCCACCCCCAGGTCTGCCGCGCCTTTCACGAGGTCGTCGCGGCTTACGGCGCGCGCGAACGCCTTGTCCTTCATCTTCTTGCGTACGGATGCGGGTTCGACCGCGGACAAAGACTTGTCAGGCTTCACCAGCGCGCATGCCGTCACGAACCCCGATAGTTCGTCGCTTGCGAAGATGGCACGGTCCATCTTCGAGGTGTATTCGAGGCCGAGGAACGGTGCGTGGCAAAGAATCGCATAGCGAATGTCCTCCGCAACGCCGCGCGCTTCGAGAATTTTCGAACCTTCCTTCGGGTGCAGCTCTTCCGTCGGGTGAATCTCCCAGTCGAAATCGTGCAACAGGCCCGTCACCGCCCACTTCTCCTCGTCTTCGTGGAGGAGTTTCGCATACGCCCGCATCACCGCCTCCACCGCGATGCCGTGCTTGCGCGTGCGTTCTTCCGTCGAAAATTCGAGCAGGATCTTCCAGGCGTCTTCGCGGTGCATGCCCACCCCTCCGCGCGGAATGGTACCCGAAGCGAACGCTGATAGCACCAGCCGGTAGAATGCCACTATGCCCGACCAGTCTGTCCTCTCCGCCATCTTTCGCCACTTCGGTGATATCGAAGTGAAAGGCGAATCGGCGCTCTACGAAGCGATCTGCCACGTCATCGCAAACGACCAATCGCTCCTCGAACTCGCTTCGTTCACAGCCCCCGGGCAGCCACCGCCGAACCTGCTGCTCGCCGCCACCCACTACGTCCTCGCCGCAAACACCGACAGCCCCCTGGCGCGCCACTACCCGTCTCTCGGAGGCGAACAATCGCCCGACGACACCCTCGCACAATCCTTCCGGGACTTTTGCCGCGAACACCGGGAGGAACTGATCCATCTCCTCCAGACCCGCATCGTGCAGACGAACGAGGTGGGTCGCTCCGCCTGCATCCTTCTCGCTGCATCGCTTGCATCGAGAGAAGCGGGCGGCGCGCCACTTGCGCTCATCGAGATCGGCCCGAGCGCCGGCCTCAACCTCAACTTCGACCGCTACCACTACGACTACGGGGCCGGCGTGTTGGCAGGCAATCCAGGATCGACATGCCGAATCACGAGCGACTCCCGCGGGACCGTCAGCGCCGAAGACCTCCAGATGCCCGAAATCGCCTCCCAGATCGGTTTCGATCGCAACCCCCTCGATGTCGGCGATGAGCGTGACCGGCGATGGTTGCGGGCGTTAGTTTGGCCAGAACACAACGACCGGCGGCTCCAGCTGGAGGCGGCTCTCACGATTGCCCAGCGCGACCCGCCCCTGCTGCTTGGCACGGATCTCTTCGTCGCATTGCCAGCCGTCCTCGCGATGGTCCCAGCTCCCGCCGTGCCACTCGTCATCGCGACCTTCGTCCTGCACCAGTTCCCGCCCGATTTGCGGGGTTTGTTTCGCTCGCTGCTCCAGGACGCGGGCCGCAAAAGGCCCGTCTACATGGTGCTCTTTGGCTTCAGCGAATTCGCCGGCGGCCAACGGGACAAGACGACGAACGCGTCCGAGCTTTGGCTCCTGCGCTTCGATGCTTCCGGTGCTCACTCCAGGCGTCTCGCGGTCGCCCATCCCCACGGTCGCTGGCTCGAATTTAATCGCGACTCGCCCTGGCGCGCACTCCCGCCGCACTGAGCGCACCGGTTCCCATCGCGCCTTTTTTACGAAGCGGACTCCGCTTCGTCCAGCTCCAATTCCATGGCCAACACCTCCGCCACCGTTGCAGTCAGTGTGTCCGCCGCGAACGGCTTTTGCAAAAACTTCGTGCCCGGTGTTCGGGAGGCGAACTCCGCCGGGCCTTCCGCGCTATACCCGCTGATCAGGATGACCGGTAGCTCCGGCCAGCGCGCGGCCACCCAGCGCCGCAGCTCAATCCCGGATTCCCCGGGCATGACAATATCCGTAACAATCAGGTCCGGCTGCTGCTTCTCCAGTTGCGTGCGGGCCGTTTCGACGTTCGCCGCCAGCCATACCACGTATCCCTGTGACCGCAAGAGGCGCGACAGCATGACCCGTACCGGGGCGTCATCATCGACTACGAGGATTTTGCGTGCGGACACGTCGGATCAACCTCAATTCGCCCTGGGGCGCGGACTGCGCCGCAGTTAGCGGCCTCGTTCTTGGAGCCGACGGTGTGTCGAGTTCTTGTCGGCAGCCGAATTGTGTGCTCGGTGCGGGCCGTGAGTCAGTCAGGGTAATCCCTGATAGATACCTCGCCGCGCACATAACGGTTGCCTCCGACCATGGTGTACGAGCCGGACCCCTGGCGCCATCAACGGGACAGGCGAAGCCCGCAACGCCTTTACGGGATGTCTCTTTGCAACCTATTATCGGCAAGGGCGCGAAAGGATTGAGGCAGGATGCGTTTTCTTTTGACGGTTGTCTCCGCCGCGATTCTTTTGTTCATCATCTACCTGGTGACGGGCTGGATCGTCGATGGGTACCTCGGCGGCAACATCGTGCCCAACCGGGCCGTGCCCGATTCCTGGGCCGCGCCGAACACCTGGAGCAACTGGCGCGATGTCTTCATCGTCTTCATGGCCGCCTTCTGGATGCTCGCCGGGATCGCCACGCTCATCCTCGTCGTCGCACTCATCTTCCTCGTCGGCCTCCTGCGAAAGCTTCTGCGCGAAAACGCCGCGCCCGCAATCGATTCCCTCAAGCTCGCGATCGATAGCGCCCGCGGCACCGTGGAGTTCGCGGGCGAACAGGTTGTCTCCCCGATCATACGCGTCTATTCCATCTTTAGCGGCGCCCGCAGCGGCCTCCAGGCCGTCACGAACCTCCCGAACCGCATACGCGGCCGCAAGTCGGCGAAAAAGAAGGGCCGCAAGTGAACGACGCGCCCGAACCCCAAACCGGCGATGGCGCGTCCGAAACGCAAACGGCCGCGGGCGAAAAGAGCCGTCGCATCGAGATACCCCCCGTGGCTGATTGGGCGCGAGCGTTCGCCGGTGGCCTCAAGGACACCTGGTCCGATATCGTGAGCGAGGGCCGCAAGGGCGCGCGCCGCTCCCACGACGCCAATTGGGCGAAGTTCGAAGCCAAACGCAAGAAACGGTAGGCACCCCGGAAAGCCATTGCCAAGAGACGTCTGGACGTCTATAGTTCGGAAAATGGTTTATCGTGCCGAAAGGCAACCGCCAGGTAAGATCCGCGACGCGATTGTCGGCCACTTGCTCGCCAATCCCGGTCCGGCGTCGGTTTCGGAGATCCTCGAGGGCGTCAACCGGCAACTCGGCGTCCCTTGCTCCGCATCGTCGGTCCGTTCATATCTGCGACTCAACGAAGGCACCGTGTTTTATCGCGCCGGACGCGGCCAATACGCCCTTCCTGATGCGTGTCCTGAAGAAGCATCGCCGGCCAGCCTATGTGTACCCAGCTTCACAACCGGACGCGCCACCTGGTTCGAACAAGATTGCTTTCAGTGGCTCGCTTCCCGGCGGGCTGAGTCGATTCACGCGGTTGTAACGGACCCGCCATACGGCCTCGTCGAATACTCGGAGGTCGAACAGGCGAAGCTTCGGGCCGGAAAGGGTGGTGTCTGGCGCATCCCGCCGGCATTCGACGGCCACCAGCGAGCACCGGTTCCGAGATTCACCACGCTTTCCGCCGAGGACGTGCGGTTACTTGAGGTCTTCTTCCTTCGTTGGGCCCGAGCCCTCTTGCCCGTCCTCGTGCCCGGCGCTCACGTCTTTGTCGCTTCCAACCCCTTGCTGTCATATGCGGTTGCTTCGGCCGTGGTCTCGGCGGGCTTCCAACGCCGCGGTGAGGTCGTCCGGCTTGTCATGACGATGCGCGGCGGCGACCGGCCAAAGAATGCCCATGAAGAGTTCCCCGATGTAAGCGTCATGGCTCGTTCCATGTGGGAACCATGGCTGGTATTTCGGAAGCCTCTCGACGGTCGTGTGCAAGACAATTTGCGCCAGTGGGGAACCGGCGGCTTGCGGCGAAAGTCGGCGGAACAACCGTTCGGTGATGTGATTGTCTCCAGCCCTACACAGCCTCGCGAACGTGCTCTCGCGCCCCATCCAAGCCTAAAGCCGCAAGCGTTCCTCCGTCAGATTGTCCGAGCCGCCCTTCCCCTCGGGCGAGGGATAGTCCTGGACCCGTTCGCTGGTTCGGGTTCGACACTCGCCGCTGCCGAGGCGCTGGGTTACGAAAGCGTTGGTATCGAAAAGGACCCTTTCTATGTGTCCGTGGCGAGGGATGCTATTCCTGAACTCGCGCGGCTGACCGTCCGAGACTGACTTACGGTTCGCGGTACACCCAGTTGGTTCGCAGTTTGAGCAATCCCTGCGCGTTCGCACTGGCCGTTCTTGTGCCCAGTTCACCACGATCGTTCTTGCGAAAATCTGCGAGTTCCAGATTGGCGAGGAGAATCTCGCGCACGCTGGTCGGCGACCGATTGATCGTCGGCTGGTTGTAGAGTCGACTTGGTAACGAAACACGCAAAGCCACCCGGGCCGGATACCGTGCGCATCAACCGCTCCCGTGCCCTTGGTCGCCTTGACTTCCACGCCGTCTTTCCCCGCGGCAATACTGTCGGACGGATACCGGCCACCCGGAATCAGATCAGGGTGGCCATTGTGAAACTGATCAGACGTAGAGACCTCGAATGCTTCGCCAGGCTGGATGAAAGCATGGCACTGAGTATTCCACTCACCACCGCGGGACGGACCACGTCTTCCAGGCGGGAAAGGTCCCGTGATTGCAGGAGAGAGTTGACATCGAAGAGGAAGTCATAGAGATCCCGGAGGGCAAGGCTGAAGTCTTCGGTGCGCAGTTGGTATGGCAACACCGCGCTTGGGTTGAATCCGTCGGTCTTTGGCGTCGCTCGTTCCGGCATGACGCAGATACTACCACTCGTCGCTCAAATTCTTCGCTCGGATCATTCCCCCCCGACGCCCGCAGCCGCAAGCTCCTCCCGCCCCCGCTTCCCCTTCGTGATAGCAGCCTCAACGAGCGCCCGGAAGAGGGGGTGGGCGCGGTTCGGGCGGCTGCGCAGCTCCGGGTGAAACTGCGTGCCGAGCATAAACGGGTGGTTCGCCAGCTCCGAGATCTCCACCAGCGAACCATCCGGTGATGCCCCGCTCACGCGCAGGCCCGCCGCTTCGAGCCGGCCACGATAGAAGTTGTTGAACTCCCAGCGGTGCCTGTGGCGTTCGTTCACCGATTCCGTCCCATACGCTTTCGCAGCGAGCGTCCCCGGCAACAGGCGGCACGGGTACTGGCCGAGCCGCATCGTCCCGCCCTTGTCTCGCACGCCTTGCTGTTCATCGAGAAGGCTGATCACCGGGTATGGCGATTCCGGGTCGATCTCCGTCGAATTCGCGCCCTCGAAGCCGAGCACGTTGCGGGCGAACTCCGTCACCATCACCTGCATCCCCAGGCAGAGTCCGAGATAGGGGATGTTGTTCGTGCGCGCATAGGTGGCGGCGCGGATCTTCCCTTCCCAACCGCGTTCGCCGAACCCGCCGGGGACGATGATCCCATCCACGCCTGCGAGCACATCCTCAGCCGCCCGTTGTTCGAGGTCCTCCGCGTGTACCCAGCGGATGTCGATTTCCATTCGGTTGGCGATGCCCGCATGGGCGAGCGATTCCTTCACGGACATGTACGCGTCGCGCAGTTCGACGTACTTGCCCACGATCGCGATCTCGACGACACCCTCGGGATGCTTCAGCCGGTCCACCATCTCGCGCCATTCGACGAGGTCGCGTTCGCCCTTCAGCGCCAGGCGGTTGAGCACGAAGTCGCCAAGCCCGAAGCTCTCCAGGATGAGCGGCACTTCATAGATCGTCTGCGCCGTCTCCATGGGGATCACCGCCGCCGGGTCCACATCGCAGAAGAGCGCCACCTTGTCCAGGATATCGCGCGATACCGGGTGGTCGCTGCGCGTGAGGATGACATCCGGCTGGATGCCCTTTGACCGCAACTCGCGCACCGAGTGCTGCGTCGGCTTCGTCTTTAGTTCGCCCGTCGCCCCTACGAACGGCAGGAACGTTACGTGGACGCTGAGCACCGTGTCTCGCGGCTCTTCGTGGCGGATCTGGCGGATCGCTTCGATGAACGCCTCGCCCTCTATGTCGCCAACCGTCCCGCCCACCTCGCAGATGATCACATCGTGGCCATGCGCGGCCGCCCGGATGCGCGCCTTAATCTCATTCGTGAGATGCGGCACATGCTGGATCGTGCCGCCGAGGTAATCGCCGTGGCGTTCGCGCTCCAGCACGGAGAGATAGATCTGCCCGCTCGTGATCGAGGCCAGCCGCGTCAGGTCCTGGTCGATGAAGCGCTCATAGTGGCCGAGGTCGAGGTCCGTCTCCGCGCCGTCGTTCGTGACGAAGACTTCGCCGTGCTGATACGGCGACATCGTCCCGGGGTCAACGTTGAGGTACGGGTCAAGCTTCTGGATGGTGACGGAGATGCCGCGCGATTTGAGGATTCTGCCGAGGCTGGCGGTCGTGATGCCCTTGCCCACTGAACTGACGACGCCGCCCGTCACGAAGATGTATTTCGGCATGTCCCCCCGCAAGATGCGTGCTCAAAAAAGACTACGGGCGAGGTCCGGGCGTGTCAACGAACATTTGTGTTACGACGGCACCCTCTCCGGGTTACGGGCGCGGCGCCGCTTCAGGCGAGGCGGGCTTCGATCCACGTACGGACATCCGTCAGTACCTTGTCCTGCTCCGGTTCGTTGAAGACTTCGTGGAAGAGGCCGTCGTAGATCTTGAGCGTTTTGTCCGTGGAAGTGGCGCGGGCCATCAGCAGTTCGCTGCCGGCGGGCGCGGCGAGCTGGTCTTCGCTGCCATGGGCGATGAAGAGCGGGAGGGCAAAGCGGTCTGAGTCGGATTCGATGCGGCCGGCGGCGCGGACGAATGCGCCGATGGTGCCCATGCGCATGCGGCCACGGTAGACGAGCGGGTCGTTTTCATACGCCGCCACCACTTCGGGATTGCGCGACACCGCCGACGATGAAAGCCGCTGGAGCGGAAGCCAGGGCGCCACCTTCGCGATAGCCGCCATCACCTTGGCCGCAAGGCTCAGGTTGCCTCCGTGGGGCAATGCCGGGCCGCTGAGCACGACGCCACGCACATCCGCCCCGGACGTCACCACGAGCAGGGTGACGAGCATGCCGCCCATGCTGTGACCGATAAGGAAGACAGGCAGGCCCGGCTCCCGTTTCCGCGCGTCGGCCAAGAACTGGCGAATGGCGGAAAGGTGGGGGCCGAAGCTGCGAATGATGTGGCGCTCGCCCTCAGAACGGCCGTGACCGGGCAGGTCGAGCGCATAGGTCGTGATCCCGTGAGAGGCGAAGTGCGCTGCGAAGTGTTCATATCGCCCCGTATGTTCGGCGAAGCCATGTACAAGCACGATTGTAGCGCGGCTGGGGCCTTCCGCCGGCCAGCGGCGGGCGTACACGTCCAGGTTATCACCGGAGAGAAAGTGCCATTCGTTTGGGGTGTCCATGGGAACCAGTGTAGCGGAGGGCGGGGGTAGGAAGCCCCGGGGGACAGATCAGGCCCCCAAATGCCTCGTTCAGATGATTCACAAAACACGACTTGCAAATCGTGTATTTTGGGTCTATGATCACCCCAACACCTTCAGGAGGCGTCCGAATGGCGACACCCACCCCCATCACCGTGGCCAACGGCGACGGCATCGGCCCGGAAATCATGGACGCGACATTGGCCATCCTGGCCGAAGCCGGCGCCCGCCTCGACATCGAGACAATCGAGATCGGCGAAAAGTGCTATGCGCGAGGGAACAGCGCCGGGATAGCAGCGGAGTCGTGGGAATCGCTGCGACGGACTCGCGTGTTCCTGAAGGCGCCGATCACGACACCCCAGGGCGGGGGATTCAAGAGCCTCAATGTGACCGTTCGGAAAACGCTCGGGCTCTATGCGAACGTCCGTCCCTGTGTCTCGTATTCACCGTTCGTTGCAACGAAACACCCGGTCATGGACGTGGTGATTGTGCGGGAGAACGAAGAGGACCTGTATGCGGGCATCGAACACCGCCAGACCGAAGACGTATACCAATGCTTGAAGCTGATCACACGGCCAGGGACGGAGAAGATCGTCCGTTACGCGTTCGAATATGCGAACGCGAATGGGCGGCAGAAGGTCACCTGCTTCACGAAGGACAATATCATGAAGCTCACCGATGGGCTGTTCCATAAAATCTTCGACGAAATCGCGGTGGAATACCCAGACATCGTCAACGAACACTGGATCGTCGATATCGGTGCCGCGAAATTGGCGGACACGCCCGAAGCGTTCGACGTGATCGTCATGCCCAACCTCTATGGCGACATCCTCTCGGACGTGGCCGCTCAAATCGCGGGTTCGGTTGGGCTGGCGGGCTCCGCGAACATCGGCGAGCACGGAGCCATGTTCGAGGCTATCCACGGTTCCGCCCCAAGACGGGCCGGGCAAGACCTGGCAAATCCATCCGGGCTTTTCCTGGGCGCGGTGATGATGCTCGTGCATATAGGTCAGACAGAAGTAGCGGCACGGGCGCACAACGCCTGGTTGAAGACGTTGGAAGACGGTATCCACACGTACGACGTATTCGACCCGACGGCGAGCAAAGAGAAGGTGGGCACGAGAGCATTTGCTGAAGCGGTTATCGCCCGGCTGGGCAAGGCGCCCGAGACGCTCAAGCCCGTTTCGTATGCCGCGGGAGGTTCGTTCACGCCGCCAGCGTTGCGGGCACACTCGCCCTCACGCAAAGAGACAATCGGGGTCGATATCTTCCTCAACGCACCGGAGGCCTCGCCAGACGCGCTCGCAGCGCGCATGAACGAACTACAGACGCAGGGAATGCGATTGAGCATGATCAGCAACCGGGGCGTGAAGGTTTGGCCCGACGGGATGCCCGAGACGTTTTGCACGGACCACTGGCGCTGCCGTTTCCTGGGCGATGGGCCGATCCAACATTCACAGATCGTCGATTTGCTCCACCATGTTGCGGGGGCCGGACTCGACTTCATCAAGATTGAGAATCTCTGCACATTCGACGGCGAACCAGGGTACTCAAAGGGACAGGGCGAATAGATCGCCAGGCAGTTCCAGGGCGACAACTATTTCAAGGAGAATGGTCATGTTCGAAGTTCGAGTGTCTTCTGATCGAGGCTGGATAGCCGTTCAATGTGCGTGCCCGGCGGGTCGTGCAATGTTCCGGGACGAGACCGCGGCGTACGCGGCGATCGCAAAGCACATGCAGACGTGTGGCGCGGGAACGGCGGACCAGTCGTTCCAGGCCTTTGCGACAGAGGTAACCGCCGCGTGACAGCGGCGCCCGCCGCACCAGCCGCGCGCCAACGGCCGCTGGTTGGAGTCATCATGGGAAGCCGATCCGATTGGGAAACGATGCGGCACGCTGCGGAGGTTCTGACTCAATTCGGCGTCCCTCATGAGTCACGGGTTGTTTCGGCGCATCGGACTCCCGCCCTGCTCGCGGAGTATGCGGAGAGCGCTCAACGACGCGGGCTGCGGGTGATCATCGCGGGCGCGGGAGGCGCCGCGCATCTGCCGGGGATGGCGGCCGCGCAGACCACCCTCCCCGTGGTGGGCGTGCCCGTGCAGTCGGTCGCGCTGAACGGAATGGATTCATTGCTTTCCATTGTGCAGATGCCGCGGGGAGTGCCGGTCGCGACGATGGCGATCGGACCGGCTGGCGCGGCCAACGCCGCGTTGTTCGCGGTGCGTATGCTCGCCACCGAACTGCCGGCGCTCGCAGCGAAGCTGAAGGATTTCTCGGATGCGCAACGGATAGCGGTGGAGCACGAGGTGCTTGAATGACCCCGCTGCCGCCCGGAACCATGCTCGGTGTCGTCGGTGGTGGTCAGCTGGGGCGGATGTTCGTTACGGCCGCCCAGCGGCTCGGCTATCGCGTGGCCGTGCTTGCCAGGGAAGAGCACAGTGCGGCGGGACAGCTGGCAGATGTCGAGTGCGTGGGCGTCCAGGAGGATCCCGCCACCGTCGTGCGATTCGCCAAGAGCGTCGAAGCACTCACGTGTGAGAATGAGCTCGTGCCCTGGGAGTGCCTCGCGGCGGCGGACGAAGTCACGCGCGTTCGTCCGGGGCCTCACGCGATGCGCATGGCGCAGGACCGAATCGTGCAACGACGATTTCTCACAGCGCACTCATTGCCTTTCTCCTCGTGCGTTGCCGTCGCCACCCCGGGTGACCTCCAGGGCGTGGCGACGACGCTGAGCTTCCCCGTCTGCCTGAAGACGGCTCGAACTGGATACGACGGGCGCGGACAACAATGGGCGAACGGAGTCAACGAACTTGCGACGGCATGGGCGAGCCTGGCCCACGCCGCCATACTCGTCGAAGAGAAGGTGGGAATCGCGATTGAGTTCTCCATCATCCTGGCAAGGGCAGAGCATGGGGAAATCGTCCTATACGAGCCGATCGAGAACGTCCATCGCGGCGGCATTCTCGACACCTCGGTTTGCCCATCGCGGATCTCCCACGAAACGGCGTTGGCGGCCCGCGTGATCGCGGAACAGATCGCCCGGGCGCTCGAGCTGGTGGGCGTGCTCTGCGTCGAGTTCTTCCTCACGACTACTGGTGGCGTTCTCGTGAATGAATTCGCCGTCCGCCCCCACAACTCTGGACATTTGACAATCGAAGGTTGCGAGACGAGCCAGTTTGAACAGCAAGTGCGAGCATTAGTGGGACTTCCGTTGGGAGCTCCAGACCTCATCTCGCCAACCGCCATGACCAATCTCATCGGAGTTTCGCAGCCTTCCCCGGAGGGAATCGTTCTGCCTCCAACGACGACTTTGCATTGGTATGGCAAGGAACCGAGGCGCGGTCGAAAGGTCGGCCATGTTACGGCACGTGCAGGAGACACACGCGCCGCTCTTCGCGCGGCCATCGACGGGCGCGAAGCCCTCACCTCCGACGCCGAAGTAGCCTGAGCGGCCCCCGCGGGCTAGCGTCGATGGGGCCAAGTGTGGCCTAATTGGCGCCATGAAGATCGACCACATAGACCACATCGTCCTTGCCACCGCCGACATCGAGGCAGCGGTAGTGCCATTTCAGCGGCTCGGGCTGAACCTCACGCCCCGCGGGACGCACCAATCCTTCGGGACGGAGAACCGTGCACTGTTCGTCGGCAACACGCACAGCGAGTTCTACGTCGAACTGCTCGGCGTGCATGACCGCGCGGCGGCGGAGCGATCAGCATCGAGGGTGTCGCTTCTGCGGGCGATCGAGAGCAACCCGGCGGTCTTCCGGCTCATGCTGGGGACCGTCGATATCGCTGCGGCAAAGTCGTCGTTCGCGTCCAAGGGCATTGCCAGCGTCGAAGAGGAAGTCTTTCGCGGCGACGGTACGAAAATCGGGGATGTTCTCCGCCCGGATGTGACGGCCCTTGCAGGCTGCGAAGTCGCCCTCGTGAAGTACGCCGAACCGAACGCGGAGCGGGCTGCCCGCCACAACGCCTCAGGCCTCCTCACACACGGATTCCCGCTCAAGCGCCTGGACCACCTGGCCGTCTTCACGCCGACGCTTGAGGAGACGACGCGATTCTGGGTGGAGATTCTGGGCGTGCCGGTGTTTGGCGAAGTCACTCGGCCCGGGGTGATGATCATCCGCCAAATGAAAATCGGGGACGCGGTCGTTGAGTTGCTGGGGCCGGACGGAGCGGACAGCCCGATGGCGAAACGGCCGGCGGGAATCGCGAGCATGGCAGCGTTCGAAGTGCCGAACCTGGATACGGCGGTGGCACTGGCACGGGAGCGCGGTTTCACGGTGCCCGACGGCGCTGTGGGAGTCCTGCCGGGGACGCGCGTCGCGACGATCCCGCCGGCGGAACTGAGCGGCATGGCGCTGCAGCTGCTGGAATACGTTTGAACGACAGGGGCATGACGCACACGAACCAGCTCCTCCAGCAGAACAGGGAGTGGTCCCAACGACGGCGACTCGAGGACCCGGCGTTCTTCGAGCGGTTGGAACTGACGCAATCACCGAAGTTCCTGTGGATCGGGTGTTCCGACAGCCGCGTGCCCGCGGATGCGATTACGGGCACGCAGCCAGGGGAGATCTTCGTGCACCGCAACATCGCCAATATGGTCGTGCACACAGACCTGAACCTGCTCAGTGTGCTGACGTACGCGGTTGATGTGCTCGAGGTGGAACACGTCATCGTTTGCGGCCATCATGGGTGCGGCGCGGTGCGTTCTGCGATGGGCGCCGAAGATTTCGGAATGCTCAACGAGTGGTTGCGAAACATCAAGGACGTGTATGCGGCGAACTTCGAGCGGTTGCTGGGTATTGCGGACGGCAAGGAGCGCGAGGACGCGCTCGTGGAGCTGAGCGCTACAGCTCAAATGCAGAACCTGGCGAAGACGTCGATCGTACAGAACGCCTGGCGGGAGCGAGGAGGCCCGTGGCTGCACGCGTGGGTGTACGACCTTTCGGACGGCATCCTCCACGAACTGGCGAGTTTGCCGCCGGACACCACGTTGGCGCCGCCGTATGCGTTCGACCGGAGTCGGCTCTAAAACTGATAGGAATTTGGTTCCTTGATGCTGCGCAGCTCATCGCTTCGTCCCGATTCCAGCGACACCTCGCTATTTCCCGCCTTATCTGATCTTCTGGACGGCCGGCAGCAACATTCCGATCAGGATCGCAATGATTGCGATCACGACGAGGCCGGCGGAGACTCGCGGATATTCGATCGAAAGCAGTTCTTCCTCAACCGCTGCGCCCCGGCCATGACCGGATGTCAAGAAGGATTTTACGGCTTGGCCGCTGCGAACATGCGGTGCATGAATTTGGGCGCGGCGCGCCGTTCATGGCAGCGCGAAATGCTCTCGCGCGTTTCAGTGGATCCTAATCGTAGTCGACTTCAGGACGATCCACTGAACCCGCACTGGTTGCGCCGAAGCGGTTCGACACCTGTCCGAGGACGAAACCACACGCCATAACGATAGTCCCGCCGATCGCAACCACGGCATAGTTGCGGGTCGGGACATCCACGGCAGAACGGACGAGCGAACGGATGTCACTGACGAAAGGGTCGTTGCTGCCGAGGCGATCGAGGATGAACGTGGCGCCAAGGGAGAACAGCAGGCCGGGGATGGCGCCGATGAGCACCGCCTGCCCCAGGATGCGCATCCGGAGGAACCCCTGGAGTTGAAAACTGAGGGTGATAGCAGAGAGTGCGGCGATCGCAGCGAAGACGAGCGATGCCGTCCGCGCGTGATCGTGCGTGGACTGGCTCAGCCGCCCCACGAGGAGGTCCAGCAGGCCCTGCGCGGAGAAGACGCTGACGGACTGGGAACCGGTGACATCAAACGCTTTGAGCCCGTCCTCGTAGACAAGGGCGGCGGAGCGATCGAGGAGGAGGTTCGCGAGCTGGTCGTTGTTGCTCCTCAGGACTTCATCCCGCGTGAGGGCGATGGTCACGGGGTACCCGGGGACGGCGATGACTGGCTGCTTGGAGGACTCAGCGAACCGGCGAATCGTGTCGCCCTCTTGCGCAAGGAGAAGATCGACCTCGGTTGCGCTGGCAATGCCCTGGCGCAAGAGCGATGTGGCGCGCTGGGGCGCAGTGACCTGGTAGAGGCTCAGGGCGGCGAGGAGAAGGAAGGTCGAGAAGGCGAGAACGCCTGTGACGAGTGTGCGGCTGCCGCGTCCGGTCTCGGCGGACACGCGATCTTGAATGCGCGTGCGGACGGATTCGTCGGCGAACGTTTCTCGGCTGGGGCGGCGTTGCATGTTCGAGTTAGTCGATCTTCACCACGACCGTGCCAGCGATGCGGTCGTGGAGCGTGCGCCGATGGGAATCGAACGCCGCCGTGAGGATGCCGCCGGAAACGAAGAGACACGCGAGGCCGACGGCGACCCCCGAGATGATCGCGGAATCCTTGAACGCGTAGGCGACGATCGCGCCCGCGCCGAGGAAGACGACGTACACCATCAGCCCGATGACGCGCGCGACGGAGCCGAGTATGCCAAGAGGGCGGCCATCGCTACGAATGACCATGATCTGCATGACCGATTTGCCGATCGTCTGGCCCTTCCAACTCAAGCCCACGAACCAGTACAGGAGGATAGCGGGGGCGATCGCGCCAGCGCAGCCCCAGAAGATGTCGAAGGCGCGGTTGGATGGATCGGTGCGTTCGAAATCGGAGGAGATCAGGATGATGAGCGAGCCAACGAGGATGAGGAGTGCGGCGATGACCAGCGAAACGAGAATATCCAGGGCGGCGGCGGAGACACGGGCCTCCAGCGAGGCATAACGGATGCGGACCTGGGGACGTTGAGCGCGCGGCATCGTGGCATTGGCGGCGCGGGAAGCAGTCACGGGCGAATTGTAGCCGAGGAGTGGGGGTAGCCATAGGCGCCCCGGGTGGGTCGTGTAAGGGGCAAGTCGTGCCAGCTTGACCGCCACTTCGGCGAGGGACCGGTATCATCGGAGAATGTTGCGAAGATTTGCCCCCGTCGCGGCCAACCCGGAATGGGAATTCCGGCCCTGGGCGCCATCGACGTGGGTGTTGATGGGCATCGCGGCCATGGTGCTCGGGCTCGCCATCGGCACAACGCTCTCCGTCGGCTTCCAGCGAGGGCCCCTGGCGAAGTACGAATACCACCTTTGGCGCTGGGAGGCGCAAACACTCCCGGGCAATGCCTTCGCCCGCCTCGGCATCGGCCCGGACCCGGACGCCGAAGCCGGCAGACGGGCGGTGGATGGTTACTTCACGCTCACGAGCCAGCTTCGCGCCGCACAGGACGCAGAACGGCCCGATCTCGCCCTCATCGATGCCCTGTTGAGCGAACGGACGATCTACGAAAACGATGTTGAACGGCTTGTCGAAAAGTACATCG
Organism: Dehalococcoidia bacterium; assembly: GCA_034437915.1. Taxonomy (GTDB): domain Bacteria; phylum Chloroflexota; class Dehalococcoidia; order Tepidiformales; family Tepidiformaceae; genus JACRBT01. The sequence goes on along the minus strand of DAOTTM010000213.1, from coordinate 15,530 downwards.
ATGGCGCCGTCGCCAGGGCCGGGCTACAGGAGCGCTTGCCCCTGTTCAGCACTGTCCGCATTACCTGGCCGCCAGTGGATTTCGAACTGACGAGTCCGCCGCGGTTGCTGGTGCGGTCGCCCCGAGACCGCGTCGAGCGGGCGGGCGATACGCTCCTGAAAAACGACCTCAGCCTGCGCGAGGTGGAGGCAATCGAGAAGGACGCGGATTCGGCGAAGACCGTATCGCTGGTGGTGGCGATCGGCGGGATCGCGGCGTACCCGGCCATCGTGCGAGATGACCGGTCGTACGATTCGCTGCTCGACACCGCCTCGCACGAGTGGGTGCACCACTACCTGGCGTTCTATCCGCTCGGCAAGCAGTGGGGCAAGGGCGGTGACGCGGAGACGCTCAACGAGACGACCGCGAACATCGCCGGGCGAGAGCTGGCGAACCTCATCCGCATGGCCCACCCGCTCAAGCTTCCAGAAGGCAGCGATGGGCGGGGCCCGGCGGGGCAGGCGCCGACGGTGGACTTCAACAAAGAGATGCGCAAGCTACGGTTGGAGGTGGATGCGCTCCTGAAGGAGGGCAAAGTGGACGAGGCGGAACGGACGATGGAGGAGCGGCGCAAGTTCCTCGGCGAAAACGGCATTGCCATCCGCAAGCTCAACCAGGCGTACTTCGCCTTCTTCGGCACCTATGGAGATTCGGGCGCGTCATCGAACCCGGCGGGGCCAAAAGTGGAGCGCGTGTGGGAGATGACGAAGGATGTCGGCGCCTTCCTCGCAGTGATGCGTAACGTGAAGAACGCGGGCGATTTGGACCGGGCGATCACACGGCTGGAGAGGCGGTGAGGCCCTCACCCCCAACCCCTCTCCCGACTCGCTGCGCTCGCGGGCGAGGGGAGCAAGAGCGGTATTCGCACCGTGTCGGGCGTGTAGAATGCGGCAACAACCATCCCCAGCAGGAGGAGAACGAACATGGGCGACCGAACCATCGCAGGCATATCCACGGCGCGGCTGGGCCGCATCGACCAGTTGTTGAAGGACAAGTACATCGACACCGGCAAGATCGCCGGGGCGCTAACGTTGGTGGCGCGCAAGGGCGAGGTCGCGCACTTCTCAGCCGTCGGGCAGATGGACGCTGAGCGTGCGAAGCCGATGAAGGAAGACACGATCTTCCGCATCTACTCGATGTCGAAGGCCATAACCTCGGTCGCGTTGATGATGCTCTACGAAGAGGGGCGCTTCCAGCTCGATAACCCCGTGCACCACTTCATCCCGGAGTGGGAGAACCTGGGCGTCTGGTTGGGCGGGGCGTATCCGAATTTCGTCACGCGCCGTCCGGATCGGGCCATGAACATCCGCGACCTGCTTTCGCATCAAAGCGGCCTGACCTACGGCTTCCACTTCCGCAACTCCGTCGATGCCGCCTATCGCGACCTCGAGATCATGGGCCGCGCGAACCTGAGCTTCCCGGACGCTACGCTCGCCGAAAACATCCAGAAGATGGCGAAGCTCCCGCTTGTGTTTTCTCCCGGGACGCAGTGGAACTACTCCGTCTCGACCGACGTGTGCGGCTATCTGGTCGAGGTGATCTCCGGGATGCCGTTCGATCGGTACCTCCAGGAGCGCGTCTTTGGGCCGCTGAGGATGGTCGATTCGGGGTTCCACGTCCCGGACGAAAAGATAGAGCGCTTCGCGGCGTGCTATGCGCCAACGCCGAAGGGCGGACGCGTGTTGCAGGACGACCCACAGACCAGCCCGTATCGACAGCCCGCAACTCTCTTCTCGGGCGGCGGCGGCCTCGTTTCGACGGCGAGGGACTACTTCCGCTTCACGCAGATGGTCGCCAACGGCGGCGTGCTCGATGGTGTCCGATTGCTGAGCCGCAAGACCGTCGACCTCATGCGCATCAACCACCTGCCAGGCGGCGTCGATCTCGCGGCCGTGTCGCCCATGGGGCAGTTCAGCGAGGCGACAACCATGGGCACTGGCTTCGGCCTCGGCTTCTCCGTGCTGCTCGATACGGCCAAGGCGCAGATCTCAGGGTCGGTGGGGCAGTACCAGTGGGGTGGCGCCGCGAGCACGGCCTTCTGGATCGACCCCGTCGAAGAGGTCGTCCTCGTCTTCATGACGCAACTGCTCCCATCGAGTACCTATCCGTTCCGGCGCGAATTACAGGTGCTGGTGAACAGCGCCATCCTGGACTAAGTACCGTGCCAGAGAAGAAGGTATTTCAATTGCCGATTTGCTCCCCTCGCCCGCGAGCGCAGCGAGTCGGGAGAGCAGAATCCCTACCCGTGGGTGAGGGCGGGATGCCGGGCAACGAACGCGGGTCGGAATTCAGTTACCTTCTTCTGTGGAGCGGTAGCGAGTTCCGAGATCCGACTGAGGAGACGAACTGATGGATTTTCGATTTACGGGTGAGCAGGAAGAGTTTCGGACGGAGGTGCGGTCGTTTATCCGCACGGAGTTTCCGAAAGTGCGCCCTTCGGCCGACGGGACCGGCGGAGAGTCGTTCACGAAAAAGCTGGCGGCGAAGGGCTGGCTGACGATGTCCTGGCCCGTCGAGCACGGGGGCATCGGCGCGAACCACATGCGCCAACTCGTCTACAACGAAGAGATGGCGTACCACCGCGCGCCCGGGCAGACGATGGGAACCGACCGCGTGGGTCCGACGATCATCCTCTTTGGCACGCCGGAGCAGAAGGCGGAGTTCCTGCCGCGCATCATCAAGGACGAGATGACGTGGTGCCAGGGCTTCAGCGAGCCCGGCTCTGGTTCGGACCTCGCGTCGCTACAGACGCGGGCCGTCAAGGATGGCGATTCCTACGTCATCAACGGCCAGAAGATCTGGACCTCGGGCGCGCAACGGGCCGACTACATGATCCTGCTGGCGCGCACGGAGCCGGACGCGCCCAAGCATCGCGGCATCAGCTACTTCCTGTTGGACATGAAGTCGCCGGGCGTGGAAGTGCGTCCGTTGATGCAGTTGAATGGGCTGGCGGGCTTCAACGAGGTGTTCTTCGACAACGTCCGCATCCCGGCCTCGATGGTCGTGGGCGAAGTGAACCGCGGCTGGTATGTCTCCACCGCGACGCTCGACTTCGAACGCTCCGGGATTGGGCGCGTGATCGGGGCGCTACGGACGTACGAAGAAGTGGTGGAGTACGCGAAGAAGACACCCGCGCGGGGCGGCGAAGGGACGCTGTTCGATTCCTTGCCGATCCGGCGCGAGCTTGCGGATATCGGCCTCGGCTTCCGCGTGGGGCGGTTGATGTCGTACCGCGTGGCATGGATGCAGAGCAAGCAGATGATCCCGAACTACGAAGCCTCGATGGCGAAGACGTTCGGCACCGAACTCCACCAGCGCATGGCCCGCGTCGCAGTGAACTCGCTCGGCCTCGCCGGGCAACTCATGGAAGGTCCAAACGCCCCCCTTAACGGCCTCGTCCCCCAGACCTATCTTTCGAGCATGTCCCTCACCATCGCCGCCGGGACGAGCGAAGTGAACCGCAACATCATCGCCCAGCGGGGTCTGGGTATGCCGAGGGGATGAAGCCGAGTATCGGAGTATGGAGTATCGGGGTGTCGGAGTGCCGACTCGTTACTCCGATACTCCCTACTCCGACTTACGGTGCTTTCTTTGGGAGAACGATGTGCCCCTCAAACGCACCAGCGGTGACGCCTGTTATCTGGTTGAGCGTTCGCTTCACGACGAAGCTCCCGCTTGCGCCCGCGAATCGGCCTGAGCCGCCGGTAATCGTATACGTCTCCACGATGGAGCGAACTCCAATTACGATTGTTGGAGTAGATAGTCCCGCTACCTTAGCGGAGACGGTGTCGCCGTTGGCCGCCACGAACACAGCCGCGCCCACACCCACAATCACACCTGGCGTGGGGCCGCCCACGACGGCGACGGTATAGCTTACGGTGTAGCTGCCGAGATGGGTGGCGTTTCCAGAACCGTTTCCAGTGACGATGAAGGGGGGCGGGCCGAAAGGTGGTATGCGGGTTTCGACGGCGTCAAGGGAGCCTTTGAACGGTCGTGCTTCGTCTGCGGAAGCGGTGGTGATCGCCGTCATCGCCAGAACGACAACGACGAGTGGCGTGATCAGGAATGATCTCTTGTTCCGGGTGTACATGGGTGGTTCCTCTCTTTGGTCGTGCTTCGCGTTCTTGCTCGCCTTGGTCCCGAACCCGCGCCGTCCCGTGACTGGGACGGGCCAGGGGCCAAGGGCCGCCGCAACACCGACAATAGGACTCGCCATGGAGGCTGGCTTCCGCGTAAACCCTCAAGTTCCGGGCGCCGTTCGTGGCCGAAGTTTGGGTGTTTACACTCAGTGCGAAGCGGAACGGGGTTCGTTCAGCGCGTATGCCACGGCCTCGCTTCGATGGCGGACGCCGATCTTGGTATAGATGTCGGCGATGTGGCGCTCGACGGTCCGCAGGCTGAGCACGAGCTCTTCGGCGATTTCTTTGTTTGTTTTTCCACGGGCGACCAGGGCGAGCACCTCGCGCTGGCGGGAAGTCAGATGGCCAATGCGGTTAGAGCTGTTCCCCAAGCCGCGGCTCAGCGAGCTTCGATCTGGGGCGCCATAGGCCGGGCGCAGGAAGTTGTCGATCGCCGCGATTTCGGCAGCGCCGTCGCCGGGAATGACCACGAGCCTGGAGTCCGCAATCCCGGAGGCGACCTCCTGGCACAACTCGAAGGAGCCGAACGGGAAGCCCGTATCGTGGACGACGAGTGTGGGAATCTGGATCAGCGGCAGGAGCGGCGTCAGGTCGATCTCCTTCAGCGCGTCGGTACTCGCCTTCCACGTTTTTGGTGATGTACTCAACTGGAAGCCCGCCGCGAGTTCCCGGGCATGGTCCGGGTTGGAGAACAGGGTCACAACGTTTCCCACCATCAACAGTGTGAAGGTCCAGTCGTGATCCGCCATCACCTCCACGGAAGCCAGGGCACGGAGAGCCGGACTCTGCTCCAGCCGACGTTTCCCGGAGGCGAATGGGTTGAGAAGGATGAGTTGCGACACCTGGAGCGGGTGCCGGGCGGCGTAATTCATCGCAACCGCCGCACCCGCATCGACACCAGCGAGGGCGAACTGTTCCAGCCCAAGGCGTGAAATCACCGCTTCAAGATCAAGAACCCGTGCCGCCAGGCCCATGTCCGTTACGTTCCGATCGGAGGAACCCATGCCCCGTAGGTCGCACCGAACGACGCTCCAGCCGCGCTCTACCAACTCATCCGTCATTCGCCGGGTATGCGGATGGGGCAGGTTGTAATGGTGTACGTCGCCGAAGGTATTAGACGCGAAGACTATGTGTGGCCCTTGGCCCAGGCGAAAATAGGCAACGCTGACGCCGTCCTGGGACCTCGCATACTGGATGCTTGGCTCTCTCATCGTGTCAGCGCTCCCCTACGGGATCATCTCCTTGGTAGCGCCGGGGTTGAGGATGGAGATGACGCCTGCCCAGGTGCACATGAGCTTCGACATGTTATTGAGGGCGGGCATGTTGGCGATGAGGACGGTGGGCGCGCCGGGCGCCCACGGGGCGGCGGTCACTGGTACGCACGGTTGAGGCACGCCGAGGGCCGCGATCACCTGGGGGTTCGTGGGGGCGGAACATAGGCCGAATGGCATAATGTTCAACATTGGGATGTGATCCATGATGGTGGCGGCGGGCTTGCTCTCCATCAGGACCTTGTTCTTCGGCAACACGACGAGGTTCGACGGCGCGGCCCCGAAGGTACACATCATCTGGGCGCCCATTGCGACTGCTATGGCCATGCGGAGAGTCCTTCGTTCTTAGTCCCTGGTCCCTCGTAGCCTAGTGGCTGGTGCGGGAGCAAGACAAGCGGCTGCCTGCGGCTGGGAGGCACCTGGAGAGTCGGCAAGGTCGGGAATCCCGTAGGGGCTGCTCGGCAGCACACCATCACTCGCGTTCGGGGTACCTTGCGGGGCCGGCGAATGTCCGCCTGCTCGCGGTTTAACTCGCCTTGCGCGCCCGCGTCCGCGTCGCGGTAGCGGCGCCGGTGGTGCGGGCGGCGGCGTTGGTCTTGCGGGAGGCGAAGGCAGCCTTGCCACGCGCGCTGCGTTCGAGGAGCTTGGCGTTTCCGGCGGCGCGTTCCTCTTCGCCACGGGGGGCGGTGAGCTTGCCCGGCTCGATCGAGTTCGTGGTGTAGCTGCAGTGGGGGTAGTTCCAGCAAGCGTAGAAGACGCCCCGGTTGCCCGCGCGTGCTTGCTTCTCGACAAGCTGCCCGGTCTCCGGTTCTTCGGGGCAGGCGACGCCGACGGGGACGCCCGCGCGGAAGTCGCACTTCTTCGCGTCACGCTGGACGCAATCGATGTAGGGACCGTAGGGGCCGGTCTTCTGGATCGTCGCGGAGCCGCACTTCGGGCAAGGGTAGGTGGTCTCGCGTGGGGCGGCGACGAGGACCGGTTCGCCGTCTGGACCCATGGGCAGGGAGTTCGAGCACTCGGGGTAGCGCGGACAGGCGTAAAACTTGCCGTTCCGCCCCCACTTGATCACGAGGTTGGTCTGGTCGCAGACGTTGCAGCGAATGTCCGTCTCTTCCTGCTGCTTGGTGGCGGCGCCTTTGGCCTTTTCGACGCGTTGGCTGAACGTCTCCCAGAAGTCGCTGACAATCGAGTTGTAGCCGCGTTTGCCCTCGGCCACTTCGTCGAGTTCTTCTTCGAGTTCGTTCGTGAAGGGCACGGCGACGTATTCGCCCATGTGTTCGACGAGGAGGTCGTTGACGAGGAAGCCCAGTTCTTGGGGGACCAGAGCGCGCCCCTGCTTGACGACATAGTCGCGCTTCTGGACGGTCTGGACGATGGTCGCATAAGTACTCGGGCGACCGATGCCCTGCTCTTCGAGCGCCTTCACCAGCGAAGCCTCGGTAAAGCGCGGGGGCGGCTCCGTGAAGTGCTGGGCGCCATCGACTGAGCGGCGTTCGAGGGCGTCGTTCGCGACAAGCACGGGGAGCTGGCCCTCGACCTCTTCCTCGTCGTCGTCGTTCTGTTCGTTGGCGTTCTTGCCGTAGACAGCGAGGTGACCGGGGAAGACGAGCTGCTGGGTGCTGGCGGAGAACACTCCGCGAGCCGCTGTGCCCTCTTTGGCGTCGATTTCCACACGCATGGTGTTGTAACGCGCGTCAGACATCTGGCTGGCGACAAAGCGCTCCCAGATGAGGCGGTAGACGAGTTGCTGATCGCGGTCGAGGACGGTGCGCAGGCTCTCCGGCGTGCGCGACGGAGAGGTGGGTCGGATGGCTTCGTGGGCCTCCTGGGCGCCCTTTGACTGGGTGCGGTAGACGCGCTCTTTGTCGGGGATATATTCGGCGCCCCAGCGGCCGGCGATGTAGGTTCGCGCATCATTTCGGGCGACCGGCGAGATGGAAAGCGAGTCCGTGCGCATATAGGTGATGAGGCCGACGGCGCCCTCGCCAGGCACGTTCACGCCTTCGTAGAGGGACTGTGCCACGCCCATGGCGCGTAGGGCGCCCATGCCGAGGCGGTTGTTCGCTGCCTGCTGGAAGGTGCTCGTTGTGAACGGCGGGACCGGCGATTGCTTGCGTTCGCCCTTTTTCACGGATCCAACGGTGAAATCGCAGCGGCGGAAGACGGCGAGCACCTGGTCGGCGGCCTCCTCGCTGCCGATGGCGGGGGCGGGACGGTTCGATCCATCCGCGTCGGCTTTGGGAGGACGCAGCCAGCCAGTCGCGGTTTGGCCGCGTTCGTTGAGGAGCTTCGAAAGGTTCGCCGTGAACGCGCCCGTGCCCTTCGCGAGGCGCGCGCTGATCGTCCAGTATTCCTGGGCGTTGAAACGCTGGATATCGCGTTCGCGTTCGACGATCAGGCGGAGGGCAACGCTCTGGACGCGCCCCGCGCTGGCCGAGCGGCTGACCTTGCCCTGGACGAACCACGTCAGCGGAAAGCCGATCAGGCGGTCCATGACGCGCCGCGCCTGCTGGGCATCGACGAGGTGCATGTCGAGCTTGCCGGGATGGCGGAACGCTTCTTCGATCGCGGGTTTCGTGATCTCGTGGAAGACGACACGCTGGGCGCGTTCGGGGGCAATGCCCGCCGCTTCCTGGATGTGCCAGGCGATGGCCTCGCCTTCGCGGTCGGGGTCGGTGGAGAGGTAGATCTCCGTCGCGTCTTTGGCGGCCTCGGCGATGTCCTTGATGATCGAGGTCTTATCGACGCCCCGTTTCTTGTCCTTGACGATCACGTATTTGGGCGTGAAATCGCCGTGTTCGATATCGGCGACGCCGTAGCCGTAGTTGGGAAGGTCGCGCACATGGCCAACGGAGGCGATCACGCGGTAATCGCTGCCGAGGATGTTCTCGACGGTGCGCGCCTTGGCGGGGGATTCGACGATCACGAGCTTGGAAGCCTTGCCATGGCGCCGGGGCGGCGCGTCGGTTGCTGCCGGGACGCGAAGGGACTTGGGCGCCGGAGCGGCACGCCGTGGCGCCGCTTTTGAAGTTGAACGCGCGGCAGAACGCCGCGGAGAAGATGGTGCTGTGGTCACTATTCCTGCCTGGGGGCCGCGCTTGTGCGGCCGATTCCTTTTTACGGTTCCGGTAAACCCCGGCGTTTGTCAAGTCGGGCAGTGCCGAAACTTCACGCTTTCCTGTATTTCATCGGCCCATCCTGGACGGCGAGGCCTTCCAGTTCGAGCATCGTGAGCATGCCGCTGACTTCAGCGACGGGCCGCGAGAGTGTGCGCGCGAGTTCGTCCACGTGCAACGGCTGGGCCGCCAGCAGGGCGAAAAGCGCCGCAGTCCCGGGGCTTTGTGGCGCAGCCGTCGCCCCCGCGCGAGGCGCGGGGGAGCGACTCTCCGCCAGCCGAAGCGGCGCCTGTGAGCCAACGGAGATGAGGTTCAGCTCTTCACACAGCTGTTGCGGCGTCGCCACGAGTTTGGCGGTGCTTTCCCGGATGAGCTGGTTCGTGCCCGCGCTTTGCTTCGAAAACACCGAACCGGGGATGGCGAACACGTCGCGCTGCTGGGCAAAGGCCCAGTTTGCCGTGTGCAGGGCGCCGCTGCCTTCGCCTGCTTCGACCACGAGCGTGGCCCGCGCGAGGCCCGAGAGGATGCGGTTTCGGCGCGGGAAGTAGTCCGGGCGGGCAGGAATTCCGACGGGGTACTCGCTGACCCAGCACCCGTTTTCGAGGATCCGCTCAGCGAGTCCCTGGTTTTCGCGCGGGTAGACGGTGTCGATGCCGCCCGCGAGGACGGCGACGGTGGGCGTGCCGTGCTCGATCGCCACGCGGTGGGCGATGGAATCCACTCCACGCGCAAGACCGCTGATGATCGCCACGCCGGCGAGCGCCAGGGCCGAGCAGAAGACCTCCGCGGCCTGGCGCCCATACGGCGTCACGCGGCGCGTACCGACGACGGCGACGGCGTTTTCGAACTGCGGGCCGGCGGCGCCGCGCACGAAGAGGACCGGTGGACTCTGCGGGATTTCGGCGAGCGAAGAAGGATAGGCCGAGTCCAACCAGGTGAGGGCGCGGACGCCGTGCTTGTCGCAGAGTTCGAGTTCGCGGTCGGCGTCGAAGCTGTTGCGGGCCTTGAGGAAGGCTCGGACGTATTGGGGGTCCAGTCCGACGACGGCGAGTGCGTGGCTATCCGCTTCCCACGCCCGGGTAATGCTGCCGAAGCCGCTCACGAGCAGCGAAAAGTTGGTGCTTCCAAGCCCCGCCCGGCGGAGGGCAAGCCAATAGGGCAGCTCCGGTAGCTCATCCATCGGGGGACTATATCACTGCGCACCGAGCGCCGAGAACCAGGAGCCAGCGTTCTAAAGGTAGATGAGCGTGTCGAACAACGATTCTTGAGTAGCGCCTTCCAACGCGTGCCCGATAGCGTCGATGAGGCGCCCCGGACTACGGCGGACTTCTCGGGATGACAATAGGCTATGCCGGCGTGGTGGCGGCCCTCGAGGGCGAACGCAGCATAATCCGAATCATGCGTCACAAAGAATCGCTGAGCTTGCAAAGCCCATTCTAGTTGCTGGTTGTCAGGCAGCGAAAGCCGGGCGACGTCGGTAAACGAGACGACATCGTGTCCGGATCGAACAAGGGCGACGACCACAGCCGTCGCGATGTGCTCGTCCACGACTATCCGCATCGAAGGCTCACCCGGCGCTCGTTGGGTGCAGGGCCAGCGGGCCGCTCGCACGCGCGGAGCGCGCTTCGGCAACCCAATCGTCTCTAAATTCGTCTTCGATTAGTTCGACATTGTCGTAGTAGAAAGCCAACGCCGCGTGGACATCCCCGCCCGTGAGAAGCGGGAACTGTTCGATGTATTCATCGATGCCCGCGCCGCCATGCACGATCCAAGATACGACATCCATCACTCGAATGCGTGTGCCCTGAATCCGGGGCCGACCCCCCATGATTCCAGGGGTCATTTCGATGTGTTGCGTGACAACGGCTTCCATTCTCAAAGTCTACCGCATCCACCGAGGCTATAGTGAACACGACGGAAGTTGCCGAGGGCAGGAGCGCCCCGAGCGCCTGGAGGGTCAACGTGGCCGCGCGAAGGGTGTGGCGCGGCAAAGCGGTCTTTCGTTGCCCGACACCCCGGCGCTTGCTTGGGCGCTCTACGGGTTCCGCGCCTCTGATTCAAGGCGGAGGCGGGAGACGCGGAGGCGGCGGAGACGGCGGCCGGACATGCTCAGCACGCGTAGGCGAAGCGCGCCGCTTTCGACCTCATCTCCCACGTTGGGCAGGCGGCCAAGTTGGTGGATGAGGAAGCCGCCGACCGTATCAAACTCCTCGGAATCGACGTCCTGGTCGAAGAGTTCGCGCAGGACATCGGTCTGGGCGCTCGCATCGAGGACCACTTCGTCATCGGAGATGACCTCGATTGCGGGCTGGGCGACATCGTATTCGTCTTCGATTTCGCCGACGATCTCTTCGAGCAGGTCCTCGATCGTCGCCAGCCCGGCGGTGCCCCCGTACTCGTCGACGACGATGGACATATGCGTGCGTGCGCCACGCATCTCCGTGAGGAGCTGGTCCAGGCGCTTGGTCTCGGGGATGAACATAGGCTCGCGCAGGAGCTGATGGAGTGTCTGTTGCCCCCCGCCGTTGGTGACGGCGCGGAGGAGATCCTTGGCATAGACGATTCCCACAATGTCGTCGATGTTCCCACGGTAGACGGGGATCCGGCTGTAGCCACGTTCATTGATGATGGCGGCCACGCTGGCGATGTCGTCCTCCACATCGGCGGCGGCGATATCGATGCGGGGGACCATGATTTCGCGCGCCGTCTGGTCCTCAAGGCCGATGACGCCGCGGATCATGCGCTTCTCCTGTTCTTCGACGCCGCCCGAGGCCTCCTCGCGTTCGACGAGCGAGAGGATGTCTTCCTCGTCCGGGGTAACGGCTTCAAGGGAGCGGGCGATGAGACGCGAGGGCAGGCCGAGGATGGCAGCCGGGATGAAGAAGACGATGCGGCTCCAGCGCACCACGCTGGCCATGCGTAGGGCAACCGTCTCCGGCCCCCGCGCCGCAAGGATACTCACGGTCATCTGGATGATGGCAACGTAGACGGCGCCCACGAGGCCGAGGCCAATCGCCCCCGCGGCCGGGCTATAGGAACGCGCTCCGAGGTAGGAAAAGAGCGCGACGATGGTCGCGGACGAGAAGACGCGCGCAACGGTGAGCGGGCCGACGAGTTCGCGCGGCCGGTCCACTGTGCCCGCGATGGATTTCGCGCGCAGATCGCCGCGCGCCGCCAATGCGTGGATGCGGACGCTGCTCGCCCGCTCAAGCGCGGTTTCGGCGGCCGCGGTCACCGCCTGGAGCACGGAGACGGCGGCGATCACGGCGATTGCAATGTACGTGGGGTTATCCATGCGCGCTCTCACCCCCCGACCCCTCTCGTCTGAAAACTCCCTCCGAGCTTCGAAGGAACCGTTCGTGCTGAGCTTGTCGAAGCGTGAACACGCTAGTCGACCATCGTGCTGAGGGTCCCGTGCCTTCGACATGCTGCTCTGAAACAACGCCCGGCATCGTAGGCACGACCCTCCGTGGCCGGGGACCTATCGACCATTGTCGAGGCTGTTCGACCCTCGCGCGCGAGCACGCCCGACGTGGCCACGAAGGCCAGCCATCCCGAATTGCAGCAGACGATTCGTGCCCGAAGCAAGCGTTCGCGGCGTCCGCTCCCGGCCACGGAGAGCCCTGCCTACACCCGAAGCGGCCCGCGCCGCAGTCTCGGAACTGTTCTCGTGTCATAACTGGTTGTGGCCATAGGCTATCCACGCGTAAGGGGACCATGTTAGTTGTCGCCCTTTGCGACCATAGGTCGGGCAGGGACACCGGCGACACGCCCGCCCGCCGGTACATCCTTTGTGACGACGGAGCCGGCGGCGGTGAGGGCGCCATCGCCGAGTGTGACCGGGGCGATGAGCATGGTGTCGCAGCCGATAAAGACGTCCGCGCCGATGGTCGTGCGGTTCTTCCCGGCACCGTCGTAGTTGCAAGTGATGGCGCCGGCGGCAAAGTTCGTGCGGTCGCCAACGTCCGCATCGAGGATGCAGCTGAAGTGGTGCATCTTGACGCGGTTCCCGACGTTCGAATTCTTCACCTCGGCATAGTTGCCGATCTCGCAGTCGTCGCCGATGACCGCGCCCGCGCGAGTGTGAGCGAAAGGACCGACCGTCACGCGCTGGCCGATGGTCGAGTCTTCGATTGCGGATTGGCGGACGATGGTATCGCGGCCGATGCGTGCGTTGGTAAGCGTGGTGTTCGGTCCGATGACGGCGCCCGTCGCGACGTGCGAAACGCCAGAGATGTGGCATCCGGGGAGGATCGTGACGTCCTCGTCGATCGTGACGGCCGCATCGATGTACGTGGTGGCGGGGTCAGCGATGGTGACGCCCGCGAGCATATGTTTCTGGAGAATGCGCTGGCGCATGACGCGCTCCGCTTCGGCGAGGCCGACACGGTCATCAAAGCCCATCAATTCATCAACCGCGCCCTCAAACGCCACGGCGGGCCTTCCCATGGCGTAGGCGGTGGCCTGGAGGTGGGTGAGGTAGAACTCACCTTTCGCGCTGATGGGGATCCGCTCGACCTGGGGCCAGAGCCAGGCGGCATCGAAAGCGTACTGGCCGGCGTTGCGCTCAACCGTGGCGGCCGGGTTATTGATGGCGGCCATCTCGATGATTTCGCGGACGGCGCCGGCGGGGTTTCGGACGACCCGTCCAAAGCTGCCGACATCGGGCACGCGACAGGTGGCGAAGGAGAGGGCAGCGGCGCCACGCGCGGCAAGGAGGCCACGCAGCGTGGTGGCGGTGATGAGGGGCGAATCGCCGTTGAGGACCATCACTTCGCGGCAGCCGGCGGCCGCGTCGCGACAACGTTTGACGGCGTCGGCCGTGCCCGCCTGGACGGGCTGGTCGACGAAGATGACATCGTCTCCGGCGAGGGCGTCGCGAACCTGATCGGCTTCGTGACCGACGACGACGATGAGCTTCGCGGCGGAGAGTTCGCGCGCGGCATCGAGGACGTAGACGCCCATCGGCCGCCCGCAGACGGGATGGAGAACCTTCGGGAGGCGGGAACGCATGCGCGTGCCCTTGCCCGCGGCGAGGACGATGACGGCGAGGTCGCTCATGGGCGCACCGTTGGGCGCGGAACGATGAGGAAGAAACGGCGGGGTCGTTTGGCCGATTGGCTATCTGTACACATAGGAGGCGCCGAGCGGCGCCTGTTGCAATAGTACCACTTTTGGGAGCGAGGTTCGCGTGGCGGGTGCGGCATCGCAGAAACGAGAGCATGGCCGAACAGCGGGTTCACCCTTCGACAAGCTCCGGGCGAACGGATGGCGGCGGATCGCGATACACTAGGCGTATGCCCGTCAGTGAAGCGACGTACCGCGCGATTGTCCTGGAGGAGTCGGATGACACCTGGGAGCTTGTGTGCGGTCACCTGCGCAAGAAGCCAACCATGACCCAGGCCCATCGCGATGCCACGACGGAACTCAGCTATATGCTTCGCAGCCAGCTGTCGCCGGAAGAATTCAAGATAAGCAACAACCATTCGCGAGCACGCCTTCCCAGCGGCGAATACTTCGTGCCAGACATCGCCGTGATCCCGGCGGCGCTGGCCGGGCCAACCCGTGGAGGCGGACGGGAGATCGACGCATACGCAGAGCCGCTGCCTCTCATCGTGGAGGTCTGGTCGCCTTCGACAGGCGATTACGATGTTTCCACGAAGCTCCCGGGTTACAAGTCGCGGGGCGACCTGGAGATCTGGATACTCCATCCGTATCGCGTGGAGGTCACGGTTTGGCGCCTCCAAACGAACGGCAGCTACACGGAGCACCACTACGGTGCCGCGGATACCGTGGAGGTTCTGTCGCTGCAAGGCGTGCGCATCCGCCTCGCTTCCGTCTGTCCCGCGTAAACCGGCGACGGTCTTAAGTCGCTTCCTCGGCCCACGGATGCCGCCGAAACGGGATAGACTGTCCACATGCCCGTCAGCGAAGCGACCTACAAGGCGATTGTCCTGGAGGAGTCGGATGACACTTGGGAGCTTGTGTGCGGTCACTTGCGGAAAAAGCCACCCATGACCCAGGCCCACGGCGACGCCGCAATGGAACTCTCCTACAGCTTGCGTTCACAGCTTGACCCGGCCATGTACCGGGTGCGCAACAACCACGCGCGCACTCGCCTCCCCAGCGGTGAGTACTACGTGCCGGACATTGCCGTCATCCCGGCATCGCTCGCTGGACCGGAGCGTGGTCAGCGGCTGATCGACGGGTATTCGGAGGCGCTGCCGCTCGTCATCGAGGTCTGGTCGCCATCGACGGGAGAGTACGACGTTTCGACGAAGCTGCCGGGGTACATGGCCCGGGGCGATCTGGAGATCTGGCTTCTGCAACCCGAGACCGTCAAGCTGACCGTCTGGCGCCTCCAGTCGGATGGCAGCTACACGGAGCACCACTATGGTGCGGCGGACACCGTCGAGGTAAGCTCGCTGCCTGTTGTCCGCATCCACGTCGGCTCTGTCTGTCGGCTGTGAACACCAGAACCGTTTAGCGTCGGGCCGAGCGAACGCGGTGATCCTTCACCACGAACAGCGTCACAAACCTGAGCATCCCAGCGCTTGCTTACGCGCGCGCTACGGATGGGTTGGCGTCGCTGCGCGGAGGGGCCCGCCCACACTCGGATCTCGGAACTCGGAACTCGGCTCTTCCCCTTGCTTTCTCCGTTTTAACGTTTCGGCCTACTATTCGTTCTACCGTTATGCCGAAGCCTCCTCGAACCTCCGACGAAATCCGACAGGCCTACCTGGACTTCTTTCAGCAGCGTGGCCACCAACTGTTGCCGCCGTGGCCGCTGGTGCCCATCGGCGACCCCACGTCGCTGTTCACGAGCGCGGGGATGCAGCAGTTCAAGCCGTACTTCCTCGGCGAACAGACGCCGCCAACGAACCGGGCCGTCTCGGTGCAGCGCTGCCTGCGCACGACGGACATCGAAGTGGTTGGCGACTACAGCCACCTGACCTGCTTCGAGA
>DAOTTM010000212.1:0-1522 GCA_034437915.1 Dehalococcoidia bacterium | reverse complement strand
CCCTGGGTCGACTGGGATGTGCAGTGACCGTTCTGGCTGCCTCCGGATACAGCGCATCTGCCGGCACCGATTGCGTGGCAGGCCTGCGTGGCCGAAACGCAGCCTGGCATCGCTTGCCGGGAGATGGTGACCGACTGGCCGTTCGGGTCCAGCGGGCCCATCGGCGCCAACCCACGTTTCGATGTCGGGCCGGACGGGCGAGCCTACCTGCTGTTCGGCCGGCTCGCCTACGATAATCCGTTGACGAGCACGGGGTATGTCGATTGGCTCGTTGGCGATGTCGATGGCCCGCTCGCCTTCGCCATGCGCCGGCCCGCCTCCAAGCCTTTCACATGCGCGGCCCCGATCCAGGGGCTTCGCGGCGGTAGGTTCGTCCTAAATCTCATTGGAGACGGCCAGTCCGATGCGATCGACTCGACGGTGGACGGCGCGCTCGTGGGTGAGATTGGCAACCTCGTACCGTCCATGCGGCGCCGCGACGAGTCCTCTGCCCAATCGAGCTGGTCCATCGGCGCGGGCTGGGTCGAACGCACGACTCTCCCCGGCGGCATGTTCTTGCACTCGCCCGACTTCACCGAGGAGCTCCTGCTCTACAACCCCGCCACGGACCCCGACGGCCTCCCTGGGAACGCCACCTATCCGAGCGTCATTGGCAAGAACGTCATCTTCGAGGTGGGCAACCTCGGCATGAGCGGCATCATGGCGTACGACGAGGCGACTGGCACCCATCCGCTCGTGCGATGGTATGGCGACACGAGCCAGGGCGCCGCGAACGTCGGGACGGACGGCGTGGACATCGTATGGACGTACGGGGAAGGAAAAGGCCCCGGTGAGTTCGTCTATCCGAAGCTGTCCATCATGACCGCACCGTTCACGACGGACGCGTCGAAGCTGCAAGCGAAGCGCCTGCGCTCGGATCCATATCCTTCCGTAGGCACCTATATATCCGCGTTCTCAGTTGGTTGCGGATACGCCGGGCACATCTCGCTCCCGGGCTACAGCGTCATCATCGTTCGCCTCACCGACGGCCAATCGTGGCAGCTCGATCCCACCACCACATTCGGCTATAAGTCCCTCCTGGGCTTCACTTGTGAAGAGGCGTTCCTGCTAGCGGTCCACGATGGTCTCACGACCATCGCGCGCGTGCGCCTCGACTCGCTCGGACCGGGGCTCGCGCCGGACTGAGGCGTCCGTCGAATCCACAGGCGCTCTCCTGCACTCATCCAGCGAACGTCGCAGAGTCACGATTGCTTTTGAATTTCGCGCCATCGACCGAGTCGCCATCGGAGTCGTACCACCGAATCTCGGGCGGATAGGTACTCGAAGCCCAGTTCGCTCCGCAGCGGAAGGTCGACGCGCTGCGGGTTGCGCTTTCGGGACGCTGGCGAGCACGAAAACCGGCTGGCGAGGCGGCGCGGGCGCCTTGCTTGGCACACGTTCGCCCGGGCGAAGCGCAGCTCGGCGTTTCGCTGGGGCGCAAGCGCGCGGCGCCTCTTCGGGCGCTAGTCGTACGCCGGCATCA
>DAOTTM010000211.1:0-1676 GCA_034437915.1 Dehalococcoidia bacterium | reverse complement strand
TCGCGGAGTATCCCTGCATCGAAGGCAGTTCGAAGCAAACGCTGCTGCGCTGGCTGCACGAAAAGAGCCCGCGGCCGGTTTCAGAGGAAATTGCCCGCCTCGACAAGGCGGGCACGGTAGTCGAATACACCAACGGCGAGAGGCAGACCCGCGGCGTCCCGGCGCAGCTCTGCTACCGGATGTTCGACAGCGAGGCGCCTGAGATTCAACACGTCCATTGCATCGCCACTCGCATGCCGGACGACCGACGTGCCGACATCCGCGATGTGCTCTTCACGCATTTCGGGAATCTCAATTTTGGCGGTCAGCGCGTCTTCGTCGCTAAGGACGCGTGGAAGCCGACGCTCAATCGTTTCGACCCTCCGGACCTCGTGTTTGGCGGCAACCAGACGCTCTCCGTCCGCGGCACCGCGCACGCGACACCCTGTGATTTGTCCACCTACGGCCGGATGCGCCTGCGCCTGCTCGAGGATCACCATGCGGGACCTTACACGCGTTCCGGTTTGTGCCGTCAGTATCTCGTCCTACCCAAGACCGTCGAGAACACGTGGGGCTCGCTCTTCGAGCGGGACTTCGTATCGGCCGTCAATCGCCTTTATCCTCACGAGCAGGGCTACGACCCGACCGTGATCTACTACGACGACACGGCGGCCCGCACCTACATTGAAAAGGCCGACGCGATTGCCGCGGCGATGGCTGATTCGCCCGATGGGTTCGCGGTGGTGATGCTGCCGGATCCGAAACACCGTTCTTCGCGACGCGATGACGAGCTCGCCGCGTGTGCGACCGACCGTCTTTCGAAATTGCTCATTATTCCCGCGTTCGTCCACGCACACACGGCTCAATCATATTTCGAGTATCACGCGCCCGAACGTCGCTGGGATGTCAGTCGGAGAAAACAAGGTCGGACTTATGCCAGTTACCTTCGCCTGGCCGCGCTCAATAAAGTGCTTTTGACCGCCCAACAGTGGCCGTTCGTGCTCGGCACACGGCTGAACGCAAGCGTCATCGTCGGCATCGACGTGAAGGGCACGACGGTCGGATTCACGGCGGCCAACCCGGCCTGTGACAAAGTTGCCACTGAGACCAGCCAGACCAAGCGCAAGGAGCGTTTGAGTCGAAAAAAGTGCCGCGAGATGCTGATCAAAATTGTGACCAAGCTCACCCAGGCGTCGCCCGGTCTGCTGCCGGAAACGTTGGTGGTGCAACGCGACGGCCGGATGTTCGAACCGGAGATCGAAGCGGCCAAGGACGCGCTCGAAGAACTCAAGCGCGCGGGTGTGGTCGCATCGGACGCAACGCTTACCTGTCTCGAAATCCCGAAGAGCGGCAGCGCGCCGTTCCGCCTGTTCGACGACTACCTCGATCGCGGCCAGATCAAATACCGCAATTCGCAGTATGGCACCTTTTGCGTGTTGGGTGATAGCGAAGGCTTTGTTTGCAACACCGGTCTCGCGTTCGGTGTTCCCGGCACGGTCCGGCCGCTCCATGTCCGGCGCGTGTTCGGCCCGATGCCCATCACGGACTGTCTCTCGGACACTTTCTTCCTCGCATGCCTTACCTGGAGCCAACCGGAGGGCTGCTCCCGCGTCCCGGCGACGGTGCGGCTGAACGATCGCCAGCTCGTTGATGTCGCGACCCCGTTTGACGACGAGGACGACGAGGCGCCTCAGCCG
>DAOTTM010000210.1:0-12733 GCA_034437915.1 Dehalococcoidia bacterium | reverse complement strand
AGTACCGAACCGGCCACCGAGGCAGGAGCAGCGTTCGCTTGCCGGGACGTCAGGCTGAGCAGCCCGATGGCGAACCCCACCACGGCGAGGAGGCCGACAAGCCCAGCCCTACGCAATGGTCCAGGGCCTGTGGTCGAGCTATGGTCGCCGGAATCGTAAGTCACATGAACCCTCGTCTCTGGAACGCGATGACTGGGCAGGCCGACCCCTACCCATGTTCACGCGTGGTTTTCAGTCTCGTTTCAAGCCCATGTAATCGGCTCGTTCTTAGATTCGTGGCGGCAGCGTGTCATCGCGCCGACGCCCAAACGGGGCGCTTTCCGCGAAGGGGGCGAAGCTGGACCAGAACAGGAGCGAGAGGAGCAGGCCGATCGTTCCGATTACCATGAGGATGACGCCCGCGGCGCGGATGTCGATGCCCACGAGGGTGTACTCCACCGCCCAGGTGAGGATGGCGCCCGCGGCCATCAGGAAGAGGCTAAATCCGATTGTCATGGTGTGAACTTCCTGTCAGATGGTGTGGCTCCCGGCGCGGCGAAGCACGCCGGGCAGGGTGCGTTAAGAGAAGAACCGCCGCCGACTACCGCCGCCCGATGCCACCTGCCGCCAGACGACGATCACGAGGATTGCGCCGAGGGTCGCGATCACAAGGCTGCGGACGTTGAAGCCGGTCACGTCGCCGTAGCCCAGTTTGACGCTGATGAACCCGCCGACGATGGCGCCGACGACTCCCAGCAAGACGGTTATGACAAGACCCTGGAGGCCGAACCCGCCGGGCCCACCACCGAGGAGCAGTTCCGCCACAAGTCCGGCCACGAGGCCGACGAGAATCCAGGTTAGCAATCCCATTTTTGGTTCCTTCTGGGCTTCACTGCCCGTTGCGAGCGCGGTGCGAAGGCTTAATCGCTTCGTCGCGTCTCCGTACCACCAACGTACGCCTGCCCGTCTGTCCGTAATTAGCAGACCGGGGCGTTGCGCCTCGCATCAGCGATCCGCTGATGCGAGGCGTCTCGGTGGGCGCCCGTGAGCGAACCGAGCGTGAGGAGCGCGCGCCGCAGCGCCAGGCGCACCTCCGCTACCGGTTCACCCAGTTCCTCAGCGATAGCGGAGACGCTGAGGCCGCCGAAGAACGCCAGCTGGAGGGCCCTGCGGCTGGTCGCATCGAGTGTCCCAAGCGCGTGTTCAATCGCCGAGATCGGCTTGCAGAGGGAATCAACGGCCACACCCTGGAACCCGGTCTCCGCGCGCGGTTTGCGGCGGCGGAACGATTCTTCGCGGACGAGGGCGAGCAGGTGTGCTTCGCCAGCAGCGGTCGACCATTTGCAGTCTGTCCGCCAGGCGCGGACGTATGCTTCCTCGCATGCGGCTGTCGCAGCCTCGCGCGTACCAGCGATGCGCCAAGCGAAATGGTATGCGGAATGGTTCGTCGAATCGAAGAACTCCTGGAATTCCGCGAGACCAGGCAAGGGCGGCGTCGGCTCTGTAGCGGCCCCCCGTGCAGGGAGGAATGGCTTGGGCGAAGCCCATCGAGTGTTCGGTAGTATACGCACAGTTCCGGATCCTCTCGTCGCCATGGGCCTATCAGACCCGTCCGTTGGGGTTTGGCGGGTTCTTGGCGCGCAAACGCCCGGCAGAGGAGAGTGGGACTCCACCGGGCGTTGCGCATGGGAAGGGAGTCTAAATTAGACCTTCGTGGCGTCCTTCATTTTGTCGGCGCTCTTCTTCGCGGCGTCCGTCATCTTGTCCGTCGCGTCGTTCACTGCGTCCTTGACGTCACCGGTGGCTTCCTGAGCATCGCCCTTGGCGTGCTGGGCCTTGCCCTTCGCCTGCATATTGTCCGCGCCGACCGCGTCGGCGACCTTTTCGCGGGTGGCGCCGACCGCCTGGTTCATCTTGCCTTTGATCTTGTCGTCCATGTGACTGTGTATCCTTTTCTTTGGGGAACCGTGTCGATCTGAATCTTGCGCGGCCCGCACTTCGAGTAGTCGCCGGTCAGAGAGCGTACCCGAAGGGCGGAGTGGTGGCAGGCCAAGCGAACCTTTTTGAAGACCTTGCTGGTCCGTTCAACCTGCCCAAACAGCTCCCGTACCAAGGGGCGGCCAGGAAGCTGTAAGTTTGCGAGAGAGGCTAGCGCTTGGCCGTGACCCAGGAACCGAGGGCGATGCCAGCCGTCAGCGCAACGAAGCCAGCGACCATCATGGCCCAGAGCCCAGCGATGGCTGCGGCCTGTGTGGCCGTGGTCCCGGCGGTTAGGGCAGCCTGGGTGGCGGCAGTTCCCGCCGTAACCGCTGCTTGCGTGGCTGTCGCGCCTGCGGTGAGGGCCGCATCCACAGCCTGGGCGAGCTTTAGATCGTTGATCTGATCTTGAACGCTCTTTTCGGATCCGCCGTTGTTTTCGCTGCTGTCACTTTGCATGGAATTGTCCTTTTGCCCGTGGCGGGCGTTCTGTTGGGTTCGAGGAAAATTTCCCAAGGAGTGTCACTCCCTGGTGATTCCTCATGTCTTGGAGATTGTGGGCCGCGACGGGTGGACCTGGAGAAGACGTTGGTCGCCCACCCCGCCGCGACGCTTGGAACGGGGGACTAGACGCCACCGCCGCCGCCGCCGTCGCGGCGCCCGTAGGGCGAGAAGCTCATCATGAAGAGCATGGCCATCACGATCCCGATTCCGCCCACGACCATCAGGATCACGCCGATGGTGGGAAGGGCTGTTCCTTCAACGTTCGCCGATACGGCCCACGTAAGGATCGCGCCGGCCGCGATAAAGATGAGGCTGATTCCAAGGGCTGGCATGGTGTGGTCCTTTCAAAGGTGGCCCGGGCCGCGCTCCCGGATGTTCGATGGCGATAGGTGGCACGCAGCGAACCGCGCCCAAGGGTGGAGGTTAGGTGGCCCTTCTCATTCCGCCCGCCGCCGCTCGCCAAATGGCGAGGAAGACGATCGCTCCCACGATGGCGAGCAACAGGCTGCCAAGGTTGAAGCCGGTCACACCACCGAGACCGAGCGCGCTGCCGATGAAACCGCCGACGAACGCGCCGGCGATGCCGACGCCGATGGTGATGAGCACGCCCATCATTCCCCGGCCGCCGAAATCCTTGCCCGGCAGGATGGCCTGGGCGAGCGCCCCCGCGATGAGGCCGAAGAGGAGCATCGCAACGATTCCCATGACTGTTTCTCCATGTGGCTGGCCCCCGCCCGGGGTGGACGGGAAAGTTCGAAACCGGGGGCGCCTACATCAAGTCGCGCAGGCTCCGGTGGTGCGATGAGCGGCGACGGCGGAACCAGACGAACGCGCCGATGGCGGCCAGCGCGGCCCCGCCGCCAGCCAGGCACCGGTAGAGGGTGGTCCTCGTCGCCTCTGGCTCCGCCGGTGCCGCCGGTTCAGCCGTGGGGGCGCCCAGGCTGGTGGTTGGAGTGTGCGATGGCGGGTCACTCGCCGGGAACGAATCGTCGATCACCTGGTCGAGCGCGTCCTCCGTGATCGGGTTATCCCCGACGCGTTTGTCGCCCTCATGGGTGGTTCCGTTAAGGTGGGTGGCCTTGTCCTCACCGGCCACCTGAGTCGATGGTCCGTCGGGCTTTGCAATGGTCATTTCGTCTCTCCCATCTGGTCGAGCAGGTCGAGCATGTCGTTCGCGTGCTCCTCTTCGTTGCCGAGGATGGATTCCATCACCCGGCGCGTGGTGGGGTCGTCATCGCCCAGCCAGCGGATGATCTCGGAATACGACTCGATAGCGATGCGTTCCGCCACGAGGTCCTCCTTGATCAACGCGACGAGGGAATCCCCGTTGCGGTATTCCGAATGGCTGCGCTTGGCGAGGCCCTCGGGGTTGAGGTTGGGTTCGCCGCCAAGCTGCGTGATGCGCTCGCAGATCAGGTCTGCGTGTCCTTGCTCCTCGGCGGCGTGTTGCAGGAATTCCGCCGCCACGGGTTCCTTGTGAATGCCCCGGGCGAGGTAGTAGTGGCTCTTGTAGCGAAGGACACAGACGATCTCCGTGGCGAGCGCTTCGTTGAGTACATCGATGACGCGTTCGCGGTCGGCTTTGTAGGCCTTGGTAACGGCGCCGTCCATCATCTTGGCGCGCGCGCGCTCGCGGATCGCGGTGAGGTCGCTGACGAATTCTTTTGTGGCTGCCATTGTGTTTCCCCCCGGTTACGAGGGCGTCACTCCGTAGTGCTCGTGCGTCATCGTGATGAAGGACGGGTCAGCCATGTCTGGCCAGTGATCCTTGTCGAACCCCTGCGCGGATTCGAGCTTCTCGCGGGGGATGTTGAGGATGAGTTTCTTGTCGAGCTGGTCAACGGCGAACGACTTCCACGGAATCGCGAAGAACTTACCGCCGTGCATGAAACCGCCGCCAAACGAGAGGACGGCGTACTCGACGCGACCGCTCGCCAGGTTGATCATCAGATCCTCGACCTTCCCCAGTTCCTCGCCTGCGAGGTTCGCGACCTTGTCGCTGGTTATGCTGCTCGCTGAGAGTATGTTGGACATCGGTTGCCTCTTTCCTTGGTTGGTCCGGCCGGGCGAAGGGCCGGGATTGCGATCTGACGGAAACGTTTCCGGTTTGGAGCCGGGCTTCCGCCGCTGTCGCCAATCGCCGAAGCGACCGGTTTCAGAGGCCGAAACTCAAAGCAGGACGATGATCAGGATGACGACGATGAGTGTGCGAACAGTCCTCCACCGATATACGTCTGGTCCTCCTTCTTTCTTCGCCGGTTTCAACTTCACCGGCGGATTGTGGGTTGGACGCTCGGATCCCGTGACCCGGCGGTTGGTGTCAGTCCCGTGGGGCCGGCTGTAGCTGTTTTTCAGGACTCCCGGCGTCTCACGTGGTCCCGTTAGGCCGCTGCCAGCCGCCACCCGATTGCCTGGTAGACCGCCGGGTGGAAGGCCATGCCGATGTGGGTGCACTTCACCTCGGTGTTGAGCGCCGGGTCTTCCTCGATGCAACTCCGCCAATCGACGACGCCGTCGGTCTTGGAATAGATCGCGAAATGGCGCGTCTCGTACTCTGGCGGCGCGATCATGTTCTTCACGAAGTCACAGGTGCAGTGCCCGCTGAAACATGAGGGTTTGAGGTTCTTGCCCGCGCGGTTGCCTTCGCGGCGGAGCGCCTGGGTAGCGACGATCACGGCGGGGTGGGCGCGCACCGCATCGCGGAAGGGCGAACCCATGGAGATGACGGCTTCGATCAGTTCGGGGTTATCGAGCGCCACGCTGCGGGCGAGCATCCCGCCGAGGCTGTGACCGATGAGGGTGACGCGCTGTCCGGTCTCCTCGTGGGCGCGCCGGACCGTCTTCAGGAGCAATCCCTGGATGTGGTCCGGGCAATCCGCATTGCGACCGATCTGTGAGAAGTAGGGCCGATAGCCGATGCGGCCCAGCCACTCATGCAATTCTATGAGCGAGGAATCGCTCGCGAAAAACCCCGGGACGAGGACGACCGGCTGGCCGTTCCCGCGCGGCACTCCGCACCCGAAAAAGACCGGGGACGTGCGCAGGGCGAGCCAATCGAGTGCGAAGAAACTCTCCCTCCAGAGCGGCGTCTCGGCCCCCTGGAGAGACGGATCCTCAGCGAACGGGTCGCCTGCACCAGTGGTTGCCGAAGTGCGGAACCCTGGCACGCCAGGGTCGCTGACGTTGCTGGCCATCCTGCTGACGAGGGGCGTTGATACTTTGGCTGCCATGGGCGCCTCTCCGTTCTGGTGGTGCCCATCGCGTCGATGGGCGATTGTGAAGGCCATCGCTCTCGCCGCAGTGGCCTGGATATTCGTGCCCCCCGGTCAGCGGGGCGTTCGCACCTTCGCGCCCTTTGCCGAGTTCTTGATGGCTTCGGGGTCAGCGGCAACGGCGGCGCCATCCATCGGCGTCTTTGGCTGATGGTCGGCCTTCATTTTCTTGCCGGTCCTCTTGTCAGACATGGGATCTTCCTCGCCTGCCTTTGGCAGCGTTCGTTACAAAGTTGGTGATGTGATGCCGTCACGTTTTCCAGGCGTGGGCCTGGCGTCCGCCCCCTTACGGTGCGGCGACCGGCTCGCGGAGGTTCCGGACATCGATGAGTTCGTTGAAAATCGCGCGGTACTGCGTCATTGCGGAGCGCAGCTCGTCCGTCGAAGCATCGCCGCGCTGGTTGCGCTCGGCGGCCTCGTGGGCGGCGCGGTATTCGACGACCACCTTCGGATGGTCGACCGAGACTGAGTTGGCGCGCGCTTCGAAATCACCGGCGGGGTATCCGCGCGCCTGCAACACTTCGGTGACAAGCCGGTCGGCCTGGTTCACCGCGTCTCCGGGGTTATCGACGAAGTGCGCCTGGGTGGCCGTCCATTCCTCCAGGTAATGGCGACCCTCAATCGCTGAGAGCTGGTGGAGTTCGATGGACGCCGCGTTCTTGGAGCGCAGGTCCAGGTCCTCTTCGGCTTTGGCACGGCCTTTTTCGTCCACCGTACGTGTGTATTCCGGCCCGAATGCGTCGTTGAGGCGTCCTGTGCGCTTGTTGCGACTGTTCGCTCGCACTATCGCAGAGACGATCAACAACACGACCACGGCCACCGCAGCCGCCTCGATTGCGATCCACATCCAGTTTTCCAGTCCAAACCAGGTTTGCATGATTGCTACTCCTCGCGGCCGCTATTGACGGCGGTTCTTGTGTCCGGATTGCCCCGATGCTCAACATTGTGGAAGTCGGCAACGGGAGTTGTTGGAGGCCACCGTCGGCTGGGCGGCTGCCCTTATCCCTCCAACCATAGAACCGCCCGTCTGTCCGGAACTAGCAGACGGTTCTCCCGGCGCTCAGTTGTTTGCGAGGGGCACGACACGGCGGCGGCGAAAGTACCCGCCCTTGTCGATTCCGGCAGCTTCCGGGTCAGGCAGCCAATTTTGGAATTCCCGGTGTCCGTTACACGACCTACAGACGCCGGCGCTTGTGGGGCCGTTCGCCTCTTCGATCACCCAGTGGTGCTGATGGTTGGGCCTTGCCAGTGTTGGCGTTTGCATGGTGTTCTCTCCAGGCGGTCAGGTCGCTTTTGCAGCCTCCGCTTGATGAGACCAACGCTAACCCCCTCGGTCTGTCCGTAACTAGCAGAGTCTGTGTGCAGGTGGCAGCAGTGGGCCAAATCCGCCCCGGACGGTCCGATCCAAGCGCAACGGTTTGCTACTTTCGGACAGACGCACCGGAGCACGCTGTCCTTGTCGGTCGAATCGTCGACCAAAACCGAAGGAGACAACAGATGACCCAGCCCAAGCCGATCACCGACCAGGAACCCAAGCCGGCGATACAACCGGACCAGCCGACTCAACAGGCAGCGCAGCGACCGGACCCGGAACATGAACCCGCCCCTGCCAATCCGAGCGCGGGGGTCGCCCCGAAACCAGAGAACGCGGGCGCGGCACAGGCTTCGGCCCCCGCACCCCAATCTGACCCGAAAGTCAAGACTGGCCGCCCGGGCGATGCCCAGCCGATGCGGCCCGCGGACAAGCCAGTGGAAGAGAAGACCACCGGCGTCTAATCGGCAAGACTTCCCCCGCCCGGCCCCGTGGCCACGGGCCGGGCCGCTCACAAACATGTTTCCTGAGCGGCAGGGGCGGGATGTCATCTTCGGATGCGTCCTGCCCCTCTTCGATCCCGCCGCGATGAGGGCTGTTTAGAGGCCGCCGCCGTACCCATCGTTCGCAGAGCGGTTAACGGAGTGAGTTCTGCTACTTACGGACAGACGGGAAGATCCGATCCGTGCGAAACCTGTGGGGAGAGGTTTCAAATGTTGTATCGATCCATCCTCGTTAACCGGGCGCGGTCGGCATCCACCGCCTTCACCGCCCTCGCCCTCGCCCTGCTGGTCGTGGCCACATTCCTGTTCAGCCACGGCTTGGCCAACGCCGCCGGAGCACCCACAATCACGTCTGTCAGCCCCTCATCAGGCACCACGGGAGCAACAGTCAGTGTTGTCGGAACTGGCTTTTCGGCGGCCTCGCCCTTCGTCACGTTCGGTGGCACTGCGGCGCCTTCGGTCGTCGTAACGGATGACAGCCATCTGAGCGTGACCGCTCCGGCGCGCGCACCGGGAACGGTGGACGTACGCGTGCAAACCATAGACGGCACCAGCGCCATCGTCGCCGCGGACCAGTTTACCTATATCGCGAGTCCCACGATCAGCGGGTTGACCCCAACATCGGGACAGGCCGGCACAGCGGTAACGATTACCGGCGCCGGGTTCACAGGCGCCACGAGCGTCAGCTTCGGCGGTTCGCTCGCCGCGCCAACGGTTGCCAGCGATGCGCAGCTCTCCGTGCTCGCGCCTGCCCATGCCCTCGGCCTCGTTAACGTCCAGGTGACGACTCCCGGAGGCACCAGCCCCGTAGTCGCCGCCGGGCAGTTCACCTACACGACCGTGGCCTCAGCACCCGTTGTGACCAGCGTCTCGCCCTCATCCGGTTTGGTCGGCACCACGGTGACGATCATGGGATCCGGCTTCACCGGCGCCACCAGCGTCAGCTTCGGGGGCGCCCTTGGATCGCCGACTGTCATCGGCGATGCGCAGATCTCGGTCACCGCGCCCGCACATGTGGCGGGGGCGGTGACCGTGCAGGTCACGACTCCGTTTGGCACAAGCCCGGTCGTCGTCGCCGGCCAATTCACTTACGTCGCTGTCGGCGGTCCCGTGGTGACCAGTGTCAGCCCCGCGGTCGGACCCCCTGGGACCACGGTCACCGTACTCGGTACGGGTTTCCTGGGCACGACGGGCGTGACCGTTGGCGGCGTACTCGTCTCGTTCATCCTCGTCGGTGACGCTCAGATAAGCCTCATCGTTCCCCCGCATGCCGCGGGAACGGTGGATATTCTTGTGACGACGAGCCTCGGCACAAGCGCGGTCAGCGCAGCCGACCAATTCACGTACGTTTCGAGCATCCCGACCGTGACGGGCGTCTCCCCGGTGAGCGGGCTGGCGGGTGCGGTCGTCGTCATCACGGGCACGGGCTTCACCGGCGCGACATCGGTTTCGTTCGGTGGGATCCTCGCGAACTTCACCATCAATAGCGATACCTCGATATCCGCCGTCGTCCCGATCGGTTTCAGCAACGGCGCCGTCAACATCGTCGTCACAACCGCGAGCGGCAGCAGCGTGGTGACGATCAACTCCCAGTTCACATACGGCTCGACCGCCGCACCGACGGTGACCGGAGTGAACCCCTCGAGTGGTTACGTCACTGGCGGTACCGTCGTCACCATCACGGGCACGGGGTTCACGGGGGCCACCGCCGTCAGTTTCGCCTCCGTCGCCGCAACGAGCTTCACCGTGAACAGCGACACGCAAATCACCGCGACGACGCCCGCCAACTCGGCGCCCGGGACGTACAGTGTCCAGGTCACCGGACCGAACGGGAGCAGCCCCAACAACACGAACGCACGATTCACCTACGTCTCCTTGGTGCCCACCATCACCAGCGTCAGCCCGTCCTCCGGACCCGGCGCCGGCGGCACCGGCGTGATCATCTCGGGCACCGGTTTCACAGGCGTGACGAGTGTCCGCTTCGGGGGCGTCTCGGCATCGTTCTCGGTGCGCAGCGATACCCAGATAAGCTCGGCGAGTCCCTCGCATTCCCTCGGCACGGTTGATGTCACGGTCACGAGCGCGGCGGGCACAAACGCCAACACTGCCGCCGACAACTTCACCTACACCACGAACTTCTGCCCCGTGGGCCCGTTTTGGACGGACGACCTTGCCTATGGAAGCGTCGGGGGCGGGTTCTACTGGGACAACGTCAGCGGCCTCGTCTGGACGGGCCAGCGAGACTGGCACCTCTTCAGTCCGCAGCCCCCGCGTTCCTCGATCCTGCCCTTCTGGATGGATGCACTCACGTACGGCAGCGCCGGCGGCGGGTTCTACTGGGACTCCGTCAGCGGCTTGGTCTGGACAGCCGAGCGCGACTGGCATCTCTATAGCCCGCAGGGCTGTGTCTAACCCCCTTTCGGCGATCCCATAACCATCGGCCGACAACGAAGGCCCACCAGCAAATGGTGGGCCTTCGTGTTGGACGACGTTTTGATTCGAACCTCTCCGCCGTCTCCGCGAGAACCGCCGGTTTTTTTACAGGCGCGCGAATTCGAGACCGGCGAGTGTGCCTTCCACGCGCCAATCATCGAGCACGCGGGAGAAACCGATGATGCCGGGGGCATAGGGGCCGTTGCGGCGGATGAGGTCGCCGTTCGGTTTGCCTTCGTTGTTGTAATAGCCCGGTGTGCACGCTTCGAGGAAGCCGATGCTGGCCACCGAGGCGGCGACCACCTTCTCCACCCATGCCGCCTCGGCCTCCGGCTGGACATCGATCGTGCGTACTTCGTGTTCGCGCGCGTGTTGGATGATGTGGGAGACGTGCCTGCTCTGCACGTCGAGGACGTGTGTGATGTTCGCGCCCGTGCCCACCTGGCTCAGGCCGATGATGAAGCAGTTCGGGAAGCCCTCGGATTGCATGCCGAAGAGCGTCGATACGCCATCCTGCCACTTCTCGTTGAGCGCCAGCCCATCGCGGCCGAAGACCTGGTAGCCGGCGCGGCGTTCCAGCGCCGTGCCCACTTCGAAGCCGCTGGCGTAGATGATGCAATCGACCTCGTACTCGACCCCGTTTGCGACGATGCCACGCTCCGTGATGCGTTCGATGCCCTGGCCGTCGGTGTTCACGAGCGTCACGTTGGGGCGATTGAACGTGTCAAGATATTCGTCGTGGAAGCAGGGGCGCTTGCAGAACTGGCGGTAGTAGGGCTTGAGCGCTTCCGCCGTGGCCGGGTCGTTGACGATGAGTTCGGCGCGCGAGCGGATCTCCTCCATCTTTTCGAAGTCCGCCAACTCAAGCGTTTGCATCATGTCCCCCGGGTTGTTCGGGTCGGCCGGGCGCCGGCGTAGGAGCTTGCCGATGATCTCGGTCCAACCATCAGAGACGAGGTCTTCTTCAGCGAAGCCACCAGAGGTGAGCGTCGAGAAGTTCTCCATGCGGTGCTTCTGCCAGCCGGGCTGGAGCGATTTCACCCACTCCGGGTCCGTGGGCCGGTTGGCGCGAACATCGATGGATGAGGGCGTGCGCTGGAAGAGGAATAGCTGTTTCGCGCTGGCACCGAGATGGGGGACGCACTGCACGGCCGTCGCGCCCGTGCCGATGACGGCCACGCGCTTATCCCGCAAGTTTTCCAGGTTTCCGTAGCTGTTGCCGCCCGTGTAGTCGTAGTCCCAGCGGCTCGTGTGGAAGGAGTGTCCCTTGAAGCTTTCGATGCCAGGTACGCCGGGGAGTTTCGGGCGGTTGAGCGGGCCGTTCGCCATGCACACATACTTCGCGCGGAAGCGGTCGCCGCGGTCAGTCGAAACGATCCAAACAGAATCCCCATCGTCCCAACGCAGCTCGCTGATCTGCGTCTGGAAGAGGGCGTCGCGGTAGAGGTCGTAGTGGCGGCCGATGCGCTGGGCGTGGGCGAGGATCTCCGGCGCCTTGGCGTACTTCTCCGTGGGGAAATAGCCGACTTCTTCGAGCAGAGGCATATAGATATAGGCCTCGGTATCGCAGGCCGCGCCGGGATAGCGGTTCCAATACCACGTGCCGCCGAAGTCTCCGCCCTTTTCGATCATCCGGATCTCTTGCACCCCCGCCCCGCGCAGGCGCGCACCCAGGAGCAGGCCCGCATGTCCCCCGCCGATGATGCAGACTTCGACCTCATCCGTGAGGGGCGTGCGTTCGATCGGCTCCACGTACGGGTCCTCGGTGTAGTGTGCGAAAGCGCCTTTGATCTCGATGTACTGCTCGTTGCCCTCGGCGCGCAACCGCTTGTCGCGCTCCTGGCGGTACTTTTCGCGGAGTGCGTCGGGGTCGAAAGCGATTGTGCTGGTGGCGGTGTCAGTCATATCAGAGACTCCTTGCGTTGAGAAGATATCCTTCGTATGGGGCTAACTATACTCCGGGTAGCGAAGGCCTGCTTTTGCCGATAGGGAGTGGGCGCGCCATCCTTGCTGCGTGCTCAACAACTCACCGGAGCCGGGTTCGCTCGCAGCCGTGGATTCACCTCACGCCTCCCTCCTCGTCGCGGCTGGCGAACTTCCGGGCCTGCGCGCTGGCATCTGGATGGGCGGAGCGCATTCGCACGTCGGTGCGGAGATTACCCCTGCGGCAGCGTCGAGGGCCTGGTTCGTGGATTGCGCGGGTGACATGCCAGTGCTCTATCGCGACGCCTCCCGCCGCTGGATCCAGAACGTCTTCGCGGACCTCGACCATCGCCCCCCGAACCTGCACTTCATTGAACAGAACGTTCGCGAAATGGCGATGGCCGTGCAGCACCCCGTCCATGGCGGCGCCCACGTCGCCCCGGATGACGTGTACATCCTCTGTCAGCACGGAATGAACCGCAGCGGCCTCGTGGCCGGGCTCCTCCTCCGGGCGTTGGGGATGCCTGGCGATGAAGCGCTGCGACGTATCACCGCGCGACGCATCGGAGCGCTCTCGAACCTTGCGTTCCGGGATATCGTGCTGCGCGGTGTCTGAGCGGACGTGTGCGGGCTGGGGTCTCACGCTTTCCCGACTGGGTGGGCGTCAGAGTTTTGCACGGCAACGTGCTGGGTTCCGTTCACCCTGAGCCTGTCGAAGGGCCGGTCACACTCGAACCATGGACAGCGGCGTGTTCATCCTTTGACAGGCTCAGGACGAACGGGGGTGACAGGCGGAACGACGTGAAAATCGAACCAGGACAAGGCGCACG
>DAOTTM010000209.1:0-15196 GCA_034437915.1 Dehalococcoidia bacterium | reverse complement strand
TAGGCGTCATCCTTGCGCACGAGATATTTCGTCTCTTCCGCCTCGGAACGGTCTAGCACGTAGCCGACGGCGACGCGGCTGGGGATGCCAAGCGTGCGCAGCATGACCGCCATCGCCGTTGCCTGGTAGTCGAAGTACCCGCGCTTCAGGTCGAACAGGAGGAAATCGACGGTGTCCCTTCCGGCCGGTGGAGATTCAACCGTGAGGTCATACGGGAAGCCGCGGAGGTAGTCCTGCACCGCGACGGCTGCGCCATATGGTGTGTTCGTGCCTTGAGTGATGCGCAGTGCCTCTTCGCGTATTCGAGCGGGAAGGTTCTTGGGAAGTTGAAGGTTGCGCTGCTTCACCCAGTCGGGGTAATCCGTCCCGGCCGAACTCAATGCGGCGACCGTTGCCCGGCTTTCGGAGCCGATGGCGTTGTAGGTGTCGTTGGTATCCAGGCCCCGGCGGCTGCGGACACGTTCGATATCCCCTTCGAAGCCCTTTGGCGTTTCGATGATGGAAGGGACGTTGGAGCCGAGCGGAATGCCCGGCGAGAGGATTGTGCTCTCCGGGTCCAGGATCTTGACGCGCAAGATGGCGACCGTGCGGTTCTTGTACCCGCCCGTGGCGTCGTCCGTCTGGGCGACTTCGCTGCCTTCGACGCGCTTCGTATCGCGGTCCCCGGCCTTCCAGCCGTTGCCGGTGTATTCGTCGTAACTGGTGGCGCGAATGAGGCCGCCCTCGCCGCTATTCACTTCCAGGAGCTGTTTCGTCCCAAGCTTCACGTTCCCCTGGATTGGCAGCGTCCCGCCGAAGGTGTGCAGCCGTGCCCCCTTGCGGGAATCGATGTTGTGGAACAACCGCACGAGGCTCTCGGATTGGCCGGTTGCCGGGCTAACGATCTTGTCGAACACGCCCTGCGCCGCCGCTGCTTGCGTCCCGAGGGGGATTCGCCAGGCGCCGACGATGAGTACGACCGTGAGGATTAACGTGAAGTTGATGGCGTTGAGGCTCATCCACTCGGGGTACTCCACGCCCTGGCGCTTCCATCGCGCCTGGCTCTTTTGAATGTGGAGGCGGCTGATCAACATGATCGCGCCGAAGGTGAAGACCAGGAACGCCCCGCTCGGGTGACCCTTCAAGAAGCTGATATTGGCGAGGAGGACGATGCCGCCGGGCACGATTGCCAGCCAGGCGTTGTGCCAGCGAAAGATAGACCAGGCGCCAAGATAGGCCGCCAGCCACGCTACGGCGTGCACGAGAGCGACGAAGGGCAAGTTGTCGTTGCTGATATCGCCCGCGCGGACCACGGCGAACCATTCGTCCATGCGCAGACGGAAGTCGCCGAAGCGTTCCGCGAAGCCCACGCCATCGGCGTAACTTGTTGCCGCAAGGATGACGACGCCGAGGCCGAGCGCGAGCGCGACGGGCTGGATGACGACGACCGTGAAACGAATACGCGCCGCGAAGAGTCCGATCAGCAAGCCAGAGACGACGGTGGGCAGGATCGCTGGCATGCGCGGAACCCAATTTGCTTGTTGAATCGAAAAGGCAACGCTAAGGAAGGTCACGACTGCTGCCGCGAAGGTGAGCCAGTCCTCCCAGCTCATGAGCAGCCGGGGCACCGTGATAGCCGCGCTGCCGATGCGGCGGCCGATGGAACGTTGCAATGTCGGGTTCAAACCTGCCATGAAGAAACTCCCGGTCCCGCAGAGGGGCTCAGCGCAAGGCCAAGGTCATCGCCTTTGCGGACGACGTACGTAAGGATATCGCTTGCCGCCAATTCTCCAAAGATCACGAGCGGAGAATTGCGCCCGCCGAACGAACTGGGATCGACCAATACGACCGCCGCGCGCACGCCGCGCTGCGTCAGCGATTGGATCGCGGTGAGCCAATGATCGTCGGTCGCGGACGTGATGACAACGAGCGTCGTGTGCCTTCCGAAGCGGCGCTGCTCTTCCTGGAGGATGTTGCCCAGGGGCGCGTCGCCCGTCGCGTGGACCGTTGCGAGCATCTCGAAGATGCGGGTCAGCTGGTTCTGCCCGCGCTCGGGTTCCACAACCTGTAGCCGGTCCCCGAAGGAAATGAAGCCCACCGTCCTGTTTGCCACCAGGTAGTGGCGGGCGATGCTGGCGGCAACGCGGACGGCGTACTCTTCCGTACTCTCTTCACCACTGCCCGCGGCGATACGCCGTTCGAGGTCGAGGATGATATAGATATCGCTGGCGGGGTCGAGCTCGAAGGTCTTGACCATCAGTTCGCCGGTGCGTGCCGTGCTCCGCCAATGGATGCGGCTGTACGCATCGCCCGGAAGGTACTCGCGGATGCCGCTGGCGTTCGGGGTAATGTAGTGGGTTCGGCGACGAAATCGGCCCTCGCCCGGGAGGTTTGCGGGTGGCGCCGCGAATCGCGGGAGGTCCACCACAGGCGGAAAGACGAGAATCTGTTGCGCCCCTCCGAAGGTCTTCACGCGGCGAAAGAGTCCGAACGGATCGGTCGCCACCAAACGCACCGGGCCCCATTCGTACAGTCCGCGCTTGACCAGGGGGGTTTCGACAATCCAACTGCGCATGCGTTTTGGGGGCACGAGGATCACGCGGCGGGAGCGGTGGCGGGGCAAGCCGCTCGGGTCCTCCACCTCCACCCAGAGCCGCGGGAGGATGCCGCGGTTGTAGACCTCGATGATCTCCAGGGCCTCCTGGCCTACCTGCGCCCTGTCCGTCTTGCGCTCCGCCACCACGTGGAGGCTGCGCGTGTTGTACCAGGCGATGAACCAGCAGACGGGAACGGTCAGCGCGATGACGTACGTCAGCCTGAACAATAGCCAGAAGCCGGTGCCGAAGGCGACAAACGACGAGACAAACAGGATGAGGACCACCAATGAAAGCGAACGGTGGTCCGCGGAGATGCACCAGCGGAAGGCGCGGCGCATGGTCTGTCGCCTAGACGCGTGAGCGCGAACCCGGGACGGGGACGCGGCTCATGCAGGCGGAAACAACATCGGCGACAGTCGTGCCCTTCACCTTGGCGCCGGGGCTGAGGATGATGCGGTGGCCGAGCGCGACCAGCGCAAGCTCTTTTACGTCATCCGGTATGACGAAGTCGCGGCCATCGAGCAATGCTCGCGCCTGGGACGTGCGGAAGAGGGCGAGGGAACCGCGCGGGCTCGCCCCCAGGTAGACCGATTCGTGCTCTCGCGTGGCGTTCGAAAGCGCGACGATGTACTGCTTAATGAGGGGATCGACGTGGATCTCCTTGACCGCCTTCTGGAGTTGAAGGATTTCGCCCGCGTCCGTCACCTGGCGGATGTTCTCCACGGGATGGTTGACTTGCTGCTGGTCCAACACGAGGACTTCGTCCGTCGGGCTGGGATAGCCGAGGTGAATGCGGATGAGGAAGCGGTCCAGCTGGGCTTCCGGCAGCGGGAAGGTCCCTTCGTACTCGATTGGGTTCTGGGTGGCCATCACCATGAAGGGCGCGGGCAGCTTGTGCGTGATGCCATCGACCGTCACCTGGTGCTCTTCCATCGCCTCAAGCAGCGCGGACTGCGTCTTCGGCGTGGCGCGGTTGACTTCGTCGGCCAGCACGATCTGGGCGATGATCGGGCCTTCGCGAAATTCGAAGTCCCCGGTCTTCTGGTTGAAGATGGAGACACCGGTGACATCGCTCGGCAGGAGGTCTGGCGTGAACTGGATGCGCTTAAAGAGGACGCCAGTGGAGGTGGCGAGGGCGCGTGCCAACATCGTCTTGCCGACACCAGGCACGTCCTCGATCAACATATGGCCGCCGCACATGAGCGCCGTCACCGCAAGCCGCAATTCGCGATGCTTGCCAATGATGACCTTTTCAACGTTTTCAATAATTCGCTCGGCGACGATCTTCGGATCTTCCAAAAGGGGACTCCCTGGAGGTGTTGCCCACGTCCAGCGTGGCACGCGGGCACCGGCCCGCGATGCCCAGCGGGCCGCAGTGCACGGATTATATCAATCATCTCTATGGAAGCGGTTAAGAGAACGCCGACTTGTGCACTCATGCGAACTTCGAGCCATCCGGACCAGCCTCAAGCACAGAAAGTGGTGGTGGACGGAACGCGAATTGGCGTACGAAACTGGAACAGTCGCGTTCGCCGGGTGCTCCCACCCCTTTTGGCCAAGGATTGATGTCGAAAGCGGACGAATCGACGATCTGCCGAGCCTCGCTCGCCCGGGCCGAACGGAAGGGCGGACGGTTTTTATCTACGAGCTCCCGCTCAAAGTGGAAAGAAGCCGAACACAGTCCAAAGGAGATCCAGGCCATGGCAAACAAAAGAAGTAGCACCGCGCAAGGCAAGCTCGAACGATGGGCACGCTTCTCGCATCGACGCCGCGGTTCAGTGATCGGCGTTTGGTTCCTGCTCCTCGTCGGCGTCATCGTGGCGAACAGCATGTTCGGCGGCACGTTCGTCTCCGAATTCAAACTGCCGGGCGCCGAATCACAAAAGGCCGCCGACCTTCTCAAGGCCAATTTCGAAGCACGTTCCGGCGAATCAGCGGATGTCGTGTTCGAGGCGCCGGGTGGAATCGCCGAACCCGCGACCGCCGCGAAGGTGGCGGAAATCCTGAGGCGAATCGCAGCCAACGCTGGAGTCGCTTCAATCGATTCCCCGCTCGAACAGGCTCGCCTCGTTTCTTCCGATGGCACGATCGCCCGCGCCGAGGTCAACTGGACGACTATCGCGGCCAAGGTGAAGAAGTCCGACTACAAGCAGTTCATCAAGATTATCGACGAGTGGGACGACTCCACCTTGCGTGTCGAGGCGGGGGGCTTCGTCGTTGGCGCCAACGACGAGATGCCGTTCGGAAACGAGTTCATCGGCCTCGGTTTTGCGGTCCTCATCCTCCTCATCGCCTTCGGTTCGGTGATTGCCATGGGTCTACCCCTTGGCGCCGCCATCTTCGGACTCGGCGCGGGCTTCTCTGTCATTGGCCTGGCCGCGCGATTCGCAAGCTTCCCGGACTTCAGTCCTCAGTTCGCGGCGATGATCGGTCTCGGCGTTGGCATCGACTACAGCCTGCTCGTCGTCACCCGTTTCCGCGAGGGCCTCCATTCGGGCAAGTCCGTCGAGGACTCCATCGTGCTGGCGCTTACGACCGCCGGCCGTTCCGTGATCTTCGCCGGCCTCGTTGTCGC
The DNA here is from genome assembly GCA_034437915.1 of Dehalococcoidia bacterium. Classification (GTDB taxonomy): domain Bacteria; phylum Chloroflexota; class Dehalococcoidia; order Tepidiformales; family Tepidiformaceae; genus JACRBT01. The sequence goes on along the minus strand of DAOTTM010000209.1, from coordinate 10,045 downwards.
GCTCTCCTTCATGGGTCTGTTCTTGATGGGGCTGCCTTTTGTCGCGGCCCTCGGCATGTCCGGGGCGATCGTTGTCGTCCTCTCGGTGCTCGTCGCCATCACGCTCATGCCCGCCTTCCTCTCCCTCGTCGGCAAACGAGTGGATAGCTGGCGCGTGCCCTTCCTCCACAATACGGAAGGCGTGGACCCCAAGAGCATGTGGTACCGCTTGAGCGAGCGGATTCAGCGGCACCCCTTGCCCTACGCGTTGGTTTCGGTCGTGGTGCTGTTAAGCCTCGCGTCCCCGCTGCTCTCGATGGAGCTCGGATTCACGGACGCGGGCAACAGCCCCACCAGCACGCACATCCGCCGAGCGTATGACCTCGTCTCCAAGGGTTTCGGCCCCGGTTCGAACGGCACCTTCTATATCGTCGCGGACGTCTCCAAGGGCGGCGGGGATAGCCTTCCCGCCATTCGTGAACGCCTGGAGGCGACCGAAAACGTCGTCAAACCGGTCGGCCCGGTCATCCTCAACCCCAGCGGCGACACTGCGTTGATTACCCTGAACCCGCTGACCTCCCCACAGGACAAGGCGACAACCGCCCTCGTCCACAGGCTGCGCAAAGAGGTCATCCCGGCTGCCACGCAGGGCACGGGCGCAAGGGTCTATGTTTCCGGTGGGGTCGCAGGCAATGTAGACGCCGGTGACCGCATCAGTGCGCGGATGCCCCTCCTCTTCGGCGGCGTGATTGGCGTGAGCTTCCTGCTCCTCATGATTGTGTTCCGATCCGTCCTCGTAGCCCTCAAGGCGGCGATCATGAACCTGCTCTCCATTGGCGCGGCGTATGGGGTCGTCGTCGCGATCTTCCAATGGGGTTGGTTTTCGGATGCCCTCGGCATCCAGAAGGGTCCCATCGAAACGTTCCTGCCGATGATGATGTTCGCCATCCTCTTCGGGCTATCGATGGACTACGAAGTCTTCCTCATCAGCCGCGTGCGCGAGGAGTATCTGCGGACGCGTAACAACGCGACCGCCGTGTCGCACGGCCTCGCCGCCACGGCGCGTGTCATCACTGCCGCCGCCGCCATCATGGTCGCCGTCTTCCTGACCTTCGTGCTTGGAAATGAACGCGTAATCAAGGAGTTCGGGATCGGCCTCGCGACAGCCATTTTCGTCGATGCGACCGTCGTGCGAATGTTCCTCGTGCCGGCCACGATGGAACTGCTTGGCGACCGCAACTGGTGGATGCCGAGCTGGCTGGACCGGATACTCCCGAACGTCAACGTCGAAGGGCCATCGGACCATCTGCCGCCCGTCGGGGCTTCCGCGGGCGGACAATAGACACTGGACGGGCGCGGCGGTGTGCCCTCTGCCGCTTATTGTAGCGTGCTGGTCCCAATTGCGAGGCCGTAATAGATGCCAGACCCGACGGCCAGGAAGGCCATTGGCAGCCCCTGGTAGACGATATAGCCCATGACATACATCGTCGTACCGGAGGGTGCGTAATACGTGTAGGTGGTTGAATTCGAGACCGACTGGTAGTATTTCGGGCCCGTAGCGCCCGGGAAGATTGCCGCCAACTGCGTTTGCGCGTCCGTGCTGTTCGAAGGGAACGATGTCCTGGGCTCCACGAGCAAGGAAAACGTTGCCGCTACCCCGCCCATCGACGCGTTGGACGCTATCGCTTCGTTCACACCGTTATACATTCCGTGGAAGAGTTCGGATTGTGAGGCCACGCTCGCAATGGCTGTCTCGATGCTGGGAGGCAGGGGGACCGTTCCCTTCCCGGCATAGAGAGCCGCGCCCGTGGTCTTCACCGCCCTGTTCTTGAAGCGGTCCACAACGTTCTTGATGGCGTTCGAGGCCGCGTTCGTGTCCACTGGAGAGGTCGTCGCACTCGGCTTCGGCGTCGCTGAGGGCGACGGGCTCGGTAAAGGTTCCGCTGTCCCCGCGAGGGGTGTTGTCGAGGCGGTCGACAATGCCGTTTGCGTGGGTTTGAGCGGTGTCGGCACCGAGGATGTCGCCGTCGCCGTCGCCGAGATTCGCGTCACCGTTCCCACTGCCGGGTTCGCGACGACGAAGGGCGTGAGGTGATCGGTCCGTGCCGTGACGCTCCCCTTGCCGTCGTTCTCACTCTCGACGAGTACCCAATCCTTGCCGTCGTGGTACATCACCGTCGCGGGACCAGGGGAGACCCGGAACGTGAGGTCGAAGGCGTCGCTCAGCTTCGTCACCGGGCGCTCGCCATCTCGCGCGGTGATCTCGTAGACCGGGGTCTGAAACGCCCAGCCCTTCGGCGCCGCCGGGCCGCCCTTCTCGATTGCCTTCACGGAAACCGTGAGGAACGGTTTGCCGTCGCTGCGAAGCTCCAACTTCCCATCGGTGGAGCGCAGTGAGGCGCCATCGCCCACCTTGCCAACCGCCACGCCTGGTTCGGCCGTTGCGGGAACGGCTGTGGGAGGGGCGGTCAACGTGGGTTCGGGAGCCTTCCCGACATCGTCTCCGCCGCAACCGGCCAGGAGACAGATCGTAAGCCCAACGAATGAAAGAAGTAGTTTCACGGCACTCTCACGTGGGGAATGCGCCTGGCGCACGCCCGGGGGTCTTTGGTCCATGTTTCGACGGCACGCGCCTTCACGGACAGGCGGACTTTCCCTACGATTCGAAGTTGTTACGGCGTGGGCAAGAAGAGCTGATACTTCCCAGCCATCTTCTTTCCGCCGACGAGCGGTGCTTCCGCAACGAGCGTGACAGGCCCAACGCTCGGCCCCACAGTTTCCTTCACGGCGAACACGATAGTTACACTTCGCCCCTGCCCGCCAGAGATCACGACTTCCGCCCGCCCGCCCAGCGTCGCCAACGGTGCGAACGACTGTCCCGCCGCGGCCAGCGCTGCCGTCTTCAGGTTCAGTTGGCCGAAATCCTTGCCCGAGTTCGTTATCCAGAGATCAATAAGCACGGCGTGGGTCGCGCCGTTACGCTCTGACTTGCCAACGGAGCTTGCCAGCGAGAACGCTTCGTTTCCCCCGGTCGCCATCAGGATGCAGCGGAAATACGCGATCGGGTAGACCGCCGCCTTGGTCGCGCGCATCGATACGCCGTTCAGTGCCTGTTCGATGCTGAGGTCGAGGGTGGACTCCTGGATGGCGCCGCACTCGGTCGCCTGCCGCGCCAGCGTTGCGTCCGCGGCGGGCGTGGCGCGAGCGCCGAGCACTTCCGATTGCCCCGGTGCGTTGGCCGGGTCCGAGATCAGGTTGCCATCGGCGTGGGGCGTTCCCGCGGGCAGGGCTGCCTTCGTTGCGAGTGCGGTGGGCGAGGCTGCGGCCTTCGTCGCCGTTGCCGATGGCGTCGCTGTCGTCACTGAAGCGGGCGCCACGACTTTCGGCGCCTGGTCTGGCTGTGCTGGCTTCGATGCGCCGCCCGGCTGAAGGCCAAACGCCACCAGCAGCATGCCCCCGACAATCGTCGCGGGGAACAGCACCTGGGGACGTTTCACCCATTGGACGAAACTGCCGCCCTGGGCAGGGGTCTGCGGCCTGCGCGAGTCCATCGATCGAAGGCTATGGGGTGGCTTGCCAGCCGCGAATCGGGAAAAGCCTGATGAGCCTGTGCGGGACTCCTCCCATTCGCCCCTGCAGACTGAAAACGTTGGATTGGCTTCGAAGGAACCGTTCGTGGGTGAGCACGCTGTTCGACCATCGTCGCGCTGCCCGTCCATGCTTCGACAAGCGCAGCACGAACGGGCGATTGGGCACGCCTCCACCTTCGCCAGGCTGTGAAAACGACGTTGCATCCCTGGTTGCGGCTCAAGGCCACCAACGGACTCCGGGCGAACGGAGTTTCATCGCTCTCGTCGGTCGCAGAACCGGATAGGCCTCGTCCTGCCCTGAACCTTGCACGATGTAGCATGCGACTCATGCGCCAACTCCCACTCCTGCTGTGCGCGATTCTCGCCGTTGGCGCTTTCCAAGCCTGCCGCGGAGGCGATGATGGCCGACCCACGCCCGCTCCCACCGCCAGCGTCGGCGCGCCCTTGCGAAGCCTCTCCCTCATCGGCTCAACGCGCACCGCCGAGGTCAAGGCCGAGATCGCCAGCACCTTCGAAGAGCGCGCCGTCGGCCTCATGTTCCGCCAGTCCCTGCCCACCGATACCGGAATGCTTTTCATCTATCCCGACGACCAGACCAGCGGCCACTGGATGCGCAACACGTACATCCCCCTCGATATCGCATACCTCGACGCTCGCGGGGTCCTGATCGAAGTACGCCAGGGGAAGGCGCTCGATGAAACACCACTGCGCCCCCAGAAACCGTACCGCTACGCCCTCGAGATGAGTGTCGGCTGGTTCGAATCCCACGCCCTCGGCGAGGTGGTGCGCATCGTTCTCCCGCCCGACCTCCCGGTCCCGAAATGACATACGATCGGACGTGTGCCGTTCCCCTGCCAACGGCGATACTGAATGCATGGACGAATTGGTTGCCAACCCAATCGATCGCATTGGCGGGCGCGCCGTCGTTGAGGCGATTGTCGATGACTTCTACGCCCGCGTGGCCGCCGATGCGGTCCAGCGTGCCATCTACCCGGAAAGCCTTGAGCCAGGCATCCGCAAACTGAAGCTCTTCCTCGTCCAGTGGCTCGGCGGCGAACCCCTCTATTCCGACCTTTACGGCCACCCGCGCCTTCGCCGCCGTCACTTCCCGTTTGTCATCGATGAGCTGGCAGCCGGGCGCTGGTTGCGCTACATGCGCGAAGCGATGACCGTCCAGGGCGTCTCCGCCGAAGAGCAGGCTGCGATCTTCAAGGGCCTCGGCCCGCTCGCGCACCATATGGTCAACGCCAACGAAGACATCCCCCGCGAACCGCTCGGCGACATCCGCATGGTCTGACACGGTTCAAGCGCTGTAGGTACGGCCCTCCCCTGGCCGGGAGCCACGCAACGAATCTCCGACGCTGCACGGAAATCTAAAGCGCGAGGCTGGCGGGACTCTCCAACAGCTTCTGGATCTCCTTGATGAACCTTGCGCCCTCTGCGCCATCCGAGACTCGATGGTCCGCGCTGAGCGCCACCTTCATCACCTGGCGGACCACGATGTCGCCTTCGCGGACGACGGCCTGCGCCATCACAGAACCCACGCCAAGGATCGCTGCCTGCGGAGGGTTGATGATGCCGATGAGCGTCTCCACGCCGTAGGCTCCGAGGTTCGTGATCGTGAATGTGCCCGCCGAATACTCGTCCGCGCGCAGATGGCCGCTCTTGGCCCGCGCCACGAGATCCTTGCCCTCTTCCGCGATCACGCCGAGTGACTTGCGCGCGACATCGAGGATCGCTGGCGCAATCAGCCCATCGTCCAGGGCGATTCCGATATCGATGTTGATCGCGTCGTGAAGCCGCAGGCCGTCGTCGCTGTATTCGGCGTTGAACTTCGGGTGCCGCTGGAGCGCCGTCGCGCAGGCTTTCACAACGAGGTCGTTGATGCTGACGCGCTGGGCGTCGGTGGCAGCGCTGTTGATCTGTTCGCGGAAGGCGAGCGCTGACGTCATGTCGATATCCAGCGTCAGGTAGTAGTGCGGCGCTGTCTGTTTCGACGACGACATCCGGCGCGCAATCGCCTGCCGCATCTTGCTGAGCGGTTCGACTCCCGACGCGGCGCCGGGGACAGAAGGCTGCCGCACGGCTATTGGCGAAACAGCGATCGCCTTCGCCCTCGGTGACTTGATCGCCGCCTCCACGTCCCGTCGAAGGATGCGGCCGTCCGGCCCGCTGCCCGCGAGTCCGCGCACGTCGAGGCCGGCGTCCGTCGCGATGCGGCGGGCGACGGGCGAGATGCGCACCCGCTCGCCTTCGGCTGGCGTCGCGAGCGTTCGCGGCTCCGGTGCGGTGGTGGGCACCGGCAGCGTTTGCGCTGGCGCCGCGACCTCCGCAGCCGTGACGGCCGCGCTGCCGCCGGCGGGGTTCTCCCGCTTCACGGGCGTAACGGCGGGCGATTTCCGTTCGACTTCGCCGACAACTTCGGAAGGGTCACCCATCAGCGCGATCACGTCGCCTACTGGCACCGTCTCGCCTTCCGCGACGACATGCTTCAGCATCGTTCCCGCTTCGTACGCTTCGAGTTCGACGGTCGCCTTGTCCGTCTCGATCTCCGCGATGATCTCGCCGCGCGCGACCGCTTCGCCAACTTGCTTCACCCAACGCTCAAGCGTCCCTTCGGTCATGTCGGCGCCCATCTGAGGCATGGTCACTTCGATCGCCATGGCGACTCCTTGATACCGATCGAGCGGTCGGCAAGCGATTTTACCCGAGAGGTCCGTTCGCCCTGGGCCTGTGGAGGGGCGATTACAGCGCGAACGGTTGGTTGCGTCGTGTTCATCCTTCGACAGGCTCAGGACGAACGGTTTCGACCCTCCTGCGCGGAGGGTCGGCTAGAGCATGGCGAGGACGGCTTCGACGACGTCCTCTTCGGATGGCAGAGCGGCGAACTCCAGGTTGCGATTGTAGGGCATGGGCACGTCTTTACCGCTCACCCGCGCCACGGGCGCGTCCAGCCAATCGAAGGCCTTCTCCATGATCTGGGCGCTCAGTTCGCCGCCAAAGCCGCCGAACTTCCAGTCGTCCTCAACGATCACCGCACGGTTGGTCTTCTTCACGGAGGCGATGACAGTTTCCATATCGAGCGGGCGAAGGCAACGCAGGTCGATCACCTCCGCGCTGATCTGCTCCTGTTCCTCCAGCATGGTGGCGGCTCGGAGAGCCTGGTGAACGCTTCCCGAATACCCGACGATCGTCACGTCCGTCCCTTCGCGCGCGATCCGCGCCTTCCCAAACGAGATGCGAAAGTCGGGGTCGTCGGGAACCTCGCCCTTCATGCTATACAGCGCGGAGTGCTCGATGAAGATGACCGGGTTCTCGTCCCGAAACGCTTGCTTTAACAAACCCTTGGCATCCGCGGGGTTCGATGGGCAGACGACCTTGAGCCCCGGGAAGTGGGCGTACATGCCTTCGAACGAATGGCTGTGCGTGGCCCCGAGCTGGCTCCCGCCCCCGCTCGCCATGCGCAACACCAATGGCACATTGAACTGGCCCGCGCTCATGTAGAGGAACTTGGAGGCGTTGTTGACGATCTGGTCCATGGCCAGGAGGCTGAAGTTGATCGTCATGATCTCAACCATCGGCCGCAGCCCGCTCAGAGCGGCCCCAATCCCCGCGCCCACGATCCCCGATTCGGAGATGGGCGTGTCTCGCACGCGGTCGGGACCGAACTCATCAAGCAGGCCGCGCGTCACGGTGTACGACCCACCGTATGCGCCGATATCCTCGCCCATCAGGAACACCCGTTCGTCGCGCAGCATCTCCTCCCGCAACGCCTCGCGGAGCGCCTCGCGCATGCGCATCTCAGTCATTTGGACTCTCCCGGTAGATGTTGTCGAAGAGTGTGCTGATCTCCGGCTGCGGACTCGCATCCGCGAAGGCGATTGCGGCGCCCACTTCCTCTTCCACGCGCGCCACCAATGCCTCGTAGCCGCTCCCGTCCATCAAACCGTCCGCTAGCATGGCTTTCTTCAGCCGTTCGATCGCGTCCCCTTTGCGCGACTCTTCCACCTCGGCCTTGTCGCGGTAGAGTTCAGCGTCGGCCATCGAGTGGCCGCGGTAGCGGTGGGTCATCGCTTCGATGAAGTAGGGGCCGTTGCCCGCCCGACAGAACTCGACGGCCGTCTTCGTCGCCTCATACACGCCTATCACGTCCATGCCATCGACACGAACGCTCGGCATGCGATAGGCCTCGGCGAGTTTGTAGATGTCGTTTGCGATCGATTTCGCCAGCGGAAGGCCCATGCCGTAACCGTTGTTCTCACAGAACCATACAACCGGCACATCCCACAACGCGGAAAGATTCAGCGCCTCGTGAAATTCGCCCTCCGCCACGCCGCCGTCGCCGAAGACGCACATCGTTACGGCGTCTTCCTTTTTCATCTTCGAACCGAGCGCCAATCCGACGGCGACGGGCATGTGGCCGCCCACGATCGCGTGGCCGCCGAAGAAGTTCTTCGCTTTGTCGAAGATGTGCATCGAACCGCCCCGGCCCTTGCTCGTGCCATCGACGCGCGCGAACAGCTCCGCCATCACGCGCGGCGCTTCAATCCCCCTGGCCAAAGCGTGACCGTGGTCACGATAGTGCGTGATCAATTTGTCCTGTGGCTCGAGCGCGTTGATCGCGCCAACAGCACACGCTTCTTCACCGATATAGAGGTGCAGAAAGCCGCGCACCTTCCCCTTCGTATACATCTCTCCCGTTCGCTCTTCGAAGCGGCGGATCAGCAGCATTTGATAGAGGAAGTGTCCGAGCCGCTCGCCGCCGAGACCGGCGGGTTTGGGCGCGGGCTTGGGTGCCGTCCTGGGTGCCGTCTTTGTCCGTGGGGGCAACTGCGTCTCCTTAGGCTTTCTTTGCCGGGCGTCGCTGGGCGAAGTGGATCGCCTCACCGTCCGCCGCCAGCGCCGCTTCTTTGATCGCTTCCGCAAGCGTGGGATGGGCATGGACAGCGAAACCCACCTCGACTGTCGTCGCTTCGAGCAACGCGATCATCGTCGCCTCGCCGAGCAGGTCGTTGACGTCGTGGCCGATCATGTGGATGCCAAGCACCTGGCCGGTCGCCTCATCGGCTACGACCTTGACGAAGCCCTCGGTCTCGCCCACGGTCACGGCCTTGCCCAGCGCGGTGAGCGGGAAGCGCCCGGTCTTCAAAGTGAAGCCCGCCTCTTTCGCCTGCCGCTCGGTGTACCCGATGGAGCCGATTTGCGGCTGGCAGAACGTCGCCCGCGGCATCTGGACATAGTCCAGCAGCGGCACGCGCTTCCCCGCCACCACCTCCGCCGCGATCACACCTTGCTGCATCGCCACGTGCGCCAACATCAGCTTCCCCGTGACATCGCCAATCGCGTAGATCCCCGCCACGTTCGTGCGCATCTGGTCGTCGATCGTGACGTAGCCGCGCTGAGTGGCGACGCCGAGCGCTTCCAAGCCCAGCCCCTCCGTATGCGGCACGAACCCGATGGCGACGAGCACGAGGTCTGCTTCGATCTTTTCTTCGCCGCCCTCGCCGGAGACCGTCACGGTTGCCTTCTTCGCCTTCACCGCGACCGAATCGACGCGCGTCTTCATCAGGCAGCGCATCCCGCGCGCCTCGAACGAGCGCTTCAAAAGACGCCCAATATCCGGGTCCTCGTTCGGGACCATCGTCTCCAGCATCTCCACGACCGTCACCTGGGACCCGTAGCTCGCCCAGATATGCGCGAACTCCACGCCCACGGGCCCTGCCCCGACGATCACCGCCCGCGCGGGGATCTCGTGCCGTGCCAGTGCTTCGCGACTGGTGATGACGACTTTGCCGTCGATGGTCACGCCCGGGATCATCCGAGTGGTGGCTCCCGTCGCGATGATGAGCGCCTTCGCCTCGTATTCCAGCTTGTTACAGACGACCATCGGCCCCGGTTTCACTGTCGCCTCGCCCGTAATGAGGTCGACACCCGCCTCCTTGAGCAAGCCCTCGACGCCGCCGACGAGCCGGTCCACCACCTTGCGGCTGCGGTCTATGGCGCTGCCAAGGTCGTATGCCGGGTTCTCGAGGGTGATGCCCCAGTTCGCAGCATTGCGCACCAGGTTCACGACATCGGCGTTGCGCAGGATCGCCTTGCTGGGGATGCATCCCCAGTTCACGCAAAGACCGCCGACGCGGTCTTTCTCGAAGACAGCGGCTTTGAGTCCGAGTTGAGCAGCACGCAGCGCCGCCACGTAGCCCCCGGGACCGCCGCCGACCACCGCCAGGTCGTAGCTCGCCATAGCTCTCTCCTAGACTTCTATAGGCAAAGACTGTACCAACGGCAGAGGCCTTCGCGCAACGCAAACCCAGTGTAGAACAGGCCGATCCGTAGCGCGCGGGGCCCGGCGCCCACGGGTGGGCGTGAAAGTTTTGCGTGCGCCTTGTCCTGGTTCGATTTTCACGTCGTTCCGCCTGTCACCCCCGTTCGTCCTGAGCCTGTCGAAGGATGAACACGCCGCTGTCCATGGTTCG
>DAOTTM010000208.1:0-13565 GCA_034437915.1 Dehalococcoidia bacterium | reverse complement strand
GATGCGTCCTCGCCACGTGCGGCCGTCGCCGCCAACGCTTCGCCAACCCAGCCGTCTGGAGCGCCCCAGTCCGTGCCTGCGCAGCAAGCGTCCCCGAGCCCCGGGCTTCCCGCTCCGTCGCTGGCGCCTTCATCGGCGACTGATGCTCTGCAGCGAACGCTATCAACGTCATCCGTGTCGCCGACCACTCCGCCAGCGTCATCGTCTTCAGCTTCGGCCGCGGTTCCGCCCGCGCCGCCAACGCCTGCGTCTCCAACGTCGTCCCCGCCTCCAGCGACGCCCGCGATTGTCATCCCGCCCGCGCAAGGCTCCGCCGCGCCTCCAGAATTCTCATCGCCCCCAATGCCAGACCGTGGGCCTGTGCCCGCCCATGTGTTCGCGCCCATCGCCCAGCGCATCTTCCTTCCCCCATCCCCGTTCGATTCGGCACGGTCTAGCCAACCAGCGTCCCGGGCTGTCACCGCTGTTGCCCTCCAACGCCTTCCCGCGCTTTCCGTCGCGGAACTCTCGCTGCCCGTCTTCCAGCCCCTCCGTTCGTCGCCATCGCCGTCTTCAGGCGCCCTTCAGCGATCGCTTGCCGCACGCCCCGCCCCAAATCCGCTGGCGACCACGTCCCCCGGTGCCGCGTCTCCCCTTGAGTCGGGTGCCCGCCCGCCTGCCGCCATCGCGCCATTGGACAGCCAACCCCCGCGCCCCAGCCCTGTACGAGTGGATCGCGCCCCGCGGCAGGCGTTGCCGTACTTCCAGCCGCATACCGTTCAACGCGCGCCGGACGCACCCTCCATCCCCCAGCCGGGTCCAGTGGCGCCAGGGCAGCCCACGCTTCCGTTGGCGCGCGCCGATACTGTCTCTTCGCCGAGCCGGCCCCCGCTCCAACTGTCGCCGTCGTCGCGACAATTGCCGTCCGCAGCCAGTCCCACGCCCATACCAATCCCGGCCTGGGAACCGACCGCTACCCGGCTTGCTCCCATCGTCACTCGGCCCGAAGCTCTAGCTGCCCGACCCGGACCCATTGGAACGCAGTCTGAATCCTCCTTGTCCCGGCCGGAACCCGTCGTCGCCATCCATCGCGCGGTCCAACCTGCTCGCATCTCCGCCGAACGTGGCTTCGAACCGCAACCCACCGCCGGCGAAGCGCCTCCAAATCTTCCCTCCCTGCTTATTTCCGCGGCCCTCCCTGATCCTCGTGTCCACCTCGGCCTCGCCGTCTCGCAGCCCCCCGGAGCGCGCGAAACGACCGATCGAGCCGGCCCGTTTCCATCGCCTCCGATGGCGAGAGTACTTGCGGATCCGCGGCTTTCATCGGTTCCCTCTTTCGCATTCGCGAGCAGGGCCAACGACTTCCCCCTCGCCAGCCTCGCCCCCGCGATCGGCCGAACGGCCTCGCCTTCGATCGCCCGTATCTTCGATTCTGTCCCGTCCAGCGCATCGATGAGCTCAACCGTGCAAAGGGCAACGCCCGGCACGACAGCCGTGTCGTCTCCCGACGCCGCACCGTTCGTTGCTCCGCCCGACGCCCCGACGCGTTTCCCGGCGACGCCCGCCTCCGCGCCAGCCGTGATTCCATCACCGAGATTCGGCTCGGAACGCCCGCCGCCGTCCTCGATCGCTCTCGCCCCCTCCCCGCAATCTAGGCCGCGCGAAGGGCCGGTGCAGCGGGCGCTCCCCGCTGACGGCCCCGGTCGAATTCAGCCAACAGGCCCCCAAACCCTGGCTGCTTCGGCGGTTGAGCGAGCAGTTCGCCTCCCAGCGGAACCGCTCGCCGTGCCTTCGCCTCTCACACTCGACCTTCGATCGCTTCAGCGCACGCTCGCTTCCGCCGGACTCGATTCGCCGCTCCCCCTCGTCGTTCCGCCAGACGCGCAACGTCACTCGCCCATGTCCGAGAGGCCGACGGAAACGCAGACATTCCCTTCCCCCGCGCGAACTACCGCCGCACCAAGCGCCGTCGCCCGGGCCGTGCTGCCACCCTCTTCCAGCCCGACCGGTGTTCCAACAATCGCTTCCGCAACTCCAGGCGCTCTCGCGACCGCGCCACCAGCCAGCAACATCGGGCCCGTCCCATCATCGCCCGCGCTTTCGCGCGACATGCCGCCCGCCGCCGACAAAGCTCGCCGAGAGCCAAGCCGTCCGGCCTTCTCCCGCTCGCTCCCGGGCTTCGAATTCACTTCGTCTCCTGAAGTGGCAGGAAACGAAGCGCCCCTGAGCGTCCGCCTCCAACGCTCGTTCGATACTCTTCCGCTGTTAGTGGGGTCCGCGCAACCATTTCGGCCCACTGCCCGGCCCACCATCGCCCGCGTTTTCGATCACGCAATCCCATTCCCGGCGCCGCCTGCCTCCCCCGAACAGCCATCCGCTGTTCGTTCGTCCGAGGCGTTGCCTCCGAGTGCGGCGGTCTCTGCCCCGGTCGCGGAATCCATCGCCGCCCAAACAGTGACCCCCCGGGCGAGCCAGGCGACTTCGGAAAGCCCGCGCGTCGGAGATAGCCCGTCCGTCCAGCCGCGCACGTCGGCGCACGCACTGCAAAGGCTCTCCCCGGCCCGCGTTCTCCCTGGCGTGGCGGAGACGGATAGCGAACTGACCCTGCCTTCGCCGCTCACCCTCTCCTTCTCTGGTTTCGAACCGGCCCGCATCGCCGCTCATGCGCTCACTCTCCCCCTCGCGCTGCCCTTCCAGGACGCGCCGGGGCCTCAACCGGCGGGAACGCCCCAGGCCACCCCTCATCAACCGGGCGGGACCCAGCGATCCGTCGCGGGGCAGGGTCCCTCGCCTGCGCTCGTTCAACTGTCGCCTGCAAATGCCGCCGCCGCGAATGCGTCTCCGACGTCCGCCGCCCGTTCGCCCGCCGCGCTTGGGCGCGATATCCCCAGCGACGACCCGTGGCGAACCCCCCTTTCTCTGAGTGTGCCGCCGTCCCCCCGTGGGATGACCAACGCCCGTGTCGCTTTTCCCACGCCCCGAGGTCCTCTCCCCCTCGTTGGCTTCGGCGAATCCGCGCGAACTCCCCTCGCGAGCGCCCCGTTCGCTCAGCGCTTCCCGGAACGGTCCTCTGCCGGCGTTCCCCAGCCGCCCGCGTTACCGCCATCGGCGATTCCGGCCCCCAACGTTTTCCCCCGCCCCGGCACGTTCGGTCAGACCAGCCCGTTCCCGCGGACCACAGAGGCCTCGACCGTCGACCATGTCGGTCCGCCGCTCCTGCTCGCTGACCTCCGCCCATCCCTGGACAGCGCCGCGTCGGAAGCCCCGCAACCGTTTGATGCCGGGACATTCGCCCGCTCCCTCCTTGTCTCCGAAACGCCCCCATCGTTGTTCGACATCCAACCCACCGCCTTGCCCGTTGTTTCACGCGCGGTCTCCGTGTTCGATGAAGGGATGCGAGACTCAACGGCGCCATCCCATGCGGGGATGCCCTTCGCTCCACCCCGCGAACCAGGACGACCTTCTCAATCCCCCTCGAACACGGGCGTCTCCCGGCCTCTTGCCGAAGTGCGCCCAGGCCGGGCGCCACTCCCGCTCACCGCAGCCCGCGGGCAAACACAGCTGGCGCGTTCCATCGATGTATCACCCAACGGCCGCTTCTCGCCATGGATGCGCGATCCGGCGGCCCCTCCCGAAATCCTCGGCACCCCGTTTGTTCCGATGACGTTTCGAAGCGCGCCGGACACGCCGTCCATTGACCCCGGTGGCCCTGTCGCGGGGGCCTCGTCGCCGTTCACGGGCGTCCTCAACCGTGTGTTTGGTGATGCATCTCCAGGCGCTGCGACCGTGGATCCCGTCGCTACGGCCACTTCGCTGCCCTGGATGTCGCCGGGGGAGCCTTCGGCGTTGCCGTTCGCGCCCGCCGGGACGAGCGGAACCTCCGCAACGAATCCTTCAACCCCCCCGACCCTGCCTGGAGCGTTGCAACGACTCCTGGCACCTGGCGCTCCGGCAGCGCATTCCGGCCCATTCAGTGCGCCGCCAGGGCCACTCACACTCACGATCCCACCATCTCCCGCCCAGCCCTCCCGCGAATCCGCGTCGCCGGAACAGCCCGGGGCGCCGGCCGAATCGCTCACCCTCGCTTCCCCCCAGCTCGCGATCCAACGCGCAATCGCCGAATCTGCCCCCTCCAGCTCCCCGCGCTATCCTTCCGGGATGGCGGAGGCCGGGTCGTCCGATGTTCAACGCATCAGTGCTGGCGCCGCCGACGGGGTCGGATCCGTGACGACCGTCAGCCGCGTCCTCACCGGCTCTGGGGGCCAATCTGCCCAGCCGTCGGGCGACGAAGAACAGAAGCCGATCGATATCGAGGCGCTAGCCGATGACGTGTGGCGGATCATCCGCCGGCGCCTCACCATCGAACGCGAACGCGAACGCGGATTCTCCTGAACAAAACCAACCCCCGCCAACGCGAAATGTGCGAAAATGCTGCCCCGGAGCTTGTGAACGATGCCACCCCGACCGCCACCGCGACCACCACAGCAGACGACGCTGGTGAAAGCCAAAATCAAGAACCTTGACGAACCCGCCCAGAGCGTGACCTGTCTCTTTAACCCCACGGATTACTCTTTTTCCAAGACGATCAATTGGACCGCTTCGGCAAATCGTGGCGCCAACGTTCCCACGCTCGAGTTCACCGGCGGCGAAGCCATCGAACTCGGCCTCAAATTGTTGTTCGATACGCACGAAAAGCGCCATGACGTGCGCACAAGCTATACGAACAAGCTTTGGGCCATGGCCATGGTCAATCCCGCGCGTCGTGACCCTACGACGCAGCAGGGTTCCCCTCCAATCGTGGAGTTCGAATGGGGCCGGATGTGGTCCTTCAAAGCGGTCATCACCTCGATCAGTCAGAACTTCACCCTCTTCCTTGAAAACGGCACGCCAACCCGTGCAACCGTGGACTTGAAGTTGAAGCAGGTGGACGATCCCGGCCGTCGTCCCTTCCAAAACCCCACCTCGGGTGGCCGCGCCGGACATCGTTCACGCGTCATCCGCCAGGGCGAAACCCTTGATATCGTCGCCCAAGAGGAATACGGCCACCCCGGCCATTGGCGCCACATCGCCGAAGCCAACCGCATCGATAACCCCTTCCGTCTCATCCCCGGCAGTATCCTCGCCCTCCCCCCGTTGTCCCATGCCGACTGACGGCGCCTACCTCCCAGTCTTCATCGTCGAGATCAACGGGTCGGCTGTCTCGACGGCCTTCATGGATTGCGTTCGCAATATCGAGGTGGAGCAGAGTCTCCACATGCCCGCGATGTTTCAAATCCAACTGGACGACCCGGAGTTCACGTGGACCGATGACACGGCGCTATTGAAAGTTGGGAACGCCGTCACCATCAAGGCGAAGGCGTTCGGGGGACCCAATCACGAACCCAACGCAGCGGTCACGCTCATCGCCGCGGAAATAACGGCGATCGAACCGACCTACCCGGAGAACATGATCACGAGCCTCGTCATCCGTGGATACGACAAGGCGCACCGCCTTCATCGCGGGCGCAAGTCCCGGACTTTTCTCCAGGTGACGGACAGCGATATCTTCTCGCGCGTCGCATCCGAGTGCGGGCTGACGGCGCAGGTGCAATCGACCTCGGTCGTCCACCCGTACGTGCTCCAGGATAACCAGACAAACTGGGAATTCCTCTGGGAACGCGCCCGGAACAACGGATACGTTGTGCACGCGGAGGCAGGGAAACTGCTCTGTCATTCGCTTCGGAACGCGCCGCCCTCGGGTCCATCCCTGGAATACGGAACCATCCTCTTGGAATTCCGCCCCCGGCTCACCTGGGCGGGGCAGGCGAGCACCGTGGAGGTGCGCGGCTGGGATGATAACCGGAAGAGGGCGGTCACCTCAACCGCAAGCCCCACGGCCTGGCCCAACGCAACGGGCGTCCGCGGGGCGCCCGCCCAACCGTTCGGCGCTTCCGTGCTCGGGCGAAACGCCATGGCAACGACGACCGCCCACGCGGACGCCCTCGCCGACGCCCTGAAGTCGGAGGTGGAAGAGGCCAAACTCCAGGCGGAAGGACTCTCCATCGGCGATGGCAACATCAAGCCCGGTTCCACGGTGACGCTCACCAAACTCGGGCGGAGATTTTCCGGCACCTACCTCGTCACCAGTGCGCGGCACCAACTGCACTCGGACAGATCCTTTCGCACGGAATTCGCCATTTCCGGGTTCCACAGCGGATCGACGTTCGACCTGCTCTTCGGAGGCCCCGGCGCCGGGCGCTTCGCCGATGCGAACGACCGCGTCACGCATCCCGGTGTGATGCCGGCGGTGGTCACCAACCTGGATGACCCGGAGGACCGGGGACGGGTGAAGGTGATGTTCCCGTGGATGGGCAAAGACCCGAATGGCGCCGATATCGAGAGCTTTTGGGCGCGAACCGCTTCATCGATGGGCGGCGGCACCAGCGGGTTCTTCTACCTGCCAGAAGTCAACGACGAGGTTCTCGTGGCATTCGAAAACGGCGATGCGGAACGGCCATACGTGCTCGGCCATCTCTGGAACGGGCGGGACAAGCCTCCACTTGCCAAGGCCACGGCGGTGAAAACGGGCAAGGTCGTGCAACGCATCATTCGTTCCCGCCTCGGCCACGTCATCCTTCTCGATGACTCCGATGACAAGGCGAGCATCCACTTCGTCGACAAGACCACGAAGAACTCCATTGTCATCGATAGCATGACCAACACGATCTCCGTCACGGCCGAGAAGGACGTGAACGTCAAGGCCAAGGGAAACGTCAAGGTGGAGGCGACGGGAAACATCGAAGCCAAGGCCACCGGCAATGTAAAGGTCGAAGCGACCGGCAACCTGGATGCCAAGGCCACCGGCAATGCCACGATCGAATCCACCGGCCCCATGAAGGTGAAATCCGCGGCGACCACGACCATCGAGGGCGCCATGATCGAAATCAAGGCCTCCGGTATCGTCAAGATCCAGGGTTCGCTGGTCCAGATCAACTGATGAGGGTGGCTTAGATTGGGCAACGAACTTGTCGGGCGTGGCTGGGGCTTTCCTGTCCGCGTCGCCGGATACGGTGGAATCGAACTCGTGGCTGATGGCAACGAAATCGATGAGGCCATCACGATCATCCTCGGCACGAGCCCCGGTGAACGTGTCATGCGCCCCCATTTCGGCTGCCGCATTCACGAACTCGTGTTCGACCCGCTGAACAGCGAAATCGTGGGCATGGCCGAACGCTACGTCCTTGAAGCGTTGAACCGCTGGGAACCGCGAATCGAAGTCCAATCGGTCGATGTCGATATTGAATCGGTGGACAACGCCAGCGGTCGCTTGAACATCGCAGTTTCCTATCTCATCAGCGCAACCAAGGATGAGCGCACCCTCGTCTACCCGTTCTACGTTATCGAACAGGAAGGGGCATAATACCCCCTGCTCAGCCCCTGCATCCGGGGGTATTATGCCCAGCTTAATTGACGATCCGGAGGGACCATGCCGCTTCCCGACCCACAGCTCGATGATCGCCGCTTCCAGGACATCGTCGATGAGGCGAAAACGCTGATCCCGCGCTACTGCCCGGAATGGACGGATCATAACGTTTCCGACCCCGGCGTTACGCTCATTGAGCTTTTCGCCTGGATGACAGACCTCACGCTCTATCGCCTCAACCGCGTGCCCGAAAAGAGCTACCTCCGCTTCATGGAGCTCCTCGGCATCCGCCTGAAGCAGCCCGTGGCCGCCCGCGCGGACATCACGATCGGTCTCTCCGCTGCTCAGCCGGGTCCAATCACGATTTCGCGCGGGACAGAGGTGGCGACCGTGCGCACGGGTGACCAGCAGGCCATCGTCTTCAGCACGGATGCCGACCTGAGCCTCCTCCCACCCACCCTGCGCCAATGCCTCGTCTCTTCCGATGGCGTCAACTTTAGCGACCGAACGTCATCACTCGATGCCTTCAGCGACCCGTTTGATGTCTTCCAGGCGCGCCCCCTCCCCGGTGATGCGCTCTATCTTGGTTTCCCGGAGAACCTGAGCCGGCACACACTCACGCTTTCCATCAACTGTGACCGCCAGGGCATCGGCGTAGACCCGCGAAACCCGCCGCTCTCATGGGAGGCGTGGTGCGGTGAAACCCGCGGTTGGGTCCCCGTCCATGTCGAACTGGATGAGACAGGCGGCCTCAACCGCATCGGTGATGTCGTCCTTCACCTTCCCATCGGCATGGATACGCGCGCCCAGTTCCGCCAGGATGGCTTCTGGATTCGTGTCCGCGTCATCCAGCCTGCCCAGGGCCAGCCCACATATTCCGCCTCCCCCCGCATCAACACGATCGCCGCGGCCTCGACCGGCGGGACCATCGGCGCCACTCACGCGACCGTCGTCATCAACGAACTCCTCGGCACGGCCACCGGCATTCCCGGTGAGACGCTCATTCTCCAGAACACTCCCGTGTTGCCCCTGGAGGACTATGAGTATCTTGAGATCCAGGAAGATGCCAGCGACGAATGGTTCCAATGGCAACGCACGGAGTCGCTGATCGAATCCGGGCCTGCCCATCGCCACTACACGCTCGATCCGGTCACCGGCACGATTACCTTTGGTCCCATCATTCGCCAGCCTGACGGTTCCGAACGCCAATACGGCATGACGCCACGCCGCGGCGATTCCATGCGTTTCGTGCGCTATCGCTTTGGTGGCGGCGTCGTTGGCAACGTCGGTGCAAAGACCCTCACCGTGCTGAAGTCTTCCATCCCCTATGTTTCGACCGTCACCAACCTCCGCGCCGCCACGGGCGGCCTCGATGCCGAGAGTCTCGAAGCCGCGAAGCTTCGTGCGCCCGCCACCCTCCGTTCGCAGGAGCGCGCTGTCACCGCCGAAGATTTCGAATTCCTCGCCCTCGAAGCCGATCGCACTGTCGCCCGTGCCCGCTGCATCCAGGTTCGCGGCGATGGGCGCGGCGGCTCTGTCCCGCCCGGCACGATCGAACTCCTCGTTCTTCCCGTCATCCCGGATGATCTCGAACGGACGCGCGACACCCTCCAGCCCAGCCCGGACCTCATCGAGACTGTCCGCCGCTTCCTGGACGACCGGCGGATGCTCGGCACTCAGCTGGTCATTGACGGCCCGGATTATGTCGGCGTAAGCGTTGAGGCCGTTATCGTCGTCTCGCCGAACGTCTCCGGAGACCGCGTGCGGGTGCGCGTCGCAGAGACCCTGACCCGTTACCTCGACCCGCTCAAGGGTGGCCCCCTCGGCGCAGGCTGGCCATTCGGCCGCGATCTCTACCTATCCGAGGTGCAATCGGTCGTTCAATCCGTGCCCGGAGTGGAGTACGCCCAGGACGTCACGATTATCCAGATCGATACACAGACGGGCCAGGCACGGGCCGCCGGCCAACGCATCGCCATCGCCGATGACGTCCTCCTTCTGCCCTACGCCCACGTCGTCACGGTCGCGGAGAGGGGCCGCTGATGGCGGCTGAAACAGTAGCGCCTGCTTCAGGCGTCGTCCTGGATGTCGCACAGGCGGCTTCATCGGGCGTGGCAAATCTGATGCCCGTCAACGCCCCCGACGGCCGCGTTGTCGCCGATGGGAACGGTCGCCAACCGCCGGGTCCACCGGCCCCCGGTGGTCGCGGAGGAAGTGCGCCTCTCGAACTTCCCCAGCCTCCCGGCGTTCCCCGCCGCCGCAGCACCTACCTCGATTACCTCCCCGGCATATACAAGGAGAGCGATTTCCTTGGTCGATATCTGCTCATCTTCGAACACATCCTCAGCCCCGTTCACCGGACCGTCGGCAACATCCCCCACTACTTCGACCCCGACCATGTGCCCCACGATCTCCTCGAATGGCTCGGCTCCTGGGTCGGACTCACGCTTGACACGCGTTGGCCCGAAGCCCGCCGCCGCGCGCTCATCGCCGCCGCCGTTCCCCTCTATCGCTTCCGCGGTACCCGTCGAGGTCTCACGGAGTTCCTTCGCCTGTACACGGGGATCGAACCGGAAATCACAGAACCCACCGTCACTCAGGTCAGCGCCAACCGCTCCCTCGCCTTCACCTTCACCGTCACCCTGCGCGTTCCCGATCCCGCCACAGTCGATCGCGCCCTCGTTGCCTCCATCATCGAACTCGAAAAGCCCGCCTTCGCCGCCTACACCCTCGTAATCATGTAACTGCTCCGCCATCCGTAGCCCGCGCGTCAGCAAGGGTTCTTGCCCGGCGAAGAACGCTGTGATGCATGGTCAACTCGGAACTCGGTACGGGCTTCAGTCCCGCCCTATCCATCGCTCCAACAGTTCGTGGAAGTGCCTGATCTTCGTTTCGTTGTAGCTCCCGAACACGACTTCGGCCTTCTTCATCGTCTTCAATCCGATCTGCACTTTCGGGATGTTGAAGACGTCCTGGTTGAAGATGCGCGCAAGCATGCCAAGTTCCGGCGCTTCCACCCAATCATCATCGGCGCCGAGCCAGTGGATGGGCGCGGGCGGGGGGCGCTTTCCCTCGGGAAAGGGCGAAAGGAACATGCATTCCATGATGCTCATATCCGGGTCGTCGCCGTACGGACGGAAGCGGTACACGATCCGCGAAAAGCCGCCCCAGGGATGAAAGTTCGGGAAGAGCGTGTAGTAGAACGAATCCACGTATTCCGAATCGCAGTAGTCCTCGGCCTCTTCGCCGAGAACCGAACGCATCATCGTTCGGCTGGCCGAAGCCGCGACCTCGCGCGCCGTCTTGCCCTCGGGCACGACGACCGGGGGAGGCGCATCGAGCTGGCGATCGAACATGGAGTCGAGCATCTCCTGCTCCGTCGGTCTGTAGGCGAGATGCGGACTGGGCGTGCCGTTCGGCGATATCGCGCGGCTGAAGTTGCCCCACGCGTCGTACTGCGAGTTCGAATCACCGAGTCCTGCGAGGATCTGCGGGTGCGTCGTGACGACGTGGTACGCCTCCATGAAGGCTTCCTGGGCGACCTTCCAGTTGCAGCGCAGGAGCTTCGCGACATGGGCCTGCTTGAAACGCTTCTCCAACGGCCAGCGTTCGAAGTGTTTCGGCAGGTCCCCGAGGAACTCTTCGAGTGATTCCCCGGCGGAATCGCCGTCCGGGTTGATGAACACGAACCCGCCCCACGTCCCCACGCGCACTTGCGGGAGCGCGTTCTCTTCTTTCTTCACACCCGGGAAATCCCACTCGCAGACGATGTCTTTCGGCTGCCCGTCGATTTCCCACGCCCAGCCGTGGAACGGACAACGGATCTCGCTCGCGCGCTTGCCATCGAATTCCTTGAGCTGGCGCCCGCGATGCAGGCAGGCGTTGTGGTACGCCTGGATGCGATCCGGAGCGCTGCGAATAACGAGGAACGAGAGGTGCGCTACGTCGTAGACGATGTAGTCGCCGACCTCCGGGATGTCCTCTTCGCGGCAGGCCATCTGCCAGGCTCGCTTCCACACCTTTTCGACCTCAAGGTCATGAAAGGCGCGGGAGGTGTAGTGTTCGGCGGGGACGCGCGTCTGGCCCGGAGCAATTGGCGATTGGTTGCGCAGGACAGCCGGGGGCGTGTGCGTATCCGTGTCCAACAACTGCTGGTACGAGACGCCGTTCGAACGCCAACCCTGCGGCGTGAGCTTTCCAGTGTCGTGCATGGTGATGAGCGGTGTCGTCATGTCGAATCCTCTTCCGTTTCTGGGAGTTAGTCGCGGACCATCTCGGGAGTTGCCGAGGCGCGCCTTTGGGGAAGTTCTCGGCCACCCACCCACACAAGCATCTCCAGGTCCGCCTGAGTGATGTCGCCTTCGAGCCAACGCCCCTCTGCGTGAAACAGCCCGCTGGCGCCATTCCTGGAAACACGCACGCGCCCTTCGCCCAGGTCCTCGTAGATCGCCCCGCTCAATGGATGCCGTTTCTTGCGCATGTGGCCCCTCCCGGTTTCGGCGATTGTACTCCGTCACTCCGATACTCCCCACTTCATGCCGCCAACCTCTCCGCCGCCTCAGTTGGCTCCTTGCCTCCGCGAGAACCTTCACGCTTGCAACGTTGGCATCCTCGGGCCACACTTGCCGCGCATCCATTCGTTCAAAGGAACTCACCATGGCGAAGGTCATCTTCGGCGTACACACCGGCCAGCAGGACATCCCCCTCGACGAATTACGACGCCTTTGGAAGCACTGCGACGCATCGGGCTTCGAGTGGATCTCCGTTTGGGACCACCTCTATGAAGCGCCCAACCGCAACGGCGAGGGACCAACCTACGAAGCCATCCCGCTCATGGCCGCCCTTGCCGTGGAAACCCAGAACGTGCGTGTCGGCTGTCTCGTCTTCTGCATGGGCTATCGCAACCCGGCATTGCTCGCGAAGTCGCTGACGACCATCGACCACCTGAGTGGTGGCCGCGTCACCGTCGGCCTGGGCGCGGGCTGGCACGTCGAAGAGCACGCCGCCTATGGTTACGACTTCCCGGGCGTCAAAGAGCGCCTCGACCGGCTCTCCGAAGGCACGCGCATCATCCGGGCCATGCTCTCGCACGACCGCTCCAGTTTCACTGGCCAGTATTACCGCACGGAAAACATCAGCAACGAGCCCCGCCCCGTGCAGGCGAGGGTGCCCATCATCATTGGGGGCCGGGGCGAACAACGCACCCTGCGCATGGCCGCCGCACGCGCCGATGGCTGGAACGTGCCCTACATCTCCGTCGAAGAGTTCAAGCAGAAGAACGACGTCCTCAACCAGTGGTGCGACCACTATAAGCGCGACCCCAAGACCATCGACCGCAGTGTGAACCTCCACTTCCTCATGTCCTCAACCGGCCAGGATGTCGCTGCGCGCCTCGGCCCCATGGGCGCCCAGGGCGGCCTTTCAGGCACCCCGCAACAGGTCATCGACCGCATCGGGCAATACATCGACGCTGGCGCCGGACAGATCAACATCGCCTTCCGCCCACCCGTCGACTACCCCGCCCTCCAGCAGTACATCGACAAGGTCATGCCCGCGTTCAGATAGCGCCCCGCTGCCAGCCGGGCCCGACCGCCTCCGTCCGTAGCGCGCGCGTAAGCAAGCGCTGGGATGTCTCCCTCGAACCATGGGCAAGCTTTACGTGTAGATCCGCCTCACAGCTCCGCTAACAGCGCCTCCGCCAGCCGCTCATACTCCCACGCTTCGTTGTACAGCTGCGCCGAAATCCGCAGCAGCCGCGCTGCGGTGGATCCCCGAACGCGAACACCGGCACCTCAATCCCGTGATCGACCACCAACCGCCCTTGCAGGGGGTCGCTGAAAGCCACCGGTTTCGGGTCGTCGGTCGCCCGTCCCGGCAGGATGATGCTGGCGATCGAGCCAACCATTCCCTCCGGACACGGCGCTTCCAACTCGATGCGTTGAAGCAACACACGCCGTCCTGCGACTGCCTTCGCATGATTGCTCGCGCGAACCTCCGCCCACCCTCCGGGCAGCAACGATCCCACGTACCGGATCGATTCTGCCATGCAGAGATAGGCCGTCGGATCCGCCGTGCCCGTCCACGCGAACTCCGCTTCGAACCGCGACCGCCCGTTCAGCATCGCGTTCGCCCCGTGGCTGATCGTGAGTGGGCGGATATTTCCCTGCAGGCCCGGCCGCACGTA
>DAOTTM010000207.1:0-6868 GCA_034437915.1 Dehalococcoidia bacterium | reverse complement strand
GCAGAGCCGTAGGTTAGCCAAAGGACAAGTGCGTCGCCGCGAGGGGCCGTGAAGGCGGAGGCCCGCGGAGACCACCCCGCGACCGGTTGGCGGTCATCGCTCCAGATCCGCCGTGCGCGAGGAGCGCATGTGTTCGGCGCCGCGGGCGTGGGCCTCCAGGATCTCACGTTCGAGAGTTTTCACACTCCCATGCTACGACACTCCGTCACTCCCGGTTGAACGCCGGGGGGCGCTTTTCGCGGAAGGCCGTGACGGCTTCCGCGTGGTCCGGCAGGCGGCGGGCGATCTGGTCGCGCAGGCCCTCGCGCTCCATCACCGCTTCGAGATCTGGCTCGAGCGGGTTCTTGGCGAGCAGCTCCTTGATCATCATGACCGCGCGCGTGGGGTTGCCAGCGATCTCTTCCGCCTTGGCGATGGCCGTCTCAAGAAGCTTCTCGGGCGTGGTGACTTCGGTGACGAGGCCCATGCGCAGCGCCTCGGCGGGCGCCACCATGCGCCCCGTCAGGCACATATCCGTGGCGTGGCCAAGGCCGACGATCTGGGCAAGGATGCGCGTCGAACCCAACTCCGGCATGAGGCCCATCTTGATGAAGCGGATGCTGAGCTGGGCGTTCTCGGAGGCGATGCGCACATCGCAGGGCAGGATCATCGTCAGGCCGATGCCGACAGCGAAACCGTTGACCGCCGCTACGGTGGGCTTGGAAGAGCGGATGAAGTGCGTGAAGGGCGCGCCGCCACGCCGGATCGCCTCGCCCGTGCCCTGGGCGTTGGCCTGCGCGCGGTTCGCGAAGTTGCCAAGGTCCGCCCCGGCGCAGAAGGCCCGTCCCTCACCAGTGATGACAATCGCGCCGACGCCCGCGTCCGCGTTCCACTTGCCGATTTGGTCCTGGATCTCTTCGCCCATCTCACTTGTCCAGGCGTTGAGCTTCTCGGGCCGGTTCAGGCGGATGATGCCGACGCGTCCGCGCGTCTCGGAAAGGATCTGTTGGTAGGCCATGGCTGCACCTCGGTGGTTTGCGCGAACGTTGTCACGAAGGGGCGGCGATGGCAAGGGGGCGAGAGTATCGGAGAAGGGAGTATCGGAGTCTCCGATACTCACCGGTTGCATTGCCTCCCCGTTTCGGGACACGATGCCGCGAACAGAAGTCGAAGACGGGGGAATCATGGAGACTGGCAACTTTCGCGGATTCGAAGTGGCGACGCACGATCCCGGCATCGCCGTCATCACCTTCAACCAGCCCGAACGCCTCAACGGCCTCACCGCGCCCACCAAGCGCGATCTCGTGGAGACGCTCCTCCAGGCGCAGATGGACGACGCCGTCCGTGTCGTCGTGATCACGGGCAGCGGGCGGGCGTTTTGTGCGGGCGACGACATCACGGGCCGGGCGGCCCCGGGCGGGACGCAGGCGCTGGTACCGGAAATATTCGGCGGGCACCATAACGCCATCGGCACGTACGAAGGTCTTCGGGCGATATCGCAGCCCGTGAACAGCGCCGTCCGCGCGCTCGACAAGCTCACGATTGCGGCGATCAACGGCGTGGCCATCCAGACCGGACTCTCGCTGGCGTTGGCGTGCGACTTCCGCCTCGCGTCCAAGGATGCGCGCATGGGGAGCGCCACCCTGCGCTTCGGCTTGCTCCCGGATGAGGGCGGGCAGTACCTCCTCGTGCAACTCATGGGCGTCGCGAAAGCGATGGACTTCCTCATGCGCAAGCGCATCGTAGGCGCCTCCGAGGCGTTCGACCTTGGCCTGCTCCACGAAGTCACAGAGCCCGAGGAGCTGCTGGAACGCACGATGTCGCTTGCGCGCGAACTGGCGAACGGGCCGCAGGTGGCGATGCGCATGCTCAAGCGCACGATCTATAACGCCGATGAGATGACGTGGCACCAGTCGCTCGACGACATCGCCGCGAAGACCGCGGTGACCGATCACCACCCGGATTCGCGCGAGGGCGTGGCCGCTTTCCGCGAACGCCGCGAACCCCAGTTCAACGCTTGGCTGCGGCCGAAGTAGGTTTCCCTGCGAGAGCTCAGCCCGCGGGCGATGAACATCATGGCTTCATGCGCGTTGGCATTCCCGGTAGGCCCGTTCCGTCCTGCATTTGTGGGATTGACAGGGTGAGTAGAATCACGCTGCAAGGGGACAGTCGCGGAAAGTGAAAGGATGGAACGGAAATGGAACGCGTTTCGGTCGCGGGAGGGCACGTAGACGCTCAGGCGCTGGGTACGGGCGAGCCAATACTCTTCGTCCACGGGTCGATATTGGCGGATGCATTTTCTCCGCTGTTCAAGGAACGTTCGTTAGCCGGAGCGTTTCGGCTCATTACGTACCACCGGGAAGGGTTTGCGGGGAGCACCCATCAGCAAACGTCGCTCAGCATCGAGCAACAGGCAGCCGATGCACTCGCCGTCCTGCGGCAACTTTGATATCGAGCGGACACACGTCGTGGGCCATTCGTATGGCGGCGCCATATCGCTTCAGCTCGCCCTCGACGCCCCGCAAGCGGTCCATTCGCTGGCACTCCTCGAACCCGCGCTGTTGATGGTGCCCAGCGCCGAGACGTTCACTAAGGAGGTCGGTACCATCGCGGCAATCTATGAGTCTGGGGATTCCTCCAGTGCGATTGCTGCATTCCTTGAAGGCGTGGGTGGGCCGAACTTCAAAGAGATACTTGAGAAGTCTTTGCCGGGGGGAGCGTTTGAAAACGCCGTGGCCGATGCGGATACGTTCTTCAAGATCGAACTCCCGGCCCTGCAAGAGTGGAAATTCACAAACACCGAGGCACAACGTGTGACGGCCCCGAGCCTCGCCGTCCTCGGCGCGGATTCCGCGCCGATGTTTGGCGAAGGATTCGCGCTGTTGAAGGATTGGATGCCGCAGACCGAGCCGTTCGTCCTGCCCGGGGCGACCCACTTCCTCCAAATGATGAACCCGTCCGGCATGGCCGAGGCGCTGGCGAGCTTCTTTGGCCGGCATCCTTTGGCGAAGGCAGGCTAAGCGAGAGGAAATGACCCTCTGCCGGGGTCGGCACGGGCACGAGCGGCCCTGTTATGTTGCCGCCGTCTTTCAGCGGTGGTGCGCGATGCCCCGTGCTGGTGGCCGGTGGCCCTGGATGGCCGCCGGACGGGTGGGATTGCTTGGAGCGAGCTTCGGACTCGGGCGCTTGCGACGGGATGGCGGCATCCGCCCATGGACGACCACGGGAGTCGGGGGTGTCGAAATGTTCGGCGGGCGGCGTTGCCGTAGACTGCCGAGCTAATGGCCAAGCACGCCCTCGATGATCTGCGCGTAATCGACATCTCAACTTCCGTCGCCGGAGCATGGTGTTCGCGCATGCTCGCGGATTTTGGGGCGGACGTAACGATCATCGAACCTGCAACTGGTCACCCGCTCCGTTCGGACACGACGGCGGAGAGCCGTGCCATCGGCCAGTACGTCCTCGCGAACAAGTCGTCGGTCGTCCTGGATGTTGCGGACGCGTCACAACGTGAAGGACTGTTCGGGCTGATTCGCAGCGCGGACGTGCTGGTTTCGAGCTACTCGCCCGCGGAGCTGGCAAGGCTCGACCTGGGGTACGACGAACTCGGAAACCCATCGTTGGTGATGGCGCATATCACTCCCCACGGGATGACCGGCACCCTGAGCAACACCCCGGGCAACGACCTGACAGTGGCGGCCCGTTCCGGGTGGGCATCGATTAACGGCGACTCCGAGCGCGAGCCACTCAAGCCGAGCGGACAGCAGGTGTCGTTCTGCGCGGGCACGGCGGCCGTCAGCGGCATCCTCGCGGCACTGCATCACCGACGCGTCACGGGTCTCGGGCAGGAGGTGGACGTCGCGAAACTGGACGTGATGGTGGCGACGTTCGCCCCCGCCTTGCTGACCTCCCAGTACCGGGGCGAAGCGCTCCAGCGGAAGACGGGAAACGACATAACGACCGGCCCCGTGCCCGTGGCTGACGGACATTTTGCCCTCACGATAAGCCGCGCCCACTTCTGGCGCGACGCGATGAACTTGCTCGGCTTGCCCGACCTCGCCGAGGACCACCGTTACGACGCGGGCTGGTATCGCCAGGCGCACAAGGCGGATTACATCGACCGCGTCCAGGAACAGATGGCAAAGTGGCGCAAGCAGGACCTCTTCGAAGAACTTGCGGCGCGCCGGGTGGTCGCAGGCCCGGTCTTAAGCATGCAGGAGCTGGCGCTGAACAAGCACCTCGATGCCCGCGACTTTTGGGTAAAGCCCAAAGGGAGTCCGACGGTCTACCCGGGCGCGCCGTTTAAGATGTCCGAGACTCCGTGGGCGTTGCGGTCGGGCGTGGCCCGTGTCGGTTCGCAAACTCCAAACGAAGTGGTTGACCGGGCCGCGCGCCCGGCGGCGAATCCGATCACAAGCACCGCCGCCGCCCCCCTCGCCGGTCTTCGCGGCATCGTCCTCACGCAGGCCTGGGCGGGAGCCTTCTGCACGGAGATGCTTGGCTTTCTCGGCGCCGACATCATCCAGGTTGAGGTGCGAAAGCGCCCGGACTCCTGGCGCGGCGGGTACGACGCTCCCATGGCGCCCGCCGTAGCCAAGGTGCCCACCGCAAAACACCCCTGGAACTGCAGCGGACTCTACAACTCCGTGAACCTCAACAAGCGCTGCATCACGCTCGACCTGCAAACGCCCGAGGGCATCTCTGTCTACCGGCAGCTTCTCCCCTTCGCCGATGTCGTCGTCGAGAACTTCTCGCCGCGCGTCCTCGGGAACCTTGGCCTGGACTACGCCGCGATGAAAGCGATCAAGCCGGACATCATTCTCTGCAGCCTTTCGGCGTACGGTCACGACGGCCCGTGGGCGAACGTGCCGGGGATCGGCGGGACAATCGAGCCGACGTCCGGCATGTCGGCGCTGCTCGGCTACGAGGGTGGCCCGCCCATCAACTCCGGCCAGATGTACCCGGACGCTGTCGCCGGGCTGAACGGCCTGGCAGCAATTCTTACGGCGCTCCACCATCGCGACCGCACCGGCGAAGGGCAGTACGTCGACCTCTCCATGCAGGAGGCCAACCTGACCTTCATCGGCGACGCCTGGATGGAGTTCGTGATGACGGGTCACCAACGCCCGCGCCGCGGCAACCGTCATCCCGAGTTCGCGCCGCACGGTATCTACCCCTGCGCCGGGGAGGGGCAGTGGATCGCCATCGCCTGCGAGAGCGAAGCGCAGTGGCGGGCGCTCTGTTCGGCGTCCGGCGACCGCGACTGGGCGACCGACGCGCGATTCGCGAATGCTGCCTTGCGGAAGGCGAACGAGGAAGCGCTCGATGCTGCGGTCGCTTCTTGGACAACGCTCCAATCGCGCGGCAACGCCGTGGAGGGGCTGCTGAACGGCGGCGTCTTCGCCGCGCCGGTGCTCGATGCCTTCGAGGTCGCTGCCGATGAGAGGTTGCGGGCGCGCGGTATGGTGGTCGATGTCCGCCACCCCGAGGCGGGTTCGTGGCCGCAAGCGGTCAGCCCACTTCAATTTTCGCGCTCATCCGAGCGGCGCATCTTCCATGCGCCCCTGCACGGGCAACACTCTCGCGAAGTCCTCGCCGAACTCCTTGGCTGGAGTGACGTGGAATATGAAACACTGGAGTCCACCGGCGTCTCAGGAATGGGGCCGCCGGATTGAACCCAGAGGCTATTTTCTAGTTTCTAAAGAGGTTACCAATGGCTGACTACACACAGATCCGATACGAACAAGCGGGGCGCGTCGCCCGGCTCATTCTCAACCGGCCGCAATATCGCAACGCCCAGAGTCGCATCCTCATCGAAGAACTCGACGACGCCTATGCGCGCGCGGCGAAGGATGACTCCGTGGGCGTCATCGTGTTGTTGGGCGAAGGCGACCACTTCTCCGCCGGGCACGACCTCGGCACGCCGGAAGAGCTGGCCGACCGCCAGGACCGACCGGCTCAAGATGGCTTGCGCGGCCGCTATCAGCGCTCGTGGGACATGAACATCGACCCCACCCTGCGCTGGCGGAACATCCCCAAGCCCACGGTCGCGGCGATCCAGGGATACTGCATCTTCGCGGGCTGGCTGATCGCCTCCGCCTCCGATGTGATCTTCGCGGCGGACGATGCCATGTTCCTGCCCACCAACTTCCAGTATTTCTCCGTGCCGTGGGACATCAACCCGCGCAAGGCGAAGGCGATCCTTTTCGAGAGCCGGTTTATCGATGCGAAGGAGGCGGCGGAGCTCGGCTTCGTCTGGCAGGTGGTCGCGCGGGATCGGCTGGAAAGCGTGACGATGGAGTACGCGGCGCGCGTGGCCGAAAACGACCCCTTCCAGCTGCGCATGATCAAGCTCGCCATCAACCAGGTGCAGGAAACGCAGGGCTTTTCGTCGCATATCCGAAGCGCCCACGCGCTACACATGCTCTCCTCCACAGGCGAATCGGACCCCGGATACGCCCTCAAGAAGCCCGAAGGCCGCCGCCGCCCGATGGTCCAGCGCGCGATGGAGAACTTCGAACGTCACCAAGCCAGCCGTTCGAATTCGTAGGTACGGCCCTCCGTGGCCGGGCGCGACGGTACGAATGCCCGTGGGTGTGTTCTTCTCGAGGGTGGCCACCGCCGGGCTTCGACCACACCGCCTGGCGCGGCCACCCTTGCGAGGATCGGACAGCACAAGATGATGGTGGCCGTTTCCCCCGGCCAGAGACGGGCGTGACTACAACGTTGGCGGAGGGTGGGCGTCAGAGTTTTGCACGGCACCGTGCCGAGTTCCGTTCGCCCTGAGCCTGTCGAAGGGCCGGTCACACTCGAACCATGGACAGCGGCGTGTTCATCCTTCGACAGGCTCAGGACGAACGGGGGTGACAGGCGGAACGACGTGAAAATC
>DAOTTM010000206.1:0-2209 GCA_034437915.1 Dehalococcoidia bacterium | reverse complement strand
TTCTATCGCTCCAGCCGAAGAAGCAGGACTCCGCCAAATCGTGGTCGATTGATGTCACGTCATTGGACCAGAGCACGTACGACCTGTCGGTGAAAAACCCCACCGGCGGCGAAGCCGTCACCCACCGCACGCCGCAGGACATCATGGACGAAATCGCCGCCCTCGACGCCGAGAGCGCCGAAGTGCTGGCGGGGATTCGGGGGTTGCTGTGAAAGAGTGGAAAACGCTGCCCATGGGGAACCTCTGCTCGATCACGAGCGGAGAATCCGACACGAAAGATGCCGTCGCCGATGGTGCCTACGCCTTCTTCGACCGGTCGAAGGTCATCAAGCGCAGTAGCCGCTATCTTTATGACTGTGAGGCGTTGATCATCCCGGGAGAGGGCAAAGAGTTTCTTCCAAAACAATTCAAAGGAAAGTTCGACCTGCACCAACGCGCTTATGCGCTATTCGATTTCCATGCCGATCTGGATGTGCGATTCCTCTATCATCTTCTGAATCACCGATCGGACTACTTCCCAAGCGTCGCCGTGGGCGCGACGGTGAAGTCACTTCGACGCCGTCATTTTGAGAACTTCCCGGTTCCCCTCCCGCCGCTCCCCGAACAGCGGCGGATCGTCGGCATCCTCGACGAAGTGTGCGCCGGCATCGCCACCGCCAAGGCCAACGCCGAAAAGAACCTCCGCAACGCCCGCGAACTGTTTGAGAGTCATCTTGAGGCGGTCTTTTCGCAAGGTTGGACCGAAAGGCCGCTCGTCGAACTTTGCGTATCGGATCGCGTCATCACATACGGCGTCATTAAACTTGGCACAGAGATACCGGCCGGTGTGCCGTGTCTGCGAACGAGCAATGTTCGATGGCTCCGCATCGATACCGACGGGATGAAGCGTATCTTGCCATCGCTGTCCGACGAGTTTCGGCGCACCGTTCTTCGCGGGGGTGAAGTTTTGGTGAACGTCCGCGGAACGCTCGGTGGCGTTTGCGTCGCCGCTCCTGAAATGGCGGGGTGGAACGTTTCGCGTGAGGTCGCAGTCGTCCCCGCCGACGCAACTCGCATCGACCCGCAGTTCCTTGCTTACTGGATTGGTACCCAGCGAAGCCAGACATGGCTCGGAGGCGTCAAGAAAGGTGCCGCATACGTCGGCATAAACATCGAAGATCTCCGACTGCTGCCAACTCCGCTTCCGCCGATGCGCGAGCAGAAGCGAATATTGGCCGCTCTCGATACCGTTCGCGCGGAGGGCCAGCATCTCGCCTCCCTCTACCAGCAAAAGCTCGCCGCGCTTGATGCGTTGAAGAAGTCGCTGTTGCATCAGGCGTTCAGCGGGCGGCTTACCCACAAGGGAAAGATAATGGTGTCCGCATGAAGCTCTACAAGTTTCGGCCGCTCGGAGACGAACGGTCGTCCGACCACATCATCCGGATTCTTGAAGACGGCAAGTTTTGGTGTTCTCACTTCTGGGAACTTAACGATCCGATGGAAGGTGTCTATCGACGTCAGAGCAGCACAGCCGACGTGAATGAGATTTTCTCCGATAAATCCGGGAGAGTCATCTGCTCCTTCTCCGGCAAGCGCGCACTAAACAAACCACTGATGTGGGGATACTACGCAAACGGATTCAAGGGACTCGTGATCGAGTTAGATGTCGATGACGCTGCGGTGTGCGAAATGACTTACACGCCAGACGTTGTCTGTCCCGATGCTACGCAGCCTGTTGATGTCCAAGTGCGAAAGATTCTCACAAATAAATTGATGCCTTGGAAACACGAGAATGAGTACCGCTACATCACCCGATCCGCCGACAACAAGCACAGAATCGGAACCATCGCTGCGGTGATCCTCGGTGTGCCGTATCCGAAGACGCTCGCCTACGACGACGCACACGGCCGCATGGCAACGCTGAACGATTACCGTGTTCGCCTTCGAGAGATCAACCGAGTCGCGATCGATCGTGGGATGCGCATCGATCTGGCGTCGATGTACGACGGCAAAGTTCAAATAGAAACCGGCGGCGATCTAGATGCTTGGGGCGCGCCGTGAACGAAGCCGAAACCAGAGCCGAGCACATTGATCCCGCGTTGAAGGCGGGGGGGATAGGTTGTCGTGGAATGGTCGAAGGTCCTTCGCGAGCATCCCATTACCGAGGGCCGGATCATGCCCGCAGGCCGCGCGGGGCGAAGCTGATCGCTGGCTGCTGGCAGAAGCTCGC
>DAOTTM010000205.1:0-13718 GCA_034437915.1 Dehalococcoidia bacterium | reverse complement strand
TCTCCCGACCCATCGCCGGCGGCAACCGAAACGGGAACCCCGGTTAATGTCACTCCCACGGGGACAACTGGAACGCCATCTCCGACGGCGCAACCCACAGCAGCGCCGACGCAGCGCCCAGGTGATCCGACGCCCACCTCTACTTCCATCCCGCCAACGGCCACGCCCGAGCCTCCGACGCCAACCCCGGTTCCCCCAACTCCGCGACCGCCGACTCCAGTCCCCACCCCGGTGATTGCTCATCCTTCCGGCACTTCCGAGTGCAGCCAGTTTGGCGGGGCGTGCGGACGGCCAGGACCCGGTGGCACAGCGCTCTACCTCGTGGTGTGTGCGCCCGATGGCTGGTTTATCGACGCGCCAGCCAACGGCGACTTCACCGCCGACGGAGGAACCTGGCCACGAAGGACGGCAACTTCCATTCCTGGCGCTTCGAGCGTCTGCGGCTGACGCGAAAGCGGCCAGGAGGATCGAACGTGACCCTACAGAACCGCGTTACACCCTTCGGCGAAATTGTGGCGACGTCCGAACGGGGTACGCTGATGGGCAACCGGGGCGGGCGCATCCACCACAACGACCGCCAGGAGCTTCAGGCGCGCCGATGGGCGAGCAAACAGTGGATTACGTGTCTCTTGGACTTCAAGGGCCGCCACCGCGAGGTCATGCAGCCCCACCGCTACACGGAGCTGTTCTTCCTCGACGAGGCCACGGCGTTTGCCGCGGGCCACCGCCCATGCGCGGAGTGCCGTCGACCCGATTTCTCTCGCTTCATGGAGGCATGGGCCGCGGGCAATCCGGAGTGGGTGCCGGAGAAACGTGGGTTGCGGGTCGGCGACGTCGATGAGGTGCTCCACGGCGAACGGGTAATGCGCTCGCGGCAACAGGTGACGTTTGAGAGCCGTGTCGAAGAACTTCCAGACGGCGTTCTTGTGGCGCGAACGCATGTCGCGTGGCTGCTTCACCGTAACCAATTGCGAAGGTGGACTCCGAGCGGATACCTGGAGTCCGTGGATGCCGATCCAGAAAAGACGGTGACCGTACTGACGCCGCGTTCGATCGTGCGTTCGTTTCAGGCGGGATATATCCCCACCTTCGACTGATGCTATTCGCCCGCCTTCGTTGCAAGGCGCGCAAGGAAGCGGTCGGCATCGATCACGAAGCGCTGGTGCGTGCCGTTGCCGACCTGCTCTTTGGCGTCGTTCGCGGTCCATTCATACTCGATGCGGCGGCCATCGATGACGGTGACCTTCGTTTCAACCGTCACGGCCATGCCGGGCGGCGTGGCGCCAGTGTGGTTGATGACGATCTGGGTGCCCACGCTCATCTGCCCGGCTTCGATATGACGGGCCAGCCACCCCGCGGCCGTCGCTTCGATGAGTGCGCCGAGCGCGGGGGTGGAGAATACGTCCGGCGCGCCCGCGAACACTTTGCTCGCGAAGTGTTCCGGGGCAACCGTGACGCTACCGGATTCGGTTTGGCCGACGAGTTCCGCGGTCAGTGACATGGTCAGGCCACCGTGCCCGCCTCGCGCAGCGAGGCGATCTTTGTTTCGTCATAGCCCATGGCCTTGAGCACGGCATCCGTGTCCTGGCCGAGGATGGGGGATGTGCTGCGGACGGCGCCGGGCGTTGCGCTGAGCTTCGCGGCGATGCCTGCTTGCTTCACTTTGCCGATCGGTGAATCGACTTCGATCACCATTTGGCGGGCGAGGTTGTGGGGGTCGTTCGCGGCTTCATCCATGGAACGCACGGGAGCGGCGCAGATGTCGTGCTGCGACATAATGTCCATCCACTCCTGGGCCGTCTTCGTCTTGAAGATGGCTTCGAGCTTGCCCTTCATCTCGGGATAGATCGCCGATTCATGCTGGCGGCCGAGGTATTCGGGCAGGCCGATGACGTTCATCAGCGCCTCATAGAAGTGCGGTTCGATGCTGCCGATGGAGAACCAGCGATCGTCGCTGCAGAGGTAGGTGTTGTACCAGGGCACGGAACCGTTGAGAAGGAACTCGCCGCGCTTTATCACGGCACCGGTCGAGAAGTAGCCGTTGAACGCGCTCGTCATCAACGAGAAGACGCCGTCGCTCATGGAGATATCGACATCCTGGCCGCGGCCGGTCGATTGGCGGGCGATGATCGCGATGCAGATAGCGAAGGCGGCCATGAGGCCCCCTCCGGCAAAGTCGGCGACAAGATTGATCGGGATGGCGGGCGGCGTACCGGGGCGGCCCGTGACACCAAGGGCGCCGCCTATGGCGATGTAGTTCAAGTCATGGCCCACGAGGTTGCTGTAGGGTCCGGTCTGGCCAAAGCCGGAGAGCGAGCAACAGATGATACGCGGGTTGATCTTCGCGAGCGTCTCGTAATCCACGCCGAGGCGCTTCACCACACCGGGCCGGAAGCCTTCGAGCACAACGTCGGCGGATTTCACCATCTCATAAAAGATGTCGCGCGCTGCTGGGTCCTTGAGGTTAAGGGAGATCGACTTCTTGCCGCGACCGAGGGCGTTGTAGGCGGCCGCGCGTTCCGCGGCGTCGCTGCTGCGGGCGCCCGCACCGCCGCCCAGCTTGGCGTTCGAGCCGGGGACCGCCTCGACCAGCGTAACATCAGCGCCGAAATCGGCGAGCAACATCGAACAGTAGGGGCCGGGTGCGAGACGGGAGAGATCGAGAATCTTGATGCCATCGAGTGCCATGACCATGAACAGGGACCTCCAGGAAAGTGCCGTAAGCATGAGGGACGCGGCCCAAACTGGAAAGTGGCGCCGCGTCGAACTTCGCAAGAGCATGCGCACCGCGCAATTCGGCTATGATGCGTTGCGCCGAGGGTATTGGCCCGAGGCAATCTATCGGCAGGTTTTGCAAGTGGCTCTTCGCACCCCCCAGCAGTACATCGATTCGCTCAAGGATGGTCGCACCGTCTATTACCGCGGCGAAAAAGTCGCCGACGTGACCACGCACCAGACGATCTCCAAGGCCGTGAAACACGCCTGTGTGGACTACGAGATGGCGGAGGAACCCGAGCACCGCGACCTCTGCGTCGTGGAAGAGGGCGGCGATGTCTACAGCCGCTACTTCAAGCTGCCCGCGAACACGGACGACCTGCTCAGGCGTTCAGCGCTCATCGAGGCCACGACCGGGCGCGGCAAGACGCTCGTGCCCCTTGTGAAGGAGATCGGGACGGACGCACTCTTCGCCATGCATCGCGTCAGCCGGAATATGGACCGAAAGTACGAAGGCGAGTTCTTCAAGCGCGTAGAGAAGTTTTACCGCCATTGCCGCGATAACGACCTGACGATGTCCGTCGCCCAGACCGACGTGAAGGGCGACCGCGGCCAGGGTCCCTCCGGCCAGACAGATCCGGACTATTACACGCGCATCGTCGAACGCCGAAGCGACGGGATCGTCGTCCGCGGGGCGAAGATCCATACGAGCTGCACCACGAACGTGAACGAACTCATCGTCATCCCCACGCGCGCCATGGCGGAGACGGATGCCGACTACGCTGTCGCCTTCGCAATCCCCGTGGACACCAAGGGCCTGAAGCTCGTGGCCAGCCCCTATGGCGGCGCGCCGAAGAACGAGTTCGACGCTCCGCTCAGTGCCGAACGGAAAATGATGGAAACGATCACGATCTTCGACGATGTCTTCGTGCCGTGGGAGCGCGTATTCATGGCGGGTGAGTACGACTTTTGCGGGCCGCTCGCGCTCGGATTCGTCGAATACCACCGCTTCACGGCGATCTCGTACAAATTGCCGCTCGTCGATGCGTTGATCGGGTCAGCGCTTCTGATGGCGGATATGAACGGCATCACGAAAGCGGCCCACGTGCGCGAAAAGCTCGTCTGGCTGACGAGCTATGCGGAAACCTTGCGGGCGCTCATCGAAATGTCGGCCCTTCGAGGGAAGCCGGATGAGTATGGCGTCTACGCGCCCGACGCGCTCACGGTGAACATGGCGAAGTACCACTTCGCCCACAACTATCACGAGGCGCTCCAACACGTGCAGGACATCGCCGGCGGGATGCTCGTCACGGGGCCGGGCGTCGAGGATTTCGCCAACCCGGAAACGGGCGACCTCCTCCGCAAGTATCTCGGCGGCCGCGCTGGCGTGGGCGGAGAAGAACGCACACGCGCCATGAACATGGTCAGCGACCTGACGACGGGCGACTTCGGGGGCTATCACGCGGTCCTTGCGATCCACGCCGAAGGTTCGCTGGAAGCGGAGAAGCTGATGATTTCGCGCTCCTACGATGGGCGGCGGGCGCTGGCTTATGCCAAGACGATCGCCGGGCTCTCGTAAGCAGTTCGCTTCGAACAACGGCACCAGACTTGAGAGGATGACTGGCTATGGCAACGAAGGCTGAGGCAATCGCCGAATTGGAAACCAGGTACACGGCGTTTCGCGGGAAGGTCGCGGACCTGGACGACCGTGCGTACTACGAACAGTGGCTGGGGAACTGGGGACTCACGCAACTTCTCGCGCACATGGGCGGCTGGTTCAAGGAGATGACCTTCGCCATGCAGAGGGCGGGGCGCGGCGAGCGCCCCACCCCGGAGGGTGTGGACTACAGCAACGCCGACACCTGGAACGCGAGGTTTTCTGCCACGGCCAGCCCGGGAAAACATGGACTGGCGACGTTCGATGCCTACTTCAAGCGGTACATTGAGGCCGCGAAGGCCTTGCCCGAGGAGATGTATGGCGCGGACGCGACTTCTGGGAAGGCGAAGATCGGCAACCGCTTGCTCCAGGGCGCGGGGATTCATCATTTTGAAGAGCACACAGCCGAACTTGAGACCTGGCTCGCTTCCCGGAAGTAGGCCCGGCAGGATGCATTCATTCACGCTCGGGGTACGACTCCACTACACTTCAGCGAAGTGAACACGATCGAGATCCCGTTGTTCCCATTGCGTACGGTGCTATTTCCGGGCGCGGATCTTCCCCTGCGCATCTTCGAAGACCGGTATCGGACGATGACACGCGAACTGTTGGTGAGTCACGGACAATTCGGTGTGCTCTTGATCCGCGAAGGAAAAGAAGTCGGTGGGAGCGCTCTCCCTCACTCCGTGGGCACGACCGCCTCCATCGAGGAGTGCCGCGAGATCGAAGGAGGGCGGTTCGTCATGAACGCGCGCGGGGTGCGCCGCTTTCGCCTGGTGCGCATGCTTTCCCCCCGGCCGTATCCCTACGGCGAGGTCGAACTGTTGGACGATTCCCGCTATGAACGGGAAGTGCGCCTCGACCGTGCGATGGAAACTGTGCGGGCGACCTTTCCGCTGTACTTTCGCCTGGCCCTGTCGCTCACGGACCAATGGGCCCGCGGCCTCACATTGCCGTCCCAGCCACATGAACTCGTGAACTTCCTCGCGCCCTGGTTGCAGGTTGATGAGGAAGTGAAGCAGCGCTTGTTGGACATTGAAGGCGCTTCCGAACGCGTGGCCCAGCTCGCGGAAGTCATCGATGATCTGTTGACACGAACGCGGACCGACGTGCAAGAGCACCGCCGCAAGAAGTTTGACGGCGAACGCAACTGACGCATGCGATGCGTCAGGCCCTCATGGCCTGCCACTGGAGCAATCCGGACAGTCCCTGCGCAGCCCGCGCGATACTGGGGTATACGGCGAGTCCGGCACGCCAGCAGAGGTCCTGGAACTCGATCGAGTGTTCGAACGATTCCCCGGTCGTCGCCGGGCGGATGGCGACGACGACGGGCTTGCCACCCTGTTCCTGCACACGCGCGAGCGATTCCGCCTGGCGGCTAAGGCGGCTCCGTACGTCCGTGAAGCGTCCGCCCGGGCCGCCGCCAAAACTCGTGTGGTAGAGGATGACGTCGATGTTCGATGCCTGCGCGCAGGGCATGAGCGTTGCTTCGAAGCCCTCATCCTCCCAGAGGCTCATCGTGTCGATGGGGTTGCGGACGCTCGTACCCATCTCCTGGGTGACCTTGCTGAGCGCCTCCTGCGTCTCCGGCAGAAGAACCGGCACCCGCAGGCCCGCGGCATCGAGGTCATCCGCGGCGAGCACACTTGCGCCACCGCCCCCACCTACGACAGCAACGTTCGGGCCCGCAAGCGACTTGACGAATCGGAAGGTGACGGCGGCGTCAACCAGCGCCTCGAGGCTCTCCACGCGCAGCACGCCCGCCTGGCGGCAGAGCGCGTCGAAAACCTGGAGTGACCCCGCGAGCGAGGCCGTGTGCGAACTCGCCGCGCGTGAACCGGCCTCCGTGCGCCCGCCCTTGAGAATCGCCACGGGCTTGGCCGCGCCCGCCCTGCGGATGGCCGTGGCGAGGCGTGGGCCGTCCTGAATGCCCTCCAGGTAGGCCATGATCATCTCGGTGCTGGGGTCGTCGGTGAGGTATTCGAAGAAATCGGCGGCCTTGAGGTCCGCTCCGTTGCCGAAGCTGATGACTTTGGAACAGCGGATGCCGCGCGGGATGGCGTAGCGGATGAACTCGCCCGCGTTCATGCCAG
Organism: Dehalococcoidia bacterium; assembly: GCA_034437915.1. GTDB lineage: Bacteria > Chloroflexota > Dehalococcoidia > Tepidiformales > Tepidiformaceae > JACRBT01. Next base: position 7,253 of record DAOTTM010000205.1, on the reverse strand, counting down.
ATTGCGAAACCATGCCCACGGGTCCGGCTTCCGCGATTTGGCCGCCCATCATTGCGAGCCGCGATTCGGGCACATAGAGGCCCATGCAATTCGGGCCAATCACGCGGATGCCCCCTTCGCGCGCACGAGCGATAAGGGTTCGCTCCATCTTCGCCTTCTCGGCGTCACCGGTCTCGGTGAAGCCGGCCGTGAAGAGGTGGAGGACCTTCACGCCTTTGGTGATGCAGGCTTCGAGAAGCGCGGGCACCAAGCGGGCGTTCACGGAAGAAATGACGTAGTCGACTTCGTCCGGGATATCGAGCAGGGTGGGATAACACTTCAAGCCCCTGATGGCGGGAGCGGTGGGATGAACGAGGTAAATTGGGCCGCGAAAGCCGATCTCCTGCAGCGAACCGACAAAGCCGCCGCCGCCGAAGCCGCCGGATTCTTTGGCGGAAACACCGGCAATCGCAATCGATCGTGGGTGGAAGATGAAGTCGAGTTCGGGCGCGGCCTGCACCGGTGCGGTCATCGTTCGCTTGCTCCGTTTTGCCTGGGTTCGTCGCTGGGGGACGCCTCACGGTAGCAGAGACCGGGGCAATGGGGGAGGGACGGCCACCGGGCCCGATTCGAAAACGCGCGGTAAGCTTGCGGCATTCGCCCCATTGCGCGGTGACACGCTCTGCGAGAAGGTACGACGCGCGTGGAACGAACGAAGTTCTCCAGGTCGCGAGGGGCAGTGCGAACTGTGCCGGTTGGGCTTGCGCTGATTGGCGTGATTTTGCTCGCCGCGGCGGGGCTCCGCCCGACTGTCGATGTCGCTGCCGAGGGCGGGACAGTGGTGCGCGAGGGCTCGTTGACCTTCTGGATGCCCGGCGAAGACGGCGGAACGTACGTCGATGTCGCCTTCCTGTTGGCTGACGATGGACAAATCGAGTTCACGGAGGCAATGGCGGAGGCGCGCTCCGCGATTGTGGCGCGCTTCCCTGGGGCCGTGCTGGTGACGCATTCAGGCGTGACGGCCCAATTCGTGCAGGCTGGCTACTCCTGGACGTCCAAGAGCACGGCCTGGACATACAACGCCAGCGCCAGGCCCACGGGTGTCACGGATGACGCTGCCGCCATCGCGGCAGCAGCGGCGGAGTGGAATGCTTCGGGGGCGGAGTGGGCGTTCTCGGGCGGCGGAGCCTCGGACGACCCCACCGGGGGCTGTCGATCAGAAGGCAGAGACCACCGTAATACGATTGGTTGGGCGGACCAGCCCGGGCAGACCCTGGCGGTCACTTGCACGTGGTATACGAGCGCGACCCCTGGCGTCGCCACGGAGTTCGACATGGAGTTAGACCCGGGTTGGGCGTGGACGACGGGCAGCCCGGTGCAGACCGACTTGCAAACCATCGTCCTGCATGAATTCGGACACGCGATCGGCATCGGCCACACGGCGGAGCGTTGTCCTGGCCCCGTGATGTGCGCCACGTACAACGTGGGACGCACGATCCGACAGCTCACGCAAGACGATCGGGCAGCGATTCTTGCACTCTACGGCGCGCTTCCCACGCCGGTCCCAACGCCCACGCCGCTGCCGACGCAGATCCCGATCGTGCGGGGGGAGTTTCGCGTTATCGCACAGGTAGTTGCGCGGGACAGGTAGGCGGCGACAGCGGCTGGTCTCAGTCACTTCTTCGTCAGGTGCGGTCGATATGCGGCGATTCTTCGGCGGACAATTCGCTGAGGTCCTTGACGAACGGGTCGCGTCCGGCCGTGCCCTCGATGAACCAGCGGCGGTCTTCAAGATCGCGGCGGAGGACTGTCAGCCCGGGCGACGGTCCGACTTCGGCGGTTTGGAATCCGCGGACGGACGCATCGTATGCCGCCCGTTCGATCATCCAGAGTTCGAGTCGCCTGTCTTCGTAGCCATCGGCCAGCACCGGATCCGTGATTCGGGCGCGGCCGCCCCCGCCATCGCGCACCTTGGTGAAGCCAACGATGCGGCTCCCATCCGCGAGGACGAAGTGTCCGGGGCGCGGACCCTGGGAAAGCGGCCACGGGTCTTCCCCGGTCAGGGCGGCGATGGCATCGGCATCTTCGCGGCGCTGTTCCCGGACGGTGAGGAGAGGTACGCGCCGTTCCAACGTCCAGATCGGTCCGCCGGGCGCGGTTTCGCGCGCGATCGGTTGGTACCCACGGCGTGTGAAGTATTCGGGGAAGAGCGGCGCGTCTGGCACACGTGCGCGTACCAGGCGCAGCCCAGCATCCTGGGCGCGCCTTTCGATGGAGTGGAGGAGCGCACGGCCCGCGCCGGCGCGACCGGAAATGAGCAGATCGAACCACGCCACGCCCTCGTCGTCCCAGGTGTGGACAGCGCCCACGGCCGCTCCCTGCCATTCCGCGACGAGAAATGCATCCCCCGTTTGCAGCCGGATTCGGAAAGCTTCGCAACCCGGAGGAGAGGCGCCGGCGAACAGATGGACGGCCACCTCCCTGCTCGCGCGGTCATAGAGTCCGCCAATCGCATTGGCGTCATCCAGGGTCGCGAAGCGGACAGCAAATCGTGTCATTGATCAAAGTATCGCAGCGCAAGCTGGCACGTGCTCGTGCAAAGACCCGGAGAAGTCCGCGCACAAACCACGGCTTTGGTAGGGTATGGGAGATGACGGCGCCAATCGAACCTGGCAGTGAGGGCATCCCGGACGAACGGCCTCAGCGGCGCCGCGAGTATTCGGGCAGCGCATCGACCCTCGGCGTGGCGGCGCTGATCGCGTTGACCGTGGGCGCGGCGATCTGGTTCCTTGAGTTTCGCGGAGATTCGGGCGGCGCCCAGGGCGAGAGGGGATTTGGCGTCATCCAACTGGCACAGGCCCTCAACCCCACCGGGGAGCCACCAGCCGCGCGCGAAGGCCGCGCCGCGCCGGACTTTCGCTTGAAGAGCCTCCGTGGCGACCCGGTCGTCCTCAGTGCCCTCCGCGGAAAGTACACGCTCGTCAACTTTTGGGCATCCTGGTGTGGCCCCTGTCGTGGAGAAGCGCCCGACCTCGAGGCGCTGGCGACGCAACATGCCGCGCGTATTACGGTGCTGGGTGTGAACCAGCAGGAGACCGCGAGCGACGCACGTTCGTTCGCGGAACAGTTTTCGATTTCTTATCCCCTTGCACTGGACACAACAGGCGAAGTCTCCGAGGCGTATCGCGTTGGGCGCGGGCTGCCGGTGTCGTTCCTCGTCAGCCCCGAAGGCGTCGTCGTCAAGACGTTTCTCGGACGCTTGACGGCGGCGGACATAGAAAAGCTCGTCGCGGAATACCTGTCGTGAGCCGCCAATCCGCGCGGTCGACGACTGTCTCGATGCAGAACCAATCGCACCCTCGCGCCGGGCAGGGCTTCGAACCATGGCGACTCGTGTGGGCGTTGTTCTGCAATGTGAAGTTCGCACTCGTCCTGGTGGGATCGGCGGTGGGCGCGGGGCTGATCGGGACGGTCTTGCCCCAGGTACCCGCGCCCATGCGCCAGAACGCCGCCGCGCGGTCGGCCTGGATTGAACTACGGCGCGGCGATTTCGGAGTGTTGACGGGGCCGATGGACCGTTTCGAACTGTTCGATGTCTTTCATTCGCCGTGGTTCAACGGGCTTTGGCTGGTGATCATCGCCGCTGTGACCGTGTGCACGGTCAGCCGTTTCATGCCGACGTGGCGGAGCGTGCAGCGGCCGCAAAAGCGGGTTGGACCGGCTTACTTCGAGCGTGCCCACCACCGCGCGAGCTTCCACCATGAGGGCGGGGGGGATGTTGTGAAGGCGTTGTTGGGGCGCCGCCGTTACCACGTCGAAGACGTTTCGACGGGAGACGAGACGGCGATGCTCTTCGCGGAGCGCTATGCGTGGAGCCAGTACGGCACGTTCCTCAGCCACCTCGCCCTGCTGATGCTTCTCATCGGCGGACTACTGACCTTCTTCATCGGGTTTGATAAGACGCTGATCATCGCGGAATCCACCCCTGCCGCACCCGTTTTCGGAACTCCCGGAACGGGCCAGATCTTCATCAAGATGAACGACGCCTACCGGGGGATCGACGGGGACGCCAATATCATCGACTACCACAGCATCATCGAAGTGCGGCGGGGCGATGAGGTGAAGACCTGCAAGGCGACGGTCAACGACCCCTGCCGCGCATTCGGCTACAAAGTCCACCAGGCGGCATTCTTCGACGACCTCGCGCGCTTGCGTGTGACGGGGCCTGATGGTGCGGTGCTGTTTGACGACGTCCTGGACTTCGAGAGCCGGACGACGACCGTCCCTCGGCTTGCAGTGCGCGCGCCTGACGGCCGCGTGCTGTTCGAAGGCGACCTCCCGCAGATGGCGACCGACACGGGCACGAGTCCATCTCGCGATGACGACGTGGCCTTGAGTTTCTTGCCGCTCACTGTCACCGATGGACGGGAAATCACGTATTCGCTGGCCTGGCGCCTTGTCGAAAAGCGTCTTCGTGTCGTCCTTAGCGGGCCGGACATTGGTGACACTGTGCTGGGAGAGGGCGGCACAACCGCGACCCAGGGCGGCCTCTCGTTCGAATTCACGGGCGCAAGCAGCGTGCCGGCGATGCGCATCAACGACATGCCCGGCGCGGCCCCCGGCGAATCGGTCGTTGTCCAGATGCCCCGCCGAGGCGATGGCACTCCGTACCTGTTCGCCAGCGGCCTGGACCAGGGCGGGGCCGTTGGGAACCTGGCCCTGGCCGCAGGCGAACCCCGCCGGACGACCGCTGGCTACAGCTATCTCTTCGGCGGCCGCGTGGAAGCTTCGGGCGTGAGCGTGAAGCGCGACCCGGGTGACACATTCATCTGGCTCGCCGTGGGGATGGCGGTCGTGGGCCTGGCAATCACGTTCTATGTGCCCCGGCGGCGCCTCTGGGTGCGCATCGAGGGCACGCATACCTCCTTCGCCGGAGTTGCAGAACGGACAACGCGCTTCGGCCGCGAACTGCGCTTCATGGGCGCTGAGCTTGGCGCATCCGATGCGTTATTGCCCGGCGACCTCAACGACGATTGATGCCCATCACCCGCTGCGCTTGAGCTTGCCCGTGCGCTTGGCGTGGCGTTCTGCCTGGCTGAACACCCAGACGCCCATGGGGATGAGCGCGATGCCGCAGATCAGCAGGCCGAGGAGCGTGGGCCAGAGGTCGACTACCGATTCGCCATCTATCATCGCGTGGCGGATACCCTGGATGACGTACGTCGCTGGGCTGAAGATCGAGAGCGTGGCCAGTGGCTCGGGCATGTTCTCTGGGACGGCGTAGACGCCCGAAATGAGCACGGTCGAACGGATGCTGTTGCCCTCAACGAGGCATCGCACCACGGCGCATCTCTGTTCTCGGCTGAGTCTGTTCATCTTAGGTAACCGATTCAGAACTATGTATATGTTATCACCGTTGCCTAGAGGAAGAAACCGAGCTACGATACTCGGAGCAATGTATATGTTTGCGAAGGAGAAGCCACTTGGCGAGAGTTCCAATCACCGTCATGGGTTACCGATGTGACCGGTGCGGGCATGAGTGGGTTCCTCGGGGCGACGCGGACGAAGAGCCGCGAACCTGTCCCAAGTGTCGAAGCCCTTACTGGAACAAGCCCCGGAAGAATGCGATCCCGATGCCCTATGAAGCGTTTCGAGACGCAGTGAAGGATGTCTTAACGAAGGCCGGGCACGGCTTAACGTGGACGGAAGTCCGCACTCTAGCCCATCTCCCTCAAACGTTTCCCAACAATAAGTGGGTTCGCCGCTTGGAAGACGACCTTAGCCTGATGCGCACGCGAGATTCACACGGTATTCTCCACTGGGACTTGGAGGGGGGCCTACCCGATGGCACGAAGCCCAGAACTAGCCCTGCCCACCGACTCGCTACGCATCCAGCTACAGAACAAGGCCGCTTGGAATGATGCTAGGTCGCGGGACCTTGCCGATTTCTTCACGGTGGGGTACATGCAACGGGACATCGTGACCTTCCTAGCGGTCCTGGTTGACGCGGGTGTACGCACGGTCCTCGACGTGCGCCACACACCTGTGAGTATGTACAAGCCTGACTTCAGCAAATCCAACCTCCAAAATCACCTCGCCATCGCCGGAATCGATTATTTGCATCTCCCACGCTTCGGAGTGCCCAACCTGCATTCGTTCTTCAATTCGGGAGATCATCCTGTGGCGCTTCTCTGCATGGAACTCGACCCGACTTCATGCCACCGCCATCGGATCGCCATGAAGCTAGAGAGTCACAGACTGAGAGGGTTTGACTTGTGAACCCCGGATGGGCACGGGCGAAGGGTCTTTATCGTGGTAAGGACGTATCCAGTTCCCGCTACTCGGGGCATAGAAGTCTCGTGTACCGCGGCCCTTACGAGCGACAATGAGTGGGTACGGCTCTTCCCTGTTCCATACAGATTCCTCGATTACGACAAGCGCTTTTCGAAGTATCAGTGGATTGACGTGGATGTCCAGAAGGCGGCCAACGATAGACGCCCAGAGAGCTATCGAATTAATCCGGACTCAATTGAGATCATCGAAACCGTCGGGACTGACAAGGGAACTTGGCACAACCGGTCGGCGATAGTCGGTCGGGTGACGGCTTGTTGTTTGTGCTGCCTACAAGCTGAGCAACAGGCGAACGATGCGCCCACGTTGGGAGTATTCAGGCCCACCAACATCCGAGACTTGGTAATTGAACCGGAGGCGAACCCTGAATGGACTCCAGAAGAACTCGGCAAACTCAGCCAACAACCACTCTGGGGCAATGCTCCGGCGAGTAAGCTGGAAAAGCTGGGCCATCGGTTTTCGTACCGGTTCACATGTCCCCACGGGACATGCCCGGAGGGAGGCCACAAGCTCACGTGCACTGACTGGGAATATGGAGCGCTCTATCGGCGCTGCCGGAAAGAGTACGGCGACGGCTGGGAGAATAAATTTCGTGAACGTGCAGAAACCGAGCTGAAGGAAAAATGGGACACGCACTTCTACGTAGGAACCGTCCACCAGCATCCCGATAGCTGGATTATCGTGGGCGTTTACCGCCCGCCTCGTCAGGCTTCGGTTTCTCAGCTTCCGATGCTGTAGCGGCTTCGACGATGCGTGCTGCTATCTGATTCACATCCAAAGGGCGTTTCACGGGCTTCGTGGGCATAGGCCCACGATACCACAACCTCCCACCCGCCGCGGCTCGCCGTCTCAATCTTTATGTCCAAATTGACCCACTATCGCCGAAACGGGCAAAATCCGCGTTGCAGCGGAGTCGGCGCCTC
>DAOTTM010000204.1:0-8447 GCA_034437915.1 Dehalococcoidia bacterium | reverse complement strand
TGTCCACGCAGCTGTTGGAGGGGGTCATGGGGCGAAAGCAGGGGCGCGGCGAACCCGCCAAAAACGAGTCCCACGACGAGAAGCAACCCCACCAGTCCCATGGGGTTACGCACGACCTCAAGGCTGGTGCTGAGAATCAGCGAATCCTGGACTCGCGAACGGCGATCGAGGCCAGTATCAAGGACGAGCGTCCGGGCGGATTCGCCTTGAGTCATCGTCCTCTCTCCCGAATCCGAGGATCAAGGACTCCGTACATGAGGTCCGCCAACAAGTTCAGCCCGATGAAGGTAGCCACGAGGCCGAGCAGTGTGCCCTGGACGACAGGGTAGTCCCGCGATTGGATAGCGCCGACGATAAGTCGTCCAAGCCCGGGTCTGGAGAAGACGCTCTCAGCGACGACGGAACCCGTGAGCAGGGCGGCGAACTGCAACGCCATGACCGTGACGACAGGTACAAGGCCGTTGCGCAGGGCGTGGCGGGTGACGACGTTCCACTCGCGAAGGCCCTTGGCCCGGCTGGTGCGAATGTAATCCTGGTTCATGACTTGAGAAACCGAGGTCTGACGAATCGGGCCAGGACAGCTGCGCCGGTGAGCCCGAGAACAGACGCCGGTAGGACCAGGTAGCGCAAGCTCTCGAAGCGAAGGCGGTAGACTCTTCATCTCCGCCCGGAGAGCGGGCGAAGCGGGCGCGCATGGCCGAACTTCGCGTTCAGACCGAGGTCTCACGACTGTTGGCACATCGCGTCGCGTGGATGCAAAGCCGAGACCTGGTACCGAACTACGAGGCATCCATGGCGAAAATGTTCGGTTCAGACGTCGGGCAACGCGTCGCCCAAGAGGGCGCGAACCTTGACGGAATGTATGGCCAGTTGGCATCCGACGAGCCGATAGCGCCACTTGACGGGGCGCTCTCGTTTCGGTACCTCGATTCTCTGCGACTGACGATAGGACAGGGCACGGGCGAAATCCAACGCAATGTGATCGCGACGCGCGGACTCGGGTTACCGCGAGGCTAGGAGGTGGCCATGAACAGTCCCGAAGACGACAGTCTCGAAGCGCTGAGGGCGCACCTCGCCAACCTGCGGATCGGCGCCATTTCCGTGTATGAGACTACTTTCTACGAAGAGGCGGTCGAGGAGTACGCGCGCCGGGCGCAAATCGCCTACCCGGGCCGGTACGTTGAACGGTCCGGCCACAAACTCGTGCCTCCTGGGATGCTGTTCGTCGGACCGGCAGCGGTATTTGGCCTCAGGGATGGCCCACGAGGAGCTCAAGGGGGCATCTTCACGGAAACCATGCGGCGCTATCACGCTCCGGTACGGGTCGGCGATTCGGTACGATTTGAAGCAACGATCAGCGCGAAATTCTTGCGGCGCGGGCGGTACTACCTCGAAGTCTCGTGGATTGCATTTGCCGCTTCGGGGTTGAAAGCCGCCTCCGGCAAGGAACTGCACACGCTGGGGATGGTACGTGAACCTCAGTCATGATGATTCGCGCATGACTGACGCAGGAAGTGCCGACGGTGTAGTCATCAGCGGCCCGACGGTCACCGGATGGGCGCAGGGAGGCAGCGGCATCGCCGAAGGCGAAATGGCGCGGCGCGCGGGCCTGCGAGGCCGGATCGTTTCGAATCTGTTCCACTTCGCACAGGTGACTGAACTGCTCCTTTCATACTTCGGTGACGACTGGTTATCAGACGGTGAGATTCACCTCACCTACCACGCACCGCTAAACGATGGCGAAAACCTCACTCCCAAAGCACGCCTGGTCAACGTCATAGGGCAGACGCCTCGGACCACTCTCAGTGTCTGGTGTGAGAATGACCTGGGAGAGGTACTTGCGTCCGGCGAGGCGTCCTGCACTCGGCATGATACTGGGGGCGTGGGATAGCGCGGAGCGCGGCCTTACGCCGAAGATTGGGGTTCGTTGGGGCGCCACGCGAAAGTTGTTGCCAAATGTGTGAGCGGAACGTAACTTGGGACCGATTCTCCTGCTGAATCGATTCAGCAGGAGAGTCACCACGGTGTTAGGAGATGACCGGTTGGTTACTATTCGCGACGTCGCGGAACACGCGCGGGTTTCCGTCGGCACCGTCTCGCGCGTGATGAACGAACACCCGTCCGTCCGTCCCCAGTTAAGAGAGGCCGTGCTGACCTCGATCCGCGAACTGGGATACCAGCCGAACACGCTCGCGCGCGACCTGCGACGTTCGCGGACACGAACGCTCGGACTCATCGTAAGCGATCTGAACAACCCGCCAGCGGTGAGCCTCCTTCGCTGCGGCTCCGGATGATGGAAGTCGTCGGGTTCGAGGACCCCTGGTCGCGCGAGCCAACATGGGAGCCGCCGGATGCGAAGGGATACGTCGCACAACTTTTGGCGACCGTCGAATCTCGGCTGAAAACGAACACGGTTGCGTACTGGACCGAGAAGTTCACAGAGGCAGGGAGCCCGGCCGGGGCGATGCGCCTGCGCGAAGAGATGCCCGACGACGAACAATCCTGGGCGAACGGCTTTCTCGTCCGTCTCGACCACGAACTCCTCGGCGGGGTTACGGTCGTGGCGCCGCCGGTCAGGTTCTCCGACAGTCCGCTCGAAGTTCGCGCGGCTTCGCCGACGCTCGGGGCGCACTCGCTCGCCATTCTCATGGAAGCCGGCCTGGATGCGGTCACAGTCGAAGCACTCGTCGGTCGCGGCGTTGTCGGCACGTCCTAAAGTGCGCTAATCGGAATTCGCGACCCGTAACGTGTACGCGATCATTCCCGTGGCTATTGCCGCTACCTGCTTCACGTCGACCGCCCCCGGCCAACGATCCTCTTCGAGGTGGAAGACGGCGCTGCCACCCGCCAGCGAGACGTAGTCGCCGCCCGCGGAATGAATGTTCCTCGATTCGCCCCCCGGCACGGTGCCCTCGGCTGCGGGCGTCGGAAGGGCGGCTCCGGCGTCTTTGAGGTGCGAAAGAGTCTCGACCCGGAACTCGGGACGGCGGGCAAAGATCGCCGCCCGCGGCTCAAGTGCTGCGCCGACGGACGCCCCGAAATGGATCCAGAGCCTGGCGCTGCGTTCGAGACCCGGGCGGCGGAGGAGAAACTCCTCCAGACCCCAGTGCCCAAGCTCGTGTCCCGTTGTGCCAACGAAGATGACCGTCCGCCTCGGCGGTTTAGCGGCCACCGCCCGCGCTATTTCCAGGAGGCAGGCGATGCCGCCTCCGCGTTCGCTTGCGCAGTTCCACCAGCCGCTCCGGGGAGTCATTACGCAGACGGGCGCGGCCGTCGGATCAGTGCCAACGACGATACCGGTAACATTGGACGCGAACGTCTCCTCAAAGGTGAAGGTAGAGACCAGACGAACCGACCCTTTCTTCGCAGCCTCCGCCTGAAGGTTTGGCAATTCCGTCCCGGAGACCTGCAGAACCGGTCGGCCAAACGGGCGCCGGAACTCGTTGGCATTCCTCGGCGCCAGGCCGGGTCGTGCGGTGTTCGTCGGCATGACTATCCCGAGCACGGACGACCGACGCGCCGCGTCGATCTCGTCCGAATGTGGACCCGGGAGCGCAGGGACCACGCGAATCTCTCCGTCTTCATCGCCAAGAGGGCCGCGCACCCCTTGATCCGAAGTGGGGGTTGAATCGAAGAGCGGCAAGCCTTGAATGCGGCGCCGGCCGAACTCGACGAACGATTCAGCGGGGACGAGTCTTCGAAACGGGTACGATTCGGTCCCGGCGAGGGCGCCTGCGGCAGCCAATTCGCGCGCGAACCATTCGCCAGAGAAGCGATCGGTGTCCGTCGCGGTTCGATGCCAGCCCTGCGCATCGAACTCTGTGATGACGGCGTTGACCCGGTCTTCCATACCCATGTGTGTTGCCCCTCCCGACTCGATTCATCTTGCGAACCGAGGCAAGATTACGACCGTGGCTCATCGGATTGCAAATATCGATCCCAACACTGATGGCAACCTCGGGCTACTGCCCCACCAAACGCGTCGCGTAGGCGACGGTTCCGAGAGTGAGCTGGGCCCGGCGACGGAAGTTCTGCGCTGCCTCCGGGGCTGGTTGGCGCGAGGCCTGCCATGAATTAAGGCCGTCATACCAGGTCAACAACAACATCACACCCTTTTCAGAGCTCCGGTCGCGCTGGCAAAACAACGCCTGCGGCACCGATTGGTAAGTGCTCGCAGCCTCAAACGTTTCCCAGGCCGTCGCCGACAGCTGAGCGATCTCCTCTACGTCTTCGTTGCGAACATCGAAGAAACGAAACACATAGAGTCCGGCGCGGGTGCATGGGTCGTCGGTCACCGGCCGCACAGTCGGTACGAATTCATACAATTCGAGCACTTCCGCACCCGCAGGCAGCGCGTCGGTCAGAACGCTCACCGTTGCGGCATCCTGAGGCCAACTTGTCACCATCACGAGTTCGTTGGACCGGAGCCCGAACAGCCCGTACCAGAGACCCCAGGGCCTCACTCCCGCCTTGGCCAAGGTGGGCAGTGTTCGTTCTTCCAATTCAGCGCGAAGTGGTTGCCAACCGCGTTGACTGGCACGAATGCGGCAAACCTGAAAACAACGGCTCAGCGTTTCTCCCTCATTTCGTCTGGGCTTGGACCGCAGCACGACCGCGTATCAAGGTAACATCTTGCACCGCACCGGAGTGTTTCGGAACCACGCCATCCGACTACGATTCCCCCGCCCCACGGGCCCGCGCGCTCGCGCGCCCGTCGATCAACCGGCACGGTGAACGAAAGTGCCCCGACGAGGCGGTTGATGCTTGTCGAGGCGACATGTTCTGCCCGACGATGGGGGCGGCGAACAGCCACTTCAGGAGGCTTGCGATGAGCGACACGGTCCTTACGGAAACACAGGGGCAGATCCTGTTGATAACCCTAAACCGGCCCGAAAAGATGAATGCCATCAACGCCGAATTGGCGGCCGAACTCATGACCGTTCTCCAGGAATTTGACGCGTCGCCGGCGTTACGCGTGGCCGTGATCACGGGCGCGGGTCGTGCCTTTTGCGCCGGTCGTGACCTTCGCCAGCGGGCTGACGACGGGAACGGGCAACAGGATGTGGGCGCTGAACTGGAGTCATTCCTCGGGTCCCGGCCCGCCGACCGATTCTCTACGTGGGGCACCAACAAGCCAGTGATCGCGGCCGTGAACGGCTTCTGCCTTGGAGGCGGCTTCGAACTGGCGTTGTGGTGTGACATCCGCGTTGCCGCCGACCATGCCACGTTTGGGCTGCCCGAAATCACTCGCGGCTTCTTCCCCGGTGGAGGAGGTCCCCAAAGGCTCGCACGCGCGGCTCCGGCCTCGTTGGCGATGGAACTCCTGCTCACGGGCGACCCGATCGATGCGTCGAGTGCGTTGCAAGCAGGGATCGTGAGCCGCATGACGTCCGCCGAGGGGCTGCTGCCTGTGGCTTTAGAGATAGCTGGGAAGATCTCCCGAAATGCCCCGCTGGCTGTGCGGGCGCTGAAAGAGGTGTACACGCAATCCCGCGACGCTCCCCTTTCGGACTCTCTGCGCTTCGGGTCGGCGCTTCGGTGGATGATCGGCCAAACGGAAGACGCGAAGGAGGGGCCACGGGCGTTTAGCGAAAAGCGAGCACCCGAATACCGTGGCAGATGAAGCGAGACCGTCAGAGCAGATCCGCGAGGGTCTCGTGAATCTCGCGGGCGACTCCGCGGTCAAACAGGCTCTGAATCTGCGCTGCCGTCAGTCCAGCCTCGGCCAGCACCTCCCGCGAGTGCTTTCCGAGTGGAGCGGTCGATTGCGTCTCGAAAGGTGAATCACTGAACTTCACCGGTGGCCCAACAACCGTGACACCACCAATTACTTCGTGTTCGAACCGGGTGAGGAATCCGTTGTCCCAGCCTGCTTATCTTCGAACATCTCGTCGCTGTGCCGAACTGGTCCGATCGGCAATCCCCTTGCCCTGAATTGTTCTATCCAGTGGGGCGGACGTCTGTGACTTGAAAAGGGCCACAACTTGTTGCGTCACTTGCCGCTCGTGCGCATTGGCGTCATCCGGGATCCAGCCGCTTTCAGTCGTCCAACGGTCTTCGATGCCCATGCACGCGGCCATTTTCAATCGCAAGGTCCTCGCGTTGCATGCGACAGCCACAGCTCCATCCGAGGTTTCGAAGAAGCCGTAATACGCCTTCATCACTCGGTGGGCTGCATTTCGTCACGCCGCTTGAGCACATCAGCCCAGGTCTTTCCTTCGGCGAAGGCACTCCTAAGGTAGACCAAGAAGTCGCTCCGCCATCCGTCGATGAGGTCCACATGCGTCAGCTGGGTGTTCTCAAGAGCATCGCCGCCTGCATGAGCGCCACGTCGAGCTTCTGGCCTCTGCCGGTTCGCCCACGGTGATAAAGGGCAGTCGAGACGCCGAAGGCCATGAGAAGCGCTGCGGCATGATCGATCATGGGGCCGGCTAATTGTTCCGGCCGGCGGTCCGTCCTGTGCGCAACGCCGGTCATCGCCTGGAGGACGACGTCCATCCCTGGCATCTCCGCCATTTCTCCCTTGAGGCCGTACGCGATGTTCTCCGCATAGATCACCTGGGGGTTCGTGGATAGCACCGACTCGTAGTCCAATCGAAGTTTCTTCGAGAGGCCGGGGCGGAAATTCGCGAGGACGATGTCCGCCTTCCGTGCAAGGGCAGCCAGTGCCTCCTGTACCTCCGAGTCGGCGAGTTGGACAGAGATGCACCGTTTGCCGCAGTTCTTGTTGAAGTACTGCCGACCCTCAAACGGTAAGATTGGCCCGTTGTGCCGCGTCTGGTCGCCCTCCAGATCCTCGACCTGGATGACGTCGGCGCCGCCTTCGGCCAACAGTTGCCCGCACACCGGCACAGCGATGAAGCGTCCGAGTTCCAACACCCTCAGACCTTCGAACGGTCCAGTCATTATCAGTCGCCTCCTATTCGCAAGCTGCCCAAACCGCCAACCCCAGTCCAGCATTCGGTGCTATACCGCTTGCCAAATTGCGGCCGACGCATCTACAAGCCGCATACGCGGCGTGGATCGAACTCGGTTTGAGCGCGAAGACCGTGATGCATCATCATCGGATGCTCCACGAAGCGTTCGAGCACGGTGTCGGTTGGAAACTCCTAGTCATGATCCTGCCGCCACCGCCAAGCCCGGAACGCAGGGAGGTGCGTGCGCTGTCACTGGACCAACTGCATGCCCTGTTGGCAGCGGTCGCGGCGTTCCCGGACCCATACCCCCTGATTGTTTCCCTCGCAGCCTCCACTGAAATGCGGCAGGGTGAACTGCTCGCACTTCGTTGGTCAGAATGCGACGTCGGCGCCGGCGTGGCGCGGGTCACGCGGACCGCGGGGCGGTTCGACGGTGCTGGAATCGTGGACGGAGACCCGAAAACGTATCGGAGCCGTCGGCCCGTCCGGCTCTCAGCGGACACGTGCGAGCTGCTCGCAGCTACCGCGTGAGACAGCGAGGGTCGAGGCTCCGTGCCGGGCAGGAGTGGCGGGACCAGGACCGGTTTTCACGGGTGCGTTCGGGCAGCCGATTGACGCCCGCAACCTGCAAGACTGGTTCCAGAAAATGCTTGGAGCTGCAGGCCTTGAGCCGCTACCCTTCCACGCCCTGCCACACGTGCGCGACCCTCATGGTTGGTCAACGCCGACGTGAACGCGCGCGTTGATTGCCGATCGCCTTGGCCATGCGAACGCCACCTTCACTCTAAACACGTATTACCACACGACATCAGACGTCGAATCGGAGGCTGCCGAGGCGATCGCGACAGCTTTGCGCCGACCACCAACGGCGTCCGCCGTCGGCAAGTTATGAACTCCTGTCGGCAATTGGTCGCCAAACGCCAAGAAGGCCCTCATTATGAGGGCCTTCTTTATGTCTGAAACAGACTCAACTTCTTGGTAGCGGGGAAGGGATTCGAACCCCTGACCTTCGGGTTATGAGCCCGACGAGCTGCCACTGCTCCACCCCGCGACGGGTAGACGAATGCGCCTTAACGACTGAAGAGCGAAAGAAACTGCATTGGGACTTGCAACACGGGGCAATCCTTAGTGTAGGTCAAGCCCTCGACCATTAGTACGCCTCAGCTGAACGCATTACTACGCTTACACCTGGCGCCTATCAAACAGGTGGTCTTCCTGTGGTCTTACCTGGTTAATCCAGTGGGAGGTCTCATCTTGAGGTCGGCTTCGCACTTAGATGCTTTCAGCGCTTATCCGTTCCGGACATGGCTACCGGGCAATGCTCCTGGCGGAACAACCCACACACCAGCGGTCCGTTCACCCCGGTCCTCTCGTACTAGGGGCAACGCCTCTCAAACCTCCTACGCCCACTGCGGATAGAGACCGAACTGTCTCACGACGTTCTGAACCCAGCTCGCGTACCGCTTTAATGGGCGAACAGCCCAACCCTTGGGACCTACTCCAGCCCCAGGATGCGACGAGCCGACATCG
>DAOTTM010000203.1:0-12026 GCA_034437915.1 Dehalococcoidia bacterium | reverse complement strand
GGAATCGGGGCCAAGCCGCCATTGCGGGCGGACACGAATGCTGGTTTGATAGCCGAGATGCACGATTCTCACGACCGCCCGACCGTTTTTGAACTTTGTGCTGGGGGCGGAGGACAGGCTCTTGGCTTGGAATGGGCGGGATTCGCAAACGCGGCCGCAGTCGAACTTGATGGCGACGTCTGCACGACCGCTCAAGCGGGCCGCAGTTCTTCTGCCGTAGTTGCGATTATGGCGGCGTCGAGGTAGCGGAGAGTCTCGACCGCGTGGGAAGCAAGAAAGCTCTGCAAACGACCGTATGAGATGAAGCGGCAATGTGCCGAGAGGGGCGGTTCTAGTCGTCCAAAAACGGGTCGCCTCATCTCGGCCTCGACCGCCGCTCGTCTGGCGTCCGGGGCCACAATGTAGAACGGGAACGGCGTGTTCGGGAAGACGGCCCGCAAATCAGCCATGCGGAGCAGCCCCGAGTATATCGACGTGCTGTGCTCTACCTCGAAGGCGGCGATCACGACTGGACCGCGGAACCAAACAACATCGATGTTCCGGATGGTCGCCTCTACGGCGCCACCGAATGAAAGAGGTACTTCCGCAAGGAGCGCAGCGGTGGCGAGATCGCCTAGCCATTTGGCCACCTTCGTACGATCAGCTTTCGGAATCCATACTTGACAGCCAGTTGCGGCCCCGAACCGTGCCAACTGCGCCTGAATCTCGGAATGAGTTGTCTTCGGCACGCTTCGCGAGGACTCTTCTCCAACTGGACTCGGAGTGACAGCGACGGCGGCAGCGCGCGTAGCGAGCGCGTCCCAAATCAACACTCCATCCGAATTGTTCATTCGCCGGGGCGACCCCTGTAGGTGTGAGCCCCAGTTTGCAGCTCCGATCGTCGGCAGAAACGAGAGCCGACCCGCGAACTCATCGGTCGGGATACCGCTGTGCGTGGCGAGCAGTACACCGGGGTTGACGTTCACCCGAATCGGAAAACCGGCGTTTCCCCAAATCGGCTCTGGCGATTCGTAAGATTGGGAGGAGACGGTGATCGCGCCCACCCACACAAACGCTCTGCGCACGTAGCACAGCAGGCGATCACCCGGTCGAAGGTTCTCGGAAGCTCGCCGCCGGTTCGCACTGAATGCGGTCACCCGGCCGCCGGACTTGACGAAGGCGTCCCACGTGCGGCCGGTGAAGGTGTCCGAGTAGTACTCCACAGGAGGACGCTAGCATGACACGACGGTACAGGCCGGCTACTCTTCCAATGCATGGAACCTTCCGCTGGCGTCATTGTCCGGCGCGACCCGATGCGGCCAATGCCTTTCGAGCGTTCGGGGATGTCCTTGTTATTGATGTCGACTGCGGCCATGCGGATCTCTGGGACAAGGCCGAGGCAACGGATTGGTGGGCATACGTCGTTGGACAGGAACGGGTTCACCTGTCAGATGTGTGGCGCGGCGGCGGGTGACCCCAGCCCACTGGATGCGAACGCTAGGACTCGACTTCACGGCGGTTCGAACGAAATAAGCAATCTTCGCGCATTGTGTTCATCCTGCAACGAAGGTGCATCCGACCTGACGCTCGTCCGTCCATCGTTGACGCATCTCCTTTCCCAGGTTCGGCGCGCCACGATCGACGATCAGCTCGCATTGCGGAAGTGGCTGAACAACAAGTTTCGAAATACGCCGAAAGAGCCAGCCGAGTGAATCCGACCGTCGCCCAGAGATGTTCGAGGGCGCAAAGAGATTGTTTAATCCCATCGAATTCGATGGGATTGAAAGCCAGGCCGACTTGAACAGCTTCACACTGACTGCGAAACAGTGGATTGAAAAAACCCGGGCAATCGGACTGCGCGCCACCGAAGGGCCGGTACGGAGGTACGTTCGCCCACCGAGACATCGCCTTCGAGTTCGGAATAACGTCTTCGCAGTCTGCCCACGCGGAGTCAGCTCTCGGCGGTAGCAAACGAACCACCGGCGACATCCTGCTATCCTTGTTTCGCCGCATGCCCACGCCCGCAAAGACGCCAGTAACGACACGCATCTTCATCGCCCGCCACGGCCAGACCGTGAGCAACCGCGAGGGGCGCTTCTGCGGGCATTCCGAGACCGACCTGACGCCCCTCGGCGAAGCCCAGGCGCGGGCCCTCGGTGTGCGCCTGGCTGCCGTCTCGCTGCACGCCGCCTATACGAGCGACTTTTCGCGCGCCATCCGCACGGCGGGGTTCGCTACCGAAGGGCGCGCGCTCACCCCAAACACGGACCCCTCGCTTCGCGAGCTGCACTACGGAGCGTGGGAGATGGAGCGCGAATCCGCCATCCGCCGCGACCACCCGGAGCAGCACAAGCTCATGCGCGATGAGAGCCCCGATTGGCATCCGCCCGGCGGCGAAAATGTGGCGGCCGTGCGCGAACGCACGCATGCGACGCTCCAGCGGCTGATCCGGCGGCACAAGGGCGAGAACGTCCTCGTCGTCTCGCACGGCACGGCCATCATCTGCATGCTCTCGGAATTGCTCGGCATGCCCATCGCCAACACCTTCCGCATGGATATCGCCAACTGCGGCCTTTCGGAGGTGACGGTCGTTCGCGGGCGGCCCGTGCTCAGCCTCCTCAACGACACGTCCCATCTCGTCGGAGTGACGGCATGAGCGGGGTACGGCAATGATCCCCATCGGCGATAACAACCCACGGCGCTCTCGGCCCGTCGTGAACTACGTCCTCATCGCCATGAACTTCGTAGTGTTCATCTATATGTTGGGCCTTTCGACGAACCTCGCCCCGGGGAGACGGCAACAGAACGACGAGTTCATCGAGCAGACGAACGGCGATTGCTACGGCTTCCGCACCGCGCCGACGGACGCCGACCGCTTCATCTGCCAGTTCAGTTTCCAGCCGAAGGAGTTCTTCGATACGGTGCGCGGGCAATCGCTGGCGACGAACCCCAACACGCTCCTCGTGCTGCTCTCGATTCTCACGGCCGCCTTCCTCCACGCAGGCTGGCTACACATCCTCGGCAACATGGTCTTCCTCTGGGTGTTCGGCGATAACATCGAGGACAAGCTCGGGCGCCTGAAGTACCTGCTCTTCTACCTCGCGGCGGCGGTGGTTGCGTCGCTCATCCAGGGGATTGTTGACCCGAACACGGTCGTGCCCACGGTGGGCGCGAGCGGCGCGGTCGCCGGTGTGCTCGGCGCGTATCTCGTGTGGTTCCCGCGGGCCCGGATCCGCGTCGTCATCCCCATGGTCTTCCTCGTGTTCATCCCCTTCCAGGTGCCCGCGATCATCATGATCGGCCTCTGGTTCGCCCAGAACCTGTTCTCCGGCTACGCGACCATCACCTCGGCCGCGGATGCCAGTGGCGGTGTCGCCTGGTTCGCGCACATCGGCGGCTTCCTCTTCGGCGCCGCCATCGCCCTGCTGCTCTGGGGGCGAAGGGGGCGGCGGCGCGCCTGGGGCGGGCGGATCTAGCGCCCGCTAGTCAGCCTACCTAACCGCGACGGTGGAGGGCAGCACGTCCGACGAATTGCGTTCAGGAAGGTGCAGATCGAACACCTCAATCCGTCGCGAAGAGCTTGGAGGAAGCGCCAGCGTACGCTCCAATCGTTCAACCACCTCGGCGGTCAACAGCGTTTCTCCACAGGTATCGCAAACATCGGCGGGCACGTGCTCGGCGAGCACCCAACGACCGTTGTGGCGGATGGGATGCTCGATGACTCTTGGTTCCATCGTCCCAAGGTTGCAGACCGGACACGTCGTCATCCTGTGTTTTCCTCTCTCACGGGCGCTCGCGCCTCTTGCGAAAATCCGGCGCCTCGAAGCGCTGCTTAGGATCCGTACTCGGATCGTACACGGTTATGATCCAGAGCGTCGCGCCCGCGCCGAACAGAACGTGCAGCGGCACCCGCCCTTCGTGGCACCATCCGAGGACGAGCGAGGTCGGCCCGTACCCAACCGTGGATTCTTCTACGACTTCCGCGTTCGGCCCAAGAACCGCTTCCTGGACATCGCGAACGGTGAATCCGCGTTCCTGCATTGCGCCAACGGCATGGACTTGGTACTGAACAACATCGAAGCGTCGGCGAATCTCGTCCAAGCAGGCTGCTCCCGGATTGGGGTATGACCTTTCCGGACGCCCTGCCCGGGACGCATGCAGTATCGTTCGATTTTGCACCCTGGGCGACAACGGGCGCTCTTCCCATCCCCGGTTACGCCACGACGAAGTCGAACTTGCCCTGGAGGCCGGCGGCGGGTGTGCCCTGGACGGCGATCAGCAGCGTCGCATCGAAGCTGCCGTCATTCGTGTTGCGCGCGACATCCGGGAAGTAGAGCTGGGACGTGACGACCGCCTTGCCCGGTGCCTGGATCTTGACGTGTATGTGCTCGGTGCGCCCCGTATAGAGTCCGGGCACAACCGTCTCCAGGCGATAGCGGCCCTGGTCGTCGGTGAACTGGTGCCCGCGCAGGCGAAAGCCGCTGTTGTCGTAGACGCCCTTGTCATCCGCCTGCCAGAAGTCCAGCTTGGCCTTCGCGATTGGCTTACACGCGGTGGACATGACGACACCGCTGAGCACGAGCTTCGTCCCGCCCATCCCGGATTCGAGCAGGGACGTACGCTCTGGCGAACCGGCCGTGAAGAATGGTCCCTCGGTCTGGGCAAGCGTGGCCTTCGCGCTTGTGCAGGTGACGGCGGGAGACGCGTTGGCGGCGGTCGTCTGCGCGGGAGCGCTGCTTGTCGCCGCCGCTCCCGTGCCCTTCGGCACGGTCGGCTCGTCGGCCACGCCCCCGGCTGAACCGTTCGCGTTCGCGGAAGGCTTCGACCCCGAATTCGAACAGGCGCCCACTATGAACGGTAGCGGGAGCGCCAATCCCCAGCCGAGCACAGTCCGTCGCGAGATTGTCCGGTGAGTTGGAACCACCATCAGCTACCTCCAGGCCGCTCGCCCTCGGAGGGTACTCCATCCGCCAGAAAGCGAGCGGAAGGGCCTCAGACGAGGGGCGGCGGGGACGGCTCTTCGCCCGAGTCCAGGCTCCCGGGATCCTTGCCGAGCTGGTCGATGATGCGCTTCGCCAACTCATCCAGCTGTTCCTTGTTGATGCCCATCTTCTCCATGGTCTGGCGCATCAGGCGCTGCACCTCGTCCATATCCTCGCGGATGAGGGCCTCGGCGAGTTCGAGCTGTGTCTCCACGGCGTGGAAGCGTTCGCGGCGGTCGCCTTCGTTCTCCGTCGCCATGATCGTGGACATGAGGCGCGTGAAGAGCTGCGTCGTGCGGGCGATGCGGATGCGGTCGTCCTGGTGGGGCGGGAACTCGCCCGTGACCTGGACTTCGAGGCCGGTGCGCTTATCGGAAGCGACGTACTGTTCTGGCATGGATACAGGATAGCGCAGGGACGACGCCAACGTTGCGATCCGTAGCGCGCGCGTGAGCAAGCGCTGGGATGCCCAGCCCTGCATGGCGTTGGGGACGCCGCGGCGTCGGGCCGTGTAAGATCCGAGGCAACGCCATGCGCACGCTGAAGACGCTCTCCATCCAGAACTACAAGTCCATTCGCGACCAGACGCTGGAGCTGGGTCGCCTCAACATCCTCATCGGCGGCAACGGGTCGGGGAAGTCGAACCTCATCTCGGTCTTCCGCTTCCTCAGGGAATTGGTGAGCCAGAATCTCGCCGGGTACACACTGCAGAAGGGAGGCGCGGACAGCCTCCTGTATTTTGGGCGGCGTACCTCGCCCGAGATGTCGTTGAATATCCTGTTTGAAGAGTCAGGGATCGAGAACGGGTACAGAGTTGTCCTATCGGGCTCGGACGAAGACGCGCTGTTTGTCAAGATGGAGGAAGCAACATACCGTGACGCGAGTCACGTTGCTCCAAAAGTGGAACATCTCTCAGGAAACGTTCCCGAAGCAATGATCGATCGTGTATCGGCGGGAGTAGGTTTTTATGTAGCGCGAAATCTTCGTTCGTATCGTGTTTACCACTTTCACGACACGAGCGACCTCGCTGCCATGAAATCCTTCTGTTCAGTCGATGACAACCGTTACCTGAGAGAACAATCTGACAATCTTGCTGCGATGCTCTACTTGCTACAGGAGCGGTCGGCGAAAGATTTTTCTCTGATCGAATCGACTATACGACAAGTCGCCCCCTTCTTTGAGCGATTCCTTCTCGCGCCGAGCCGGCACAATCCCGAAAAGATTCGCCTCGAATGGAAAGAAAAGGGTTCCGACGCGTACTTCAACGCGACCGCGCTCTCGGATGGCACCCTTCGCTTCATCTGCCTTGCCACGTTGCTCCTTCAACCGGACTTGCCTTCCCTCATCATCCTCGACGAGCCAGAGCTCGGCCTCCACCCGGCGGCGATTCAGTTGCTTGCCGCAATGCTTTCGTCCGCGAGTACACGGACACAGATCATCGTTGCAACCCAGTCCGTGACGCTGGTGAATCAGTTCGAGCCGAAGGACATCTGGACCGTGGAACGAGAGGACGGCCAAAGCGTGTTCCGCCGCCTGGACGAGCCGGCCATCGCGGGTTGGCTGGCGGACTACAGCCTTGGCGAACTGTGGGAGAAGAACGTGCTGGGTGCTCGTCCTTGAAGCGCGCCCTGATCCTGGTCGAAGGTCAGACTGAGGAACGTTTCGTCAAAGACGTACTTGAACCACACTTTCGCCAACTCGGCATGTCGGTAACCCCAAGCTTGTTGGTCACCAGGCGTGTTCCCTCTGGACCTGACATGCGAGGTGGCTCGGACTACCGGGCGTTTCGCAAGCATGCCGCCCGGCTCCTCGGCACGCCTGGACACCTTGTAACCACGATGTTCGACCTATACGGCCTTGGCAAAGGCTTTCCGGGCATGGAAATGCCGATCCCAACCTCGGCGCTCCAGCGAGCAAAGCACATCGAACGGGAAGTCTTGAGGATTTCGGCGAGCCACATAACTTCCGTCCCTACATCTCGCTTCACGAATTCGACGCACTCCTGTTCTCGGCCCCAGAAATCCTCGCGGAGAGCATCCCAGGCGAATCGTTGGCTGCGCGGCTGCTGGCCATTCGCCACGAATTCCCGACGCCGGAGGACATCAACGACAGCCCAACGACGGCGCCATCGAAACGCATCAAAGCCGTCGCTCCGGCGTACGACAAGCTCCTTCACGGGGTGGCAGCCGCCAGCGAGATCGGGCTGGCGAGGATGAGATCAGAGTGTCCGCATTTCGCCGAGTGGATCGTGTTTATCGAAGCGTGGGCTGCGGTACCGGAGTGACAGGCGCGGGAACGATAGTTCGCAGCCTGGCATCCCAGCGCTTCCTTACGGGCGCGCTACGGACGGTCGCGGGCCACTCGCCTCGTGGGGCGGCAGTTTGGCGGCCAGCCTGGCGAGCCGCTGCTGGTAGGCGTCCGTGGCGAACGCTTCAGTGGTCATGATGACGGCGTCTTCGCGGTTATCGGCGTAGTAGGACTTGCGCTCGCCGACTTCGTAGAACCCGTAATCGCGGTAGAGGGCGCGGGCGGCGGTGTTCGAAACGCGGCATTCGAGCGTCGCGTTGGTCATGCCGAGTTCGGCGGCGAGTTGGACAAGGGCGTGGACGAGAACGCGACCGTAGCCGTGTCGGCGTTCCGATTCGGCGACCGCGACGGTTACGATGTGGGCTTCATCGAACATGAGCCAGAGGCCGGCGAACCCAACAATGCGTGCCCTCACCCCCAGCCCCTCTCCCGACTGCGCGGGAGAGGGGAGCAATTCCGGACGTTCTAGGACGAGGTAGCGGGCGGCGGCGTTTTGGGTGAGTTCGCGTTCGAAGGCGGTGTGCGACCAGCCGCTCGTGAACGCGGCGGATTCGAGCGCGGCAACAGCGGGCGCGTCGTCGAGACGCATTGGGCGGAGGAAAAGGGGTGGGCTCACGTGGCAATGGTAGCGCAGAGGGCGAAGGATTGGCGCCACGACTTCGTGGGACGTAGCGGTCGCTGCATGGCGCGCGTAGGATCGGCGGATGGTGTTGAGGGCTTCGGAATTGGCGGAGTGGACGGTTGACGGAGAAGGGGATTCCGCTGTGCTGGGGCATGCGGCGGAAGAATTGCGCGCGCACCTCGCGATGGTCGTCCCGGTGGAGGCGCCGCGCGGGACCATCATGCTCCGGGCGGGCAAGGCACGGGGCGATGGGTTCGCCGTGACGGTGCTGGCGGACCACATCATCATCGATGGCGCCTCTGAACGGGGGACGCTGAACGGCGTATACGCGTTGCTGGAGCAGATCGGATTCGCATGGGTCGAGCCGGGTGCCGGTGGCGTGGGGTTCGATGGGCGAGCGGCGATCGAAGTCGACAAGGCGATCTTTGGCGCGGGGTCGTTCACGAAACGGACCCTCGTCCTGGGGCAGGACGGGTGGCACGACGGCTGGCGAGAGTGGATGGAATGGGCGAGCCGCAACCGCCTGAACGACATCTTCTTCCACGACACGCCACCGAGCCGCCTGGACAGGGGCGACACCACGAGACCAGATAGCTGGAACGAACTGGCGGCGGATGGTGGGGGCTGGATGTTCGAGCTGTGGGAGCGCGAAGGCGAAGAGATCCGGGCGGAGGCGGCGAAGCGCGGCATGACCCTTCAGTTCGGCGGGCACCACCTGCCAGGGCTGCTGCCCCGAGCTCTTTTTGAAAGACACCCGGACTGGTTTCCTGAACGCGCGGGGGTGCGCGACGCGCGCTACAACCTCTGCGTGAGCGCGCAGGGCGCGCGCGACGGGTTGCGCGAAAACGCCCGGCGTTTCTTCGAACGGTTCCCCGGCGCGAATGGGTATCACCTCTGGGCGGACGACATCGAAGGTGGCGGCTGGTGCGAATGCGCGGCCTGCGGCGGGCTCAGCCCCGCTGACCAGGCGATGAAGGCGACGAACCTCGTCGCCGAAGCGCTTGCGGAGGTGGATGCGACGGCGGAGGTTGCGCACCTGGCCTATCACGATACGGCCTCCGCTGATTTGAGCGTTTCGCCGAACACGAACGTGCGGTTGCTGTGGGCGCCGCGTGAACGCTGTTATGCGCACGCGATCGATGATGCGGCCTGCGATCGGAACAGCACGGCGTATTGGCCGCGCTTTCAATCGCTGGCCGCGGCATTCGGCGAAGAACATTTGGGGGAAGGGCGGCGCATCGACGTGTTCGAGTATTACAGCGATGCCATTCTCTTCAAGGGCCTCGCGCCGACGCACCTCGCCGTTCTCCCGCGCGATGCCGAGGCATACCGCAAAGCAGGCGCGGGCAACCTCCAGAACCTCATGGTCGGCGATCGGCCGTGGCTGGGGGTGCCCTGGCACGCATGGTGGATGGCGCGCTGCGCCTGGGATGCCGGGGCGGAATCCGCGCCATCTCTGGAACTGTTCTGTGCCCGAGCGTTCCCTGCGAACGCGGAAGCGATGGTGCGGTACTATTCGGCGCTCGAAGAGGCGCAGCTGAAGATGTTCGACCTGCACAACATGGCGCAGGTATCGCGAAGGGATGTGCTCGACTATTCGAACACGCCGCCCGGCGCCCTGAAGCGGAAGGTTGGCGAACTCGTCGAGGCGGAGGCGGCGTTCAGAAGCGCCTGGGAGGCTTTGCCAGGACCGGCCGGGATGGCGCGGGAACGAAGCCGCCTCATACGCGAGGCAGCGCAGGCGGAAGCCATGGCGTACTCGACGGGGCACATCATCCATCGCACCATCGCCTGGGAGGCGGCTCTCGATGGCGACTTCGAACGCGCCGAAGAGCACCTCGCGTGGGCGGAGGAGCGGCTGGGCCGGCTGCGCGCCTGGGACGAACAATGGAATAGCCCCGGTTTCGCGGTGATCGCCTCGCGCATGCGCGGCTCGATGGCCGCTTATTCTCGCCAGGTGCGGCGCCTCATCGATGAAGGCGGGAGTCGATGACGCGGGAATGGTGGTGGCGATGCGTTTCTTAATCGTCGCGAACGGGGAGGCGCCCTCGAAGGCGCTCATGGCGGAGTTGAGCGCCGATGCGGACCGGGTGATCGCGGCGGACGGCGGGGCGGATGTCGCGCTCGCCGCCGGGATGCTGCCGGATGCCGTGGTCGGCGATCTCGATTCCGTATCCTCGGAGGCGCGCAAACGGATCCCGGCGGAGCGGTTCCACCTCGATCCGGACCCCGAGACAACGGACTTGCAGAAGGCCATAGAGTTCGCGATCCGGGCGGGTGCGTCCGCGATCGACGTCGTCGCCGCGGGCGGCGGACGCGCGGACCACGCGCTCGCCAACCTCTCCGTGTTGGTGGTCTACCGGGGCCGGGCGCGTCTTCGCATGGTGGACGATGCCTTCGAGGTTTCGTTGGTCGATGTGACGACGAGCGTTTCCGGACTGCCGGGGACAGTCGTGTCGCTGATCGCCCTCGGGCGCTGTCGCGGCGTGACGACGACCGGCCTGCGCTGGAACCTGGAGGGCGAAACACTCGCCTTTAGCCCGCGCGGCATCCACAACGAGATCGCGTCATCGCCAGCGACGGTTTCCGTGCTTGCGGGGAATCTCTTGCTCTTTCGGGGGCGCTGGGTGGAAAAGCACAGGTAAACGCCGCGCCTGACGCGGGGCCGCGCCGTCACTTCCGGCGGGCCCACGCCAATACCAGTTGAGAGCAGCACGGCCGCCAACCATTCCCCCTCCCGGTCGGTTGCCCGCTCCAAACAGAGAAGGAGATCAAATCATGCGTTTCACCACACGAACCCGGCTTCTCGGCGTCGGCCTATCGGGCGTCCTTGCGATGGGCATCCTCGGCGCGGCGGGGGTCGCCATGGCCGAGCAACCAGGCACGAACGGCACTCCGGCGGCCCGCGATGGCCGGGGCCATGGAGACGACAAGGGCGAGAAGATCGGCATGATCACCGCCGCGCAGCTCGTCAAGGCATCCGGACTGGACAGGACCGTCGTCGCGGCGGGATTGAAGGAAGGCAAGAGCCTTCGCGAAATCTTCGCGGCCAACAACGTCGATACCGCGGCGGTGGTCAGGACGGTCCTCGGCGACCTCAAGACGCGGCTCGACCAGGCCGTGAAGGATGGCAAGCTGCCGCAGGCGAAAGAAGACGAGATCCTCAACCGGGCCAAGGACGGCATCGACAAGGTGCTCGACCACAAGGGCAAGGCCGACGGCGACCGGAAGGGGCATGGGCGGGCTTTGAAGGCCGAATTGAGCGCTGCCGCCGGCGCGATCGGCGTCAGCGAGCAGGACCTCGTGACGGAACTGCGCGGCGGCAAGACGATCGCGCAGTTCGCCACGGCGCACAACGTGCCCGTGCAGAAGGTGATCGATGCGATGGTCGCCGCGGCCAACACGGCGATCGATAAGGCGGCGGCCGAGGGCAAGATCAAGCCAGAGAACGTAGCCAGGGCGAAGGAGAAGGCGCTGGCGGCAATCACGAAGCTCGTGAACGAGGGTCGCCCTCACCGCGGCGGCCGCTAAGCTCCGCCCGCGCCCCATTGAGAACCCCCTTCCTTTCGCGGGAGGGGGTTTTTCTTTGCGCCGATACCGGTAGAGTTCGCACCACATTGAACGTTTCGGTGGAGGGTTCGCATGGCGCTGGTGAACGTTGAGGCACAGATGGCCGGGTCCGTTATGGAGGTCCTCGTGGCGGTGGGAGACGCGGTGGGCAAGGAGCAGGAGTTGCTCATCCTCGAGTCGATGAAGATGGAGATCCCGGTGGAGAGTCCTTCAGCGGGCACAGTGTCGGAGATATGCGTGACGAAGGGCGAGGCCATCGAAGAGGGGGCGGTGCTGATGCGGATTGAGGCGTAGTCCCGGTTCAGGCGCCGCCCTGATGGAGCGAGACGGTCTTGTTCGGGCCATCGATTTCGAGGCGGAAATGCTGGAGGACATCCCAGCCCAGGAGGGAGGGGAGGTTCTCGCTTTGTTGGGACCACTGACCAATGAGTATCGGACTTTCAATGAGTAATTCGGTCGCGTCCGTGTGGACAAACCCGTATTGAGCTGGCGAGCGGAAGTACGTGGCGCCGCCCCCGACGCCGTCACCAGTTAGCACGTCCTGCCATGCCGAAGCGTCGGCCAGC
>DAOTTM010000202.1:0-3250 GCA_034437915.1 Dehalococcoidia bacterium | reverse complement strand
AAGGCTCGTTCCACGCGATCCTTGGTCCGAGCGGCTGCGGGAAATCGACGTTGCTGAAGGCGATAGCGGACCTCGCGCGCCCGACGAGCGGGAGCATTTCGCGACCGGGCGACGGCTCGTTCGCGTATGTACCGCAGGGCAACTCCTGCTTCCCCTGGCTCCGCGCTGAAGAGAACGTCGCTTACGGGCTGCGACTTCGCGGCGTCGCGCGCGCCGAGCGGCTGGGGCGCGCGCGCACGCTTCTCGACGACCTCGGGCTGACACAGTTCGCGAAGGCATACCCCTCGCAACTTTCGGAGGGCATGCGCCAGCGCGTGGCGATCGCCCGCGCCTTCGCCCTCGAAGCCCCGCTCCTGCTGATGGATGAACCGCTCTCCGCCCTCGACTTCCAGACGAAGATCGCCGTGCAGGACGAACTCCTGCGGCTCTGGACGCGAAGCGGATGCACGATCGTCTACGTCACGCACGACATCGACGAAGCACTTGCATTGGCTGACCAGGTGACGGTCCTCTCCGGCCGTCCGGGTCGCGTCCTGGAGACGGTGCCCGTGCCCTTCGCGCGCCCGCGCTCCTACGCCGCGATCCGCGAACGAGCCGAATATGGGCCGCTCTTCCGCAGGCTCTACCTGCTCCTCGGTGAACGATGATCGCGAGATTCCGTGGCGCGACCGTGCCCCTCGTAGTGGGCCTCGTCCTGCCGACGGCCCTGCTCGCGCTCTGGCAGGTGGCGGCGGAACGCCGTTGGATCGACACCCTCTTCTACCCGGCGCCTTGGGATGTGGCCCAGCGGACCTGGGACCAGGCACGCTCGGGTGACCTGCTTTCGGACGCCTGGGCGACCAGTCGGCGTCTGCTCATCGGATTCGTGGCGGGTGCCCTCCCCGGCGTCGTCCTCGGGCTCGCTGCGGGCGTCTCGCGGCTCATCAGGCAGCTGCTCTACCCACTGGCGACCGCGCTGTATGTCGTGCCGCGCATAGCCATGTTGCCGCTGGTGCTCGTCGCCTTCGCCATCACGGACACGGCGCGCATCTTCATGGTGGGCTTCAGCGTCTTCTTCGTGGTCTTCTTCGCAGCCCTTTCGGCGGCGGAGCAGGTCTCGGCGGTCCACCTGGAGACGGCGCGGGCCTTCGGCGCCAGGCGTGTTCGCCTGACGACGACCGTCCTGCTGCCGGCTTCCGCGCCCGCGGTATTCTCCGGGCTGCGCATCGCCATGGGGTTCGCCCTCATCGTCATCGTGGGCACCGAGTTCCTCGCATCGAACGATGGCCTCGGCGCCCGCATCTGGACGAGCTATCAAATCTTCGACTTCCCATCGATGTACGCCGGCATTGTGGCCGTTACGCTGCTCGGCGTCGCCTTAAACCTCGCCATCCTGCTGATCGAACGCGTAACGCTCCCCTGGGCGCGGCGAACCTGAGAGGCGCACTACGCCTTGAACGCAGCGGCATTCGCCTGCAACTGACGCATGTGGTCGAGGTCGTGAACGCGCATGAACAGGAACCATTCGCGCCAGCTGAATCCACCGAACTGGGGGTGGGTGATCTTCACATCGAGATGTTCGTCGCCCTTCGCTTCCGAGACGGCCGCGTACAACGGGTCACGCAACGCTTCGAAGGCCGTGCGATAGTCGGCGGCGGAGGTGAAGCCAGCCCGCCCGCCCGGCAACATCGCATCGGTGATCCGTGGCGGTACCGCTCCGGAGGCGAGGATGCCCGTGATCGCGTTCACTCCATTCTCTGTCATGAGAAGAACGTGGTTGAGCACCTCTTCCGCGGACCAATCTTCCACGGTCGGTCGCTCTTCGAAGCGCCCCGCAGGGATGGCGGAGGCAGCGTCCCAGAGCTGAAGCGAGTCCGTGCGCACTTTGTCCACGAGATCAGGTAGGGCCAGCCTGGCGGCCTGGGCGATGAGGTACCCGCGAATACGCAGGAATTCGGGGTCGGTCGGATCGGCCACATCTTTTCTCCAGTCGGGGGCATGGTTTCTTAAAGAAACCCTTGGCAGCCTAGGGCGGGATTCGGCGGTCCGTCAACCTGCTACACTGAAAGGGACGTGCGAGCGTTCGCACGGGCAATCATGGGGACGAAGGGACTCGACAGGGGGCTAGGTAGCCGGATAGCAGGCCGAGGTTGGATGTCACCCTCGTTAATCAGGCGTCCAAAAATAGTTGGCAACCGTCAACTTCAACTCGCTGCTTAATACGTAGCGACGTTCTTCGTGAGCCTCGGCCCGGTGGGCCCACGAAAGAACGCTGCAATGCCGGGATGCCGCCAGGGGACGCAGATGCGCCTGGCGAAAGATTCATCTGCTGGCCAGTTGGCGTGGGGACCACCATCGCAGCCGACTGGCGAGATTCGTATCGGTGGGAAAGCCTGTAGGATAATCCGGAGCTGAACTTCGCTGGACCGGGAGTTCGACTCTCCCGCGTCTCCACCAACACCCGCACGCCCCGGCAGTGATGCCGGGGCGTTTTCAGAAGACCTCGGAGTAATAAGCTCGGGAGTTTTGATCGTGACGAGCATGCCGAACGGAGTCTCGCTTGTCGATTCCGTATCTCCAGGGACCTCGATTTGCCTCTCGTTTGATTTCGACGCCATCTCCGTCTGGATCGGTTCGATGGGCGCCAAATCGCCGGGAGCGGTTTCACGTGGAGAGTTCGGCGTTGTCGGCGCGATGCGTCTCCTGGAACTGCTCAAGAGGTACGACATCTCGTCGACGTGGTTCATCCCCGGTCACACCATCGAAACGTATCCGGATGCTGTGCGGGCTGTCGTTGACGCTGGCCACGAGATTGGCCACCACAATTACTGCCACGAGAACCCGCGGTCCCTCTCGGCGGAACAGGAGTTGGCTGTCTTGGAGCGCGGGATCGAATGCATCCGCGGCCTCACGGGCCGTGCTCCGTCTGGCTTCCGCTCTCCGGCCTGGGACATCACGAGCAAGACCGTGGGTTTCCTGCAAGAACTCGGCTTCGAGTACGACTCCAGCCTCATGGGCAACGATTTCACACCGTACTACTGCCGGGTCGGCGACGAAGTCGTCACCGACGGACCGTTTCACTTCGGCCAGGAAGTATCGCTGGTCGAACTCCCTGTGGATTGGACACTCGACGATTGGCCGTACTTCGGGCTGAATTGGCAGGCCCATCACGTTGGCCTGCGGACACCGTCTGAAGTTTTCGACATTTGGGCGGCGGAATTCGACTACGCAAGTCGCCTCCCGGGGCATAAGGTCTTCACCCTAACCATGC
>DAOTTM010000201.1:0-8380 GCA_034437915.1 Dehalococcoidia bacterium | reverse complement strand
TGAACGCTCTCACTGGTCCAGGCACCCCGGCGACCGTCACCGTCGCCCCGGATAGCGCCGCCGCCCTTTCATCAGTGAAGGCCTTCGTCACCGAGTTCAACAAGGTTTTCGCAGCGATGGACGCCGCAACCAGGGCGGAGGTATCGGCCACGGGCAACCAATCCGGCGTGCTGAGCGGCGATGCCACGCTGCGCGCCTTCAAGGCCACCTTACGTGGACTCATTTCCGCGCCGGCGCTCAACGTGGATGGTAATTTCTCGTCTCTGGGACAGATCGGCTTGAGCTTCGGGGCCGTTGGCGCCGCGCTCGGGAGCACGGGGACGCTGCAACTGGACGAAGGCAAGTTCCAGAACGCCCTCGCCACGGACCCGGCGTCCGTCCAGTCTTTGCTCAGCACGCTGACCCTTGGCGCCACGCTCACCGCGGGCGGAACGGGTTCGGTGAGTTCCCTCACGGGCGTCTACAGCGGTCCAACGGCGGGTTCCTACCTCCTCAACGATGATGGCGCCGGCAACATCACAGCTACCTTCACGCCAGCCAACGGTGGGCCTTCCTCGGCTCAAACGGCAACGTACGCCGCCAACGGCAGCAATGCTTCGCTGATTCCCGGGATGGTCCTGAACTTCGGAGCCGTGCCCACGGCTGGATCCCACACGATCGCCGTCAGCGCCACGAAGGAAGGCGCGATGGCGCGTATCAAGGGCCTGCTCGACGTCCAGGTCGGACCCGGCGGTGTCATGCAGAAACGGCAGGACCGTTACACCGTGCTGACGAAAGACCTGGACACGCAAAAAGCGAAGATGCAGGACCACATCGACCGTGAGATGTCCGTCCTTCGCAAGAAGTTCGCCGCGATGG
Organism: Dehalococcoidia bacterium; assembly: GCA_034437915.1. Taxonomy (GTDB): domain Bacteria; phylum Chloroflexota; class Dehalococcoidia; order Tepidiformales; family Tepidiformaceae; genus JACRBT01. The sequence continues at coordinate 7,522 of DAOTTM010000201.1, read as the reverse complement.
AGCAAGCCCAGGCGCGCGCCCAGGCGCTGCAGAGTTCGCTCACCCAGATGAGCGCTCAACTCGCCAGCAACAACAAGAACTAAGCCGACTTCAGGGAAAGCCCTACTGTCCTCGCGGCCGCCCTTTTCCGATGTTCGCAGTAGAGATCATCGCTCAGAAGGGACCTCACCCAGCATGCCTGCAAACGCTTCGTCCGCCTACCGTACCGTCGATGCCATGACTTCCGACCCAATCGTCCTCACCACCATGCTCTTCGAAGGAGCGGTGAAGGCGATGAAGAAGGCAAGGCTCATGCTTGAACTTCAGAATCGCCAGGGATACCTGGACGAAGTCAGCCGCGCCCAGCTCATTGTCGGCGAACTCCTTGCGACTCTGGACCTCGAACAAGGCGAGCTTCCCCACACCCTCAGCGGCGTCTACGTCTATTGCCTGCGGGCACTGGCTGACGCGACGCTTGGGAACCTCGCCCGCCTGGACGAGGCAGAGAAGCTCATCTCCCGCGTTGGCTCTTCCTGGAAGGCAGCAACGGCGAATGTCCAGGCGACACCCGTTGCTCCCCGTCTCGTGAAAGCCGCGGTCTAGTGGACGCGACCACACAACTCGCAACGGCCATCGCGCTCGCCGAACGGCAGCTTCAGTGGATTCGCGACGGCGAGTTGGACCGCTTCATCGAGGGTTCGCCGGCGCACGAATCCTCCTGCCGGGCAGTCCTCGGGTTGCCTCATGAATCCACCGGTCCAGCCCTTCGCGAAGGACTTCGGCGGTTGATCGGGGTCAACCAGGATACCGCCGACGAGACGACCGCGCGCATGACGGAGATGCAGGCGAAGATGTCTGCCATGAAGCGCGGGCAGCGGCGGTCCGCCGCCTACCTGGCGACTACCGCGGACGAAGGACAGTCGCACTTTCACGGGTAAGGCGTAGGGCAAGACGCTGAGTTTTGGCCCCGTTGCCGTCGCCAAATGTCCACATTCCCCCCGCCTTCCTCGGCGTTGTAACCCGTTCGTCGGGACGTTTTGCACTCCGTTTACATTCGCGGATTGCGGAGCGCCCGAGAGTTGCCGACAACAATGGGGAGAGGTGCTGCTCCGAGCACCGGGATGGAACGCATGAGAGTCACACGCGCGGGTCGTGGAATTAGCAGGACTATCGCCGCTTCCACGGTCGTTGCAATTGCAATGGTACTGGCGGCCGGGGCGATCTCCTGCTTTGGGCTTCACACGCAATCGGGCGGCGAAGTTTCCCGCGCGCCACTCGTGCTCGCTGCCGTGGCGCTGGGACATCCGCAACCAACCTATCCGCTCCTCGCCAGTGAAGGTGGGTTGCCGACGCGTGTCGTTGTCGCCGCCGCCGGCATCGATGCTTCGGTTTCGGAAGTTGGCGTCGTCTTGGAGAACGAGCGTGCGGTTTGGCAAACAGCCTGGCGCTCCGTGGGCCACCATATGGACTCCGCGCGGCCCGGCCAGCCCGGAAACATGGTGCTCACCGGCCACGTTTCGGTGGCGGATCGCGGCAACCTCGCGGTGTTCAAATCGTTGGACAAGGTGCGGACGGGCGATTACATCGAGGTCCAGAGCGGTGACCGGGTGTATCGCTACGTTGTCCGGCGGGTGTTGGTTGTTGATTCGTCCGAGGTCCGCTTGCTACGTTCGGAGAATTCCGCGACAGTGACACTGATCACCTGCACGACCGACTTGAAGCGCCGCCTCGTGGTGGTGGGCACGCTGGACGAGGGCGCATGAAACCCTTCCATGGTTCCACAGACCGAGCGTTAGCATACGAGAGGATGGTACGCGATGAGTGAGATTAAGAAGACCGCGATAGCCTCCCCCGCGGGAGCGATTGTGTACGACATCAGCCCGAAGATCCGGGCCGCGCACACCAACAGCGCCACGCTTTCGCGCGCCGACAACGCGGGCATCACCGAAGGGGCGCGCGAACTGTCACGGGCCCGTGGGGCCGTGGAAGAGGCCCGCGACGTGCGCACCGAACGCGTCGAGGCGCTTCGTGCGCAAATAGCCAATGGCGCCTACCAACCGGACGCCCGCGAAGTCGCGCAGGCCATCCTCCGACGCGGCCTCTGATGGCATTTCCGGACGTGTGAACACGCTGACATGTCCCTGAGAGACCTTCTCCATGGTCGAACTGGGGTATGCGCCGATTCGATCATCGCCTCCTCACCTCTACGCTGGCTGCATTGGATCAGGCCGATTCAAGAGAGCGGCCGTGCGGCCTGCATCGGCCAGGAGGGAGGGAAGGATGCCGAACGTTCTCGCTGTCGTGCCGGGTGTTCCCTCGGCGCTCTGTGGCCGCTCAATCCTGGGCGAACGCTTTGTCATGGACATCCTGAATACCGAGAGCGAACGGATCGAGGCCGCGCAGGCACACTCTTACGACCTCCTCGCGATCGTTACCGGCGATGTCGACGAGCAGCAGCGCATCGCTTCCGGCTTTCAGCAGGTCCGGCGTTGGCGGCTCGTGCCCGTGCTCTACGTCTCCGAAGAAGGGCGCCAGGGCTTCTCCGTGCCAGGGACGTTCCGCCCGGAGATGGACGGTCTCGCTCGCGGCGCGCTCAGTTCGGTCTCCGTCGAGCGGCGCATCAAGGAGATGGCGCGCGAAGGCGTCGCCGCCGCTGAACTTGTTGTCGCCGGGGTGTATGAGTTGGACCAGCTTCGCGGCCGCCTCCGCTTCCAGGAATCGGAAATTGTGCTCACGGAACGCGAGGCGGAGATCGTCTCCATCCTGCTCGCACACTCCGACCGCACTGTCGCGGCCAGCGAGATTATTGAGCGCGGCTGGGGCGCTTCGCCGGACGACCGCTATCTGCAGATTCTTCGTCGGCACGTTTCCAACATTCGCCGCAAGCTCTCCCGCACCGATGCTGCGCGCGCGTTGGAGACGGTGCGCGGCGACGGCTATCGCTTCGACACAACAGGCGCCTGAGGCGTCACTGGATCCAGGCGGGCGCCTGCAGCGGTTCCATTTCACCATGCAAGTCCAGCAGCGTCGCGAAGTGGTCCAGCGAGTGCCAGAGGGCTTTTTCGGCGAGCCAGGCGAGATCGATAGTGCGCCCGTCGGGCCAAACCCCTCGCCGGAGCCACTGATCTTCGGAGAGTCCTTTGAACAACTGAACGGTCTGGTCGCGGTTCCGCATGAATTCGTCCGCGAGCTCGCCTACGTGACGCGCGGAGTCATATTCGTCCCGCATGGCCCCTTCGTTATCCCAGCTGATGAGGACCGGGACATTCTCATTGAGAATCCTTCCCATTCGTGCGTGATAGACGCTCGTTTCCGTCGCGTTCAGGTGGAACAGGTGTTGGTGTGGGGACCATTCGCCGTCGACCTGCTCGTGCTGCCGGTGTGCAACGAGCGAGGCCGCCCAGTCCACGCCCTTCACGCTGAGCTGGAGGCGGGCCATCAAAGTCGGATCGGGGATGCGAATCTGCGCCACGGGTTGCTCCAGAAATTAGGGGATTCAGTCCGAACTCAATCGGCGCTCTGATACTACCAGAGGCGGTCCCGGCGGTGTGAAGATGGCGCTATGGCAATCAGCGGCGTTGGCGGCTCCGGTATTTACCATGTGTCACTGCTGGAAGCCGCGGCCAGCGCCCGAGGGCTGCGGTGGGATGCCGCCGCTCCATCGGCGAGTCCCTCCACCGAGGGACCACTCGTCCGGGCCAGCAAGAGCGCGCGTACTCCAGCGGCGACGAGCCGTCAACCAGCTCCCGGCACGCGCTCGTCGAAAGCCGTCGAACCGCATACCCCGGTAGTCTCGCAGGGCGCCGTGCCCGCCGATCGCTGGGACGACATGCTGAATCGCCTCGGTCAGAAGTACAACGTCCCTCCCCTCTTCCTCAAGGCCGTGATGTTGGCCGAGAGCGGCGGCCGCCCCGATGCCGTTGGCGATAACGGGCACTCCGTCGGGCTCTTCCAGCTCCACGACCAGGGCTACGGCGTCGGGATGGGCGATTCGCGCTTTGACCCGCAGGCGAACGCCGACCGCGGTGCGCGTGGACTCGGCGAAGCATGGCACGCCGGCGAGAAGGCAGGGTTCTCCGGCGAACACTCCGTCCGCGCCGCCTACGATTACTCCTTCAACCCCGGCGGCGGCTGGGCCTACCAGGGTGATGGCGTCGTCCGCATCTACAACACGCTCCTCGCCGACCAGGGCGCTGCGCCACTCAGGTGAAACGGTCCGACTGCGCCAAGGGAAGGGCCAGCGGTGCTATGATCGGACCGTGTTGCGAAGCCGTTCTTTGCGACACGGGAGGCGATCATGACCACAACGGAATATCGCGAGAAGGAAGCCGAGGTCAACGGGTTGACGCTTCGCTACCAGGAATGGGGCGACGCGGGTTCGCCGCCCATCCTCATGCTCCACGGATTCGGCGTCTCCGGACACATGTTCGATGAATTTGCCCAGCGCGCCCAGGCCCGATATCGCCTCCTCGCTCTTGACCAACGCGGCCACGGCGACAGCGCTTGGTCCGATGCTGGCGACTACTCGCGCGAGGCCTTCGTCGATGACGTGGAAGCTTTCCGCGTCGCCATCGGCCTCGATACGTTCGTGCTCATCGGGCACAGCATGGGCGGCCTCAACGCTGTCTCCTATAGCGTCCGCTTCCCCGAGCACGTGAGCGCCCTCGTGCTTGTCGATGTCGGCCCGGAGTCCGCGAAGGAGGGCGTCGACAACATCGTGCGCTTCACGCGCGGCCCGGACGAGCTGGAATTCGAAGAGTTCGTCGAGTTGGCCCACCGCTTCAACCAGCGCCGCACCATGGAGAACATTCGCGAACGCATGCGCCATCGCCTGAAGCAGAGCGAGACGGGCAAATACACCTGGAAGTTCGACAAGCGCTTTCGCCAGCCCGAGAGTGGCCTGCGCATCGGTGGCGAGCTTTCCAACGACCAGACGTGGCAGCTCTTCCGCGACATCCGTGTACCCACGCTGCTCGTGCGCGGGGGCGAAAGCGACGTGCTTTCCCAGGAGGTCGCGGAGCGGGCCGTGCGCGAAATGATGCGGGCAACGTTGCGTGTCGTTCCCGGCGCCGGCCACAGCGTCCCCGGCGACAACCCGGACGACTTCACGTTCGTCGTGCAGGACTTTCTCACCTCGCTCGATTCGTCCGCGCCTTTGTTCCCGGATGCGGACCAGGCCGAGCCACTCGCCGTGCTCGTCGACCAGCACGCCGCCCCCACGAAGCGCGGCATCGGTTCCGCGGTGTTGATCGCCGGCGGCATCGCGCTCGTCCTGGCGGCAGGGGCTGTGCTGTTCGCAGGAGGCAAGAAAGGGAAGCGCTCAGGCGCCAACGGCGGACGTCGCGCGGGCGGGAAGCAACCGGCAGCCCTCCACAACGAACTCGATTGGGCGCACCGCCGAGCATTGGACCTCGTGAACGAACTGGCGGTAGCGGGCCACGGCGGCATCAAACGTGCGAAGTCCGCCGCGAAAGATGTGGACCTCGACGGCGCGCGAGAGGCCGCGGAGGATGTCCTTCACGCTCTCGGTGAACAGGGCCGCGCGACCCCTCAGCGCGTCAAGAAGGCGGCGGCGAAGGCGCGCCAATCGAAGGCATCGAAATCCGGCGTTCGCGCGATGCGGCCGAGCATGCGCACGATGATGATGTTGCTCCCCCTGCTGAACGTCGCTGGCAAGGCGGTCATGGCGAACTCCGGCCGCGTTTCCAAGCGGCGGCGACGAGGACATCGATGAGCAGCCTCGATGTAGGCGGCGTGCGCATCGCCTTTGCCGACGAAGGCTCCGGGGCGCCAACCTTCGTGTTCATCCACGGCCTGGCCTGCGACCGCTCCGCCTGGCAGCCGCAGTTCGACGCCCTCAAGGGCGATTACCGCTGCATCGCCATCGACCTGCGCGGCCGCGGAGAATCGCAGCACGCCCTTCCCTGTGACCCGGAGACAGCGGCGAACGACGTCGCCGCAGTCATCCGCCACCTCGACTGCGGCCCGGCGATCCTGGTGGGCCACAGCCTCGGCGGCCTCGTCGCGCTCCTCCTGAACGATGCGCACCCCGACCTCGTCCTGGGCATCGTCCTCGGCGATTCACCGATCCGCGCCGACCTTGGGCGCAACTTCGAGCGCACCGTCGAGGCCGTCGAGAAGGCGGGCACGACCGAGCCGTTGCGGGAGCTGGTGGAATCGTTCTTCGTCGAAGGCGCCTCCGAAACCTACAAAGACCAGATCCGAAGCATGATGCTCGGTTGCCCAGCGGACATTGCGGCGGGCATGCTCGACGGCTGTGAAGGCCTCGAATCGCGCGCCCTCGACCTCATCGGCGCCGCCGACAAGAAGCCCTTCATGGCGATCTGGGCTTCCAAGCCCATCGGCGACCCCGCTTGGCTGCGTGACCAGACGATGTTCCTCCGCCAGGAACCGATCCCCGGCACGGGCCACTTCTTCCATCTCGAAGAACCTGCGATCACGACCGCCCTCCTCCGCGCCTTCGTCGATGACGTCCGCCGCGACCCGCGGTTGGAAGCGCAGGGGCTGAGCTTGGGCTAGTGCGGGTGCCGTTGGCCCTGGCCACTGGAGGCTGACGACCTCTTGGCCCGCCGCACTATCTTCACGCGACGCCTGAATTGCAAGACGGTTTCTTGCAGCGAAGCACCCAGTTGGCCGAGCAACCAAACCGAGACAGCGGCCACGGCACAGACCGTTGCAGCCGTAAAAAAACGGACGGGAACCGAGAAAAAGGCGAGCGGCCACACTCGCCATCCGTCCAATGCGATTTCGCCCCCCCACGGAAAGAAGGCAATCATCACCCCTGCCGCCAACAAAGATGCAGCGCACGCCGTCCGGAGCACGCGAGCCAGCCGGAAGAGCCGATGTTCGCAATCCGCACATGCTGAGTTCTCACGCTCGCGGCTAACGGTCATCCGAGTCTCTTCCGCTGTCATTGTCGGTTGCGGCGTACAGGTCGTCGAGCTCCGAAAAGACGGCAAGGTGGAACCATGCCAGCGACCGCACAAGCAACCCGCCTGCCAATAGCACCGCCGAGATCAGCGCATATGTACTGAGGGCCGCGAAGAAGTTCAGGACGTCGAACCGTAAGGGCTGGGCCCCATCCAACCTCCCGAATTGTTCATGCTGATTCCATACATTGAGGCCGGCCAGCGCAAAGCCGAGCAGGAGGACACCCAGTGCGGCAATGAGCAGCCACCTGGCCGCCGACTCGGCGTGCCGCTGGAACTCGTCCGCCGCCGACTCGTCGATGACGTTTGATTTGAAGGTTTCTCGGAACGTCATGGGCACCCTCTTCCTGGCAGTTCGGGCGAGTTTACTCTACGTAACGGCCCTCGCACACACGCCGCTCCCTGTCTCGGGTTCCGAGCTCCACTTGCCGGCCGCCGGTGCCCCGTCTGGTACAATCATCCGGCGCTTTCGCGTCACGTGCCCCCGTAGCTCAGAGGATAGAGCAGTGGTTTCCTAAACCATGTGCGCAGGTTCGATTCCCGCCGGGGGTACCACTTCCAGAGACGGGAAGGCCTCGTTGGAGAGCGTGGAG
>DAOTTM010000200.1:0-4338 GCA_034437915.1 Dehalococcoidia bacterium | reverse complement strand
AGGGGTCGGTCTCCAAATCAGGGAACAAAGACTCCCGACCCCTTTTTCTTTCTTAAGCAACCTGACAAAAGGAGAATCTGAATGGAGGATCATGTGCCTTGTGAACGGTCATCGTTCTGCGGATAGGCGGGATAAAAGGCCTATTCGCGTAATCGCTCACTATCAGACATAGCCCAGACCGTAGATACGGTGCGCGCAGGGTCGCGACGCGACCTACGCGCGACCTCTGCCACGAGCTCGGGCAGGAAGCGCTGGATGTCGGCGTAGTCGATCAGGGTCCCTACGAGGAACTCGCGGAAAGCTCCCGGGCTGTCCTCGAAGAGCACTCGTGCGCACTTCGCGACTTCGTAGCGGAAGATCGCGTTCGGTGTCGCGAAATCGCTGCTGTCGACATTCGCGGACAACCGCGTGGAAAGCTCTGCCGCAAGCCGGCCCATGGCCGCGTAGGTGAGGGGCCTCGCGTCGGAGGCGAGCAGGCCCTGGGAGGCGCGGTAGTTGTGGACGTCGCCCTCGCGCCGGTCAGCGTCGCCAAGATGGAGGTGCGGTCGGCGGCAGCGGCGTTGTTCGCGACGATGTCCGCAGACTTGAGGAGGATGCGCCCGCCGCCAGCCGAGGTTGGCCCGGCCACGACGAGGAGCAGGCGGGCGGCCGAGGCCGCAACCCGGGCGGAACCGGACCGCCGCGAACTACGCTCCCTCACCTTCGCGGGGAGGGGGGCGAGTACAAGTTTTCCGCGGACCGTGTGATGGGCCTCACCTCCGAGGACCCTCCCCCTGTGCTAGCTTCCCACGCCCGCCGAACGCCAACGCGCAGTAGCCTGATGGAGCCGACATGAACGGATTCAAGCATTCATCACCTGAACGTTCGCAGCTTCCGCCGGAGGATGGGTCCCCGGTTCAGCCCCTTCGCCGGGTCACGCCCTGGCGGGGGCATCGCGTGTGGATTCTCTGGCTCGCCCTGCTGGGCCCGCTGAAGCTGCCCTGCGCCGCCACGGCTGCTGTGACCTGCGACATCACGCAGGCCATGGCTCTTCGCGAAAGCGGCTTCTCCGTCGAGGACGTACGACAGCTCTGCGGCATGGGAGACGGGGGGTCTCCGGGCAAATCGCTTCCAGCGGTTCGCGTGCCGGCGCCGGCAGCTTCGCCCTCTACACCCGCGAAGACGGATGGTGGTCAGGGCCATGCCGAGCGGGCATCCGAAGCCAGGACGAATGTCGACACCCAGGCATCGCAGCCGGCGACCCAGGATCCATCCGCGGTCGACACGCAGAACGACCAGCCGAAAAGATGGCCGTCCGGATCGCCTCATCTCCTGTTCTTCCAACCCAAGCTTCGCGTCTACTTCGACGCAGGACACGACGGCAAGAACGAAGTAGATCTGTTCAAGGACGGGAGCTTCGCGCCAACCATCGATTTTCTGCAGTACTACTATGCGTGGGGCTGGGGCGATTTGGGGAAGAAGTCCTGGACTTGGGGACCCGCGATCGGGTTCGGGATCGCCGCGCCTACCAGCGATGCGGGTTCCAGCGAGGGGTCTGCCACTGCGGACGGCAGTTCCGGCGCTCCGGTGGTCGTGCCTTCGCTCGGACTCATGGCCTCATTCCCCCTCGACGACGCCAAACCCCACGGGTTGGCGATCAATGGCGAGATCGGGTGGGCTCTCGGCTTGAGCGCGGACGAGCATTTCTCGGACTCGACCGACTCCGCGATCTACGTCGGGATCCAGCTCGGATGGGACTGGGCACGCGCGCTGTCTGGTGGAACGAAAGACGAGTGATAGCAACGATTCGAGCGATGCCGATGTCCCGCGCGGCCACGACCCTTCACTCTGAACATCGCGATCGGACAGGGAGAAGTTTCTACGCAAGCGGTGCGCGGCATCACTCGCCGACAAAAACGGGACTCGGGCATCAAGCGCTCGTGTGCCACACTCCGTTTCGTCGTCGGCCTCCTCGGGGAATCGATCCCCGCGTTCAGCGCGGGGCTTCCGCATCGAAGGACCGACGCATAAACTTCGAGCCCGACTCCGCCCGTAGAGATGCGAATCGCCTTCGCGTTTCGAGCGCGCGAGGGCCGAGGATGTGAGGGGAGAAAAGAGTATGCCGAATGCCGATGACGTCCTGTGGTTCAAGCGTCAGTTCCACCGGGAGATCGAGGAAGCCGTCACGGGAACACCGTTCGACGTCGACATGCTGGCGGCCCTCGCCTGCCAGGAGACCGGGGAGATCTGGCCCCAGCTTCGCAGGAAGGGGCTCTCGCGGAAACAGGTGCTCGCGCTGTGCGTCGGCGACACGATTGACGCGAAGGGGGACGGGGGCAGGCGCGCGTTCCCGAGGACGAAATCCGACCTTCTGGCTGTGACGGATGGGCAGCGAATGTTCGACATCGCGCGCAAGGCGCTGGTGGACATGGCCGCCCACATGACCGCCTACGAGGCGGTCGCCACGAACCCGAACAAGTTCTGCCACGGCTTCGGGATCTTCCAGCTCGACCTCCAGTTTTTCCTCTCCGACCCCGATTACTTCATGGAGCGTCGCTACGAAGCGTTCTCGCCCTGTCTGGCAAAGTGCCTGGGCGAACTTCAGCGGGCGCTGAAGCGGGTGGGCTGGGCGGATCGTGCCGCGTTGACCGACCTGGAGATGGCCTGCATCGCGATCGCCTACAACACCGGTCGCTACAAGCCGGGCCTTGGGCTCAAGCAGGGGTATTTCGACGGTACCCGCTACTACGGAGAAGCCTTCTTCGACTACCTGCGACTGGCGCGCACCGCAGCGCTGCCCGGCGCCACCCCCGCGATCCCCGCACCGCCTCCCGGCAGCGCCGCCGTCGCGCCGCCGTCACCGGTCACCGCCACGGGGCCCGCTTACCGGGTCGAGACCCTCCAGACCACGCTGCGCCTGCGTAGCGAAGCGATCGTCAGCACGCCGGATCCGAGGGCCAACGTCATCGGGGAACTTCCCGACGGCCACCTCGTGCGCGCAGTCACCGGCAAGGCCGTCCACGGCTTCCTCGAAGTCGAGACGAGCCTCGGCGGCGCCCACCTCCACGGCTTCGCTTCGACGAAGTACCTGGTCCTCCAGCCCGGCGCCGCCGTCATCGCGGTCACCGCTCCCGCTCCCAAGCCGCCGACCACCGGCATTGTCGCGGTCTCCATGCCTCGCAAGCCCGGCGTGATCACGAAGCGTTCGCAGAAGGCCGATGCGCATTCCCTCAACGAAGCCGGCCAGCCCGGGCGCAACGGGACCTCGCCGGAGCAGCTTCGCGCCGAACTGGCCGCGATCGTCGCCTGGCTGGATGTCGAGAAGGCGGCGCATCTCCGGTACCGGCCCGGCACCGGCTCGACGTTCTGCAACATTTACGCGCACGACTACTGCCACTTGGCCGGCGTGTACCTCCCGCGGGTCTGGTGGACCTCGAAGGCCATCGAGGCGCTCGCCACGGGGAAGGTGGTGACGCCACGCTACGCGAACACGATCGAGGAAGTTCGTGCCAACGGCCTCTTTCGCTGGTTGCGGGACTTCGGCCCGCGATTCGGCTGGCGCCAGACGGGAACGGCCACGAAGCTTCAACAGGAAGTGAATCAGGGGGCCATCGGGCTCGTGGTCGCGCGGCGCACGGTCGAGGGGCTCCCCGGCCACATCACCGTCGTCGTTCCCGAAACCGGGGATCTGACGGCCCGTCGCGATGGCAAGGGAGAGGTGGTCGCCCCGCTTCAGAGCCAGGCGGGAACCGTCAACTTCCGCTACGGCAACGGCAAGACCGGCTGGTGGCGGAGCGAACGGTTCGCGGAGAGTGGATTCTGGCTGCACGGCTGAGAACGTGGACACACCGTGTCGGCAGCCGACGGGAGAGTCGGGACCGGGGGGCCGCCATCGGGACACTGCGCGATGCGACGCTTCAAGCAGCTGCCGCTGGCCCGCGACGCCGGCAACGGCACGCTGGCGCGCGCGGCGGACTGGGCCAGGCACCGCTGGAGCGGCGCGGCACATCGCGCCCTGGCCGACGCCCTGCCGACGCGCAACCACCTGATCAACAAAGGCATGATCTGGAGCCCGAACCACGGCGACGCGGCATTCACCGCACCGCTGTTTGACGAGTTCATGCATCGGATCATGCCGGGCAAAGAGTGGCGCACGGTGTGAGGCGGGTTGCGGATAGGCGGGATAAAAGGCCTATTCGCGTAATCGCTCACTATCAGACATAGCCCAGACCGTAGATACGGCCGACGCCGCTCACCTCGTCGCCGATGCGGAACTCGTGGCGCGCGTGGGCGGTCTCGCCGATCGCGACGACGAACTCGCGCGCTTCGCGGTCCACCGTACCGCTCACGCGAAGCACG
>DAOTTM010000199.1:0-4313 GCA_034437915.1 Dehalococcoidia bacterium | reverse complement strand
AACCCTCTCTGACGATCGGGCTACGGACTCGGGCCCGGCGTCTATCCCGCCGCAATCCGGGCGCTGGCGGCGCTCAACGCCGCCCGCCCATCCGCCGCATAGCCTTGCTCTCTCAGGATCTTGGCGAGGGAGGAGAGGAAGAGGAAGACGTTGCCGGGGGTGCTGGATTCGCCCATGAGGCCGATGCGCCAGACTTTGCCGCGGAGGTCGCCGAGTCCGCCGCCGATCGACCTGGTGGCGGCGCAAAACCATGACGCCCACCCTTCCGCCGCCATTGCCTCAGCTCTGTCTCCGCTCCCTGCTATACTGAACCCGGGAGATCGATATGACTTCGCCTGCTCCAGCTCGCACCTGTACTCCCGAAGAACTCCTCCTCATGGACGACGGGAGTCATTTTGAGCTGCTCGATGGCGAGCCGAGGGAGCGAAACGTGAGCATCGAGTCGAGCCGCGTAAACATACAGGCGGCCGCGTTTCTATTGGGAGCCGCCATGTTGGACAATGACGTCGTCTGCGATTCTGAACTCGGTTTCCGCATCTTCGCCGACCCCAACCGCATCCGCCGGGCCGACGCCTCGTTCATCCTGAGAGACCGCGCACCGCGCATCGACCAGTCCTACATGACAGTCGCCCCTGACCTCGTCGTCGAGGTGGTCTCACCCACCGACCGCCTCGACGACGTCCGCCAAAAAGCCACCGAGTGGCTCGACGCCGGCGTCCGCGTCGTGTGGGTCCTTCTCCCCAAGACGCGCGAAGCCCACGTCTACCGCAACGACGCCCGCCCCGCCATCTTCACCGCCGAAGACGAACTCAACGCCGAAGACATCGCCCCAGGACTCCGCACCCTCACCGCCAACCTCTTCCCAGCCCGGAGGTAACCAGGCCGCGACGGATACCGGCAACTGGCACAGGGTGCAGCGCGCGCCCAAGACCCGTTCACGCCATCGTTGCCGTTCGATGGCGAAGTGTGGGAGCGATTGTGTCCCGGCCACGGCGGCCAGGTCATGCTTCCCCCGGCCTGGGGACGACAACCGCACGCCGGGCGCCGAAACCTGCTCCGCGTGCCGGGTTTCTGGAAGGCGTTGCTTGCTGGCTCGTGCTTCGGGCGAGTATAGCCCCAGCGCACCATCGCCACTCTTGCTCCCCTCTGGTCTGAAAATAGCCTCCCGAAACGCGTTTGGCGGACCAAAGTTCGTTGCTTGTCGTCGCGCCCTCACCCCCAGCCGCTCTCCGGACCGTGCGGGAGAAGGGAGCAAGAGTTTGTCACTTTTCATCCCTTTCGTTGTCGTCGCGCCATGTTGGCCTCCCGCGAGGAACCAGTCGGGGAGGGGCTGGGGTGAGGGACGATCGTCTTACCCCGCCGCAATCCGCGCACTCGCCGCGCTCAACGCCGCCCGGCCATCCGCCGCGTAGCCCTGCTCTCTCAGGATCTTGGCGAGGGAAGAGAGGAAGAGGAAGACGTTGCCGGGGGTGCTGGATTCGCCCATGAGGCCGATGCGCCAGACTTTGCCGCGGAGGTCGCCGAGCCCGCCGCCGATCTCCATGCTGTTGCGCTTGAGCAGGGCGCCGCGGACCTCGGCATCGGCGACGCCTTCGGGGATGCGCACGGTCGTGAGGACGGGCAGGCGATAGCCTTCGTCGGCGTGGAGGACGAGGCCCATCGCTTCGAGACCAAGCTGGAGGGCGCGGCCGTTGCGTTCGTGGCGGGCCCAGCGCTCCTCCAGGCCCTCTTCGAGGACGAGGGCGAGGGCTTCGTGGAGGGCGTAGATCATGGAGATTGGGGCCGTGTGGTGGTAGCTGCGGCGGTCGTCCCAGTAGGCTTCGAGCAGGCCGAGGTCGAGGTACCAGGAGTTGCAGGGCGTCTCGCGCGCACGGATGGCGTCGGCGGCGCGCGCGGACATGGTCAGCGGGGAGAGGCCGGGAGGGGCGGAGAGGCACTTCTGCGTGCCCGAGTAGATGGCGTCCACGCCCCAGCCGTCGGCTTCGACGGGGACGCCGCCGAGGGAGGTGACGCAATCGGCGAGCATGAGCGCACCCGCTTCGTGGGCGATGGCGGCGATGGGCGCGACGGGCGTCTGGACGCCGGTGGAGGTCTCGGCGTGGACGACGGCGACGAGCTTGACCTTGCCCGCCGCACGGATCGCCTGGCGCATCTGCTCGGGGTCCACCGGTGAGCCCCAGGGGGCCGTCACGCGCGTGACGACGCCGCCGGCGCGCTCGGCCATCTGGCAGATGCGGTCGGCGAAGTACCCGGCCACGCCCACGACTACCTTGTCCCCGGGCTCGACGAGGTTCATGACGGCCGCTTCCATGCCGGAGGTGCCCGTGCCGGGGGTCGCCAGCGTGAGGGTGTTTTCTGTGCGCAGGACCTGGCGGAGCATGGTGCGGCAGTTGTCCATGATGCGCGTGAACTCGGGGTCGAGGTGGCCAAGGATGGGGGCGGCCATGGCGCGGATGACGCGGGGGTTGGCGCCGCTGGGGCCGGGGCCCATGAGGACGCGCGTGGGCGGGTTGAAGGCGGGTGTGGTGGCCATGGGGGAAGGATACAGGGAGTACCGAGTACCGAGAACCGAGGGCCGAGTTGAGGTCTGAAGTTCTGGGTTCTGAAGTTCTGGAGTTCTGAGCAAGACGCAACCGCCGGGGATTGTTCGAAGCCGGGCATCGCGCCCTCACCCCCGGCCCCTCTCCCGACCGTGCGGGAGAGGGGAGCCAGAAGTGCTGTGGATTCAGATGCCGGGTTCGGGTTCGATTTCGCGCACATGCGGTGAGGCGCGGTTCAGGGTTTCGGGCATGCGGAAGAGGATCATGGCCGCGCCGGCCACGCCGATGCCGCCGATAAGGATGGAGGCAGCGCCAAGGGATGCTGCCGCCGTAACGCCGGCGGCGAGGAGTGGGCCGCCGGCCGTGCCGATATCGCCACAGAGCCGCCATGCGCCGAGGAACTGGGCGCGTCCGATGATGGGCGAGAAGTCGGCGCCGAGGGTCATGATGATGCCGCTGCCGAGGCCGTTCCCAAAACCGATAACGAGGCCCACGACGGCCATCGACCAGAAATCCTGGGTGAGAGGGAGCAGGACCATGCCGATGGACATGATGCCCAGGCAGGGGATCGCCACGAACTTGCGCCCGAAGCGGTCCATGGCGCTGCCCGCGGGGTAGAAGAGCAGCATCTCCATGCCGAGGGAGATGCCGAAGATGAGGCTCACGGCCTGTGCGTCTAGGCCAATGTGGTCTGCCCAGAGGGGGAGGACGGCGGGACGGGCAGCGCGGAGCACGCCGATCGCGAGTGCGCCGACGCCGGCGGTGAGGAAGACTTCGGTGTGGTCGCGGACAACCTTCGTGAATTGGACGGGCTCGTGGTGGGCGTGTTCGCGGCCGTCGGACGAGTCCTTGACCATGACGATGAGGAGGCCGCAGGCGAGGAAGGCGGTGAAGATGTGGATGTAATAGGCGCCGTCAATCCCGATGAGCACGGCGGCGCCGACGCCGAGAAACGGCCCGACGAAAGCGCCCACGCGGTTGATGCCGCCGAGCGTGGAGAGGGCGCGGCCGCGCAGGTGCTGGGGCATGATCTCGCTGACGTAGGTGAGGCGCGCGAGGAGCCAGATGGACCATCCCCAGCCCATGAGGAAGGTGAAGGCGGCGAAAGCGTAGGGCGATGTGCTCAAGGCTGAGCCAAAGAGGGCGACGATGACGACGAACGTGCCCGCAGCCATGGCTTTGCGTTCGCCGAAGCGGGCGATCATCCAGCCGGCGGGGATGTCGAAGGAGAGGATGCCGATGCCGCGCAGGGCGACGATGAATCCCGCGAAGGCGACTGATGCGCCGAGGTCGCGCGCGGATAGGGCGACGATGGGGATGACCGCTCCCTGGCCGACGGCGAAGAGGAATGTGGGGACGTAGACGGAGAGGCCGAGGGAGCGAATTGTGGGTTCGGGGCGAGTCGCGGCGGGGGAGTGCATCGCAGGGAACGCTAGCGTGGGTAGGGGTTAGGGAGAACTGGGGCCGAGAGCCGAGAGCCCGAGAGTAGCGGAAATCGAAATGGCGTTCGTTCGTTGCCTGGCCGCGCGCCCTCACCCCCCGACCCCCTCTCCCGACTTCGCGGGCGAGGGGGAGGAATCAGGGGTCTCTTACTCGGGGACCGCGCTCAATCGTGTCAGTCTTGTCACAGGCGGTTCGGGGTTTCGTGTTCCTTCGCCCAGGTTTGGAATTGTTCGACGACTTCGCGGTGGTAGGGGATGCCGTTTTGGGTGCGGTCGGCGAGGGCTTCGCCCATGCCGAGGCCGGCGTACTCGACGCGAGTGTGGCCGGGCG
>DAOTTM010000198.1:0-4331 GCA_034437915.1 Dehalococcoidia bacterium | reverse complement strand
TGAACGTGCCACGGGGTTTCCGAGGCCCAGCGTGTGTTCCAGCGTCCGGCATCCCGCCCTCATCCCCCGGGTAGGGAGCCTGCTTCTCCCGACTTCGCGGGAGAAGGGGAGTCGATCGTTCGCCGAAAGTCCGGATCGTACTCGCTTCGCTCTTCAAACATGCTTGGCTGCGTTACGATTCCCGACTTCGTGACACGATGTATGTCCGGAACCAACTTCGGCGATTCGAAGCCGTTCAACTTACGTTCGAAGTCGTACACATCTTCGATGCATTCGGACAGGCGGTTCATGACCTTGTCGGTTTCAAATCGCAATATGTACCAGAGTGCTTTGGTGAGTTCGTTGTTTCGTTGATTGTCGAGTGGAGCCTGTTCCGGAGTGATGTGATAGGAGTCGCCATCCGTTTCCACGTCTATCTTTCCGGCGTTACAGAAGAGAGCGAAGTCCAGGTCACGCCGATGGCCCTGGACCGTTGCTCGCCATTGCCGTTCTGCGGGAATTCCACGCTTCTTGAACTCGGCCCACAGTCGCTCCTCCAGGGGACTACCGGCAAACAGGTCATTCACGGTATCGGCTGTTTCAAACCGCTCCTTCGAAGTCGGGATGAATGAGAACCGCCGGGGCCTCGCAAACCGAATTGCGCGCTCCTGAATCGGCCCGAGAATCACCTTGTGATAGCGTCTCCCCGTCCGATCGCCCGCCGGTTCGCCCGGAAATAGCTCCTCTCGCGAGGCTGCGACAACGTCTTTCACACGCGCATAGCGGTAGATCCCGTAGTCCTTTCGTATCGAAACGCCCTCATAAAATGCCAGCCATTCGGGTGGCCAATCGGACTTAGAGACATAGACATCGGTCGGAACTCGATACCATCCTTCGTACAACAAGCCGAGGTCGCGTTTGGTCTTCAGCACACCAACCAACATGTCCAGTCGCTCCGTCGTCACGGCGACCCTCCCGCCCGCTCCAGGTTCAACGCCATCAGTCGTCCTCCGAAGGTTCGTTCGCGATGGCATGACCATCAAGCAAGCTCGCGATTATCTCGTCAGCCGACTGGAGAGCGGGCAAGAGCCCCAGTATCCGAACCCAGTCCCTTCCCGGATGTACCTCATCCCACGTACTTCTCCGTTGACCAACGCGCCCGCCGCCGGGGGTATGGTTGCCAAATCCGCGTATGCGCTTGTTCCAAAGCGGCTGGAACCTCTCGATTAGCAGGTTCTCGCCAAGTGGGATCCAAATATCATCCACCGTGAGGTATCGGCATTGGAAGTCTTCCAACGCCAGGTTCTCAGCGGCGGCGACGGATTGGGCATGCTGCCGCAGGCGGTTGAATAAGACGGGACCTATCTTCTGCGCGTCGAGCATTCCTCCCGTCGATGAACCGCTGGGAATGGCCTTCCCAACATAGATCGGAGGCGTTTCCCCAGAAACTTTCCTGGCTGATAGCAACGGCCGATATGGTTCGAACGATCCATCATAGTAGATGGCGTAAATTCCGGCGCCCATGAACGTCGCGGACGGAGGCAAAGGACCACGTCCTTGCCGTAGGAGAGCATTCGCGACGCTCTCCGCTAACGGTCGTTTATCAAGCGGATTGTAGGGAGAGGCCACCGCGCCGAACCTTTCTCGGGAGCAGGTCCACCGTTGATGCCAGGGAATCCGCAAGGCTCGCCGCGATTCGCTCGCCCAGCTCCACTGGCACCGCGTTCCCCAGCTGCCGAAGGCCGTCGCTCCACGTGCCGGGGAACTCGAACTCGTCAGGGAACGTTTGGATCCTCGCAGCCTCCCGCACGCTCATATACCTCACGTCGCCGCCATCGAGGACGATCATGTTCTCTCCGCCGGGCACGCCATGGTCGCCCGCCTTGAGGGCCTTCGCTGGCAAGTCCATGGGACTCCCGGTGTGTCCCGCATAGGATCGAGCACCGGGGATGAGCCGGTGGTTAAGGCGTTCGGCCTCGGGCGATCCGAAACTCGGTAGGTCGGCAACGACATCTCGCACGGTTACCCATGGGAGGGTGCTGGGCGGGAAGGATACTCGCACGTTGTCCATCGGCGAGCGCCGCGGAAGGTCGTGCCGGTCCCAATACTCTCCGGAGATCCACCGATCGATGTCAAGAGCCACCCGCGAATGAGTCGGCGCCGGAAACGACCAATCGATGCCAAGATCCGAGCGAATGCCTACGATAAACACCCGCTCGCGCTTCTGCGGCACACCGAAGTCAGCAGCGTTGACAAGTTGGTAGACGACATTGTAGTTCAGTCCGGATCGCGCACCGGAAGTTTCGATCTCTTCAAGCTGGGCGAGGTGCTCGGTCCAGTCTGTCGCAGCGTCGGAAACAACCTCCGGGTGCTTCAGCTGTAGAAGTACGTAATTGAAATATGAAGCGAAAGACTGGCGGAGAAGTCCTTTGACGTTCTCTATCAATATCGCTTTCGGACGAAGCGTGCGCATTGCGTTAAGAAATGCCGGAAACATATTCCGGTCGTCAAGATGTCCCCCGTGCTTTCCTCCCAGGGAAAATGGCTGGCAGGGTACGCCGCCGGATAGCAGAGCAGGCTCCGGTGGGATCAATTCGAACGGAAATTGTCTTACGTCGTCTTCGTAGATGGGCCAGTCGTGAACAAACTGCAACTTCTTCTGCTTATTTCGACGCAAGGTCTCTGCCGCATCGTGATCCCATTCGATCAGGCAGCTATGTTGGAACCCTGACCGGGATAGCCCAAGAGCTAGCCCCCCGATACCGGCGAAGACTTCAACCGATCGCATCGCACCCTCCTGGAATGGTTTCGCGCAAGAGCCGATCGAGTCCGTTCCGATCCTGCGTCTGACACTCCCAAATCACGGCCCAACGCCATCCGAGTTCCTCAAGTCGCGACTGCTGGGTGAGGTCGCGGATTCGATTGCCCTCAAGCTTGTCCGTCCAAAATTCAACGCGGCTCTTCGGGATTCGCGCTAACGGGCAGCCCGCGTGGCGATGCCAGAAACACCCGTGGACGAAAAGTGCCAGTCCGTATCTTTTGAATACCAGGTCTGGCCGCCCAGGCAACGTCTTTAGATGAAGCCTATATCGGAATCCCAGGCCATGGGCGCGACGACGAACCCGCAGTTCGACGGCGGAATTCTCGCTCCGCACCAGCGACATCCTGTGACTTCGGTCGCCCGGCGAGAGAGTATCCATTGTCCCGGATTCTATCCGTTCCCCGTCCGCCGGTACATATGTTCGACGAGTAGCTTCCCGGCACCGAACTCGCCCTACTCCCCCAGGCGCACGAGCATCTTGCCCGTGTTCTCGCCCCTTAACAGCCCGATGAAGGCGCGTGGCGCGTTTTCGATGCCCTCCATGATCGTCTCCTGGTACTTTACCTTGCCGTCCTTCAACCACGCGGTCATCTCTTCGTTGAACGGCTCGCGCAGGTGGGGGAAGTCCGGGGCGACGAAGCCGCGGATGTTGATGCGGCCGTAGATGATGTTCGAAAGCGTCGTCACGGGGGCGGATACGGCGCCGAAGGTGTTGTAGGCGGAGATCATGCCGCAGACGGCGATTCGCCCAAGGGAGTTCATGCGCGGCAACGTCGCGTCGAGGTGGTCGCCGCCGACGTTATCGAAGTACACGTCGATGCCCTTCGTCGCCGCCTCTTTGAGCGCCTGGCGGATTGGCTGCGTCTTGTAGTTGATCGCGACATCCACGCCCAGCTCTTCCGTCAGCCATCGGCACTTCTCGTCCGAACCTGTGCTGCCGATGACGCGGCAGCCCTTGAGCTTCGCGATCTGCACCGCGGCGGAGCCGACCGCACCGGCGGCCGTCGAGACGAAGACCTCTTCGCCCGCCTTCATCTTGCCGATCTCAAGCAGGCCGCCATAGGCCACGAAGCCGGAGCCGCCGAGGACGTGCATGTACACCGTCACCGGCAGCGCGGGGTCGACCACCATCTTCGAAACCTGCTCGCCCGGCGCGGTGAAGTATTCGCGGAAGCCGAAGCGGCTCTGGACGACGTCGCCCTCCTTCAAGGATGCGTTCCGCGATTCGACGACGCGTCCGACCGCCGCGCCTTGCATCGCCTTGTTCAGCGGCGT
This sequence comes from Dehalococcoidia bacterium, assembly GCA_034437915.1. GTDB lineage: Bacteria > Chloroflexota > Dehalococcoidia > Tepidiformales > Tepidiformaceae > JACRBT01. Next base: position 256 of record DAOTTM010000198.1, on the reverse strand, counting down.
CTGCCCGTTCGTCATCGGTGGCCGCATCGCCGGGTCCACGGACATGTACAGGTTCTTCACCAGCACCTCGCCCTCGCCCGTCTCCGCCACCTTCGTCTCCACGACCGCGAACTGCTCCTCGTTCGGCATGCCATCCGGCCGCGCGATGAGATGAACTTCCCTGCTTGTTGTCGCCACTTCGGTGCCCCCGTTCCCCAGAATCTGATTGCGCCAAGCCTACCCCAGCCGGAGTCGCGTGTCCGCTCCTCTCGGATCT
>DAOTTM010000197.1:0-9430 GCA_034437915.1 Dehalococcoidia bacterium | reverse complement strand
CCGGTCACACTCGAACCATGGACAGCGGCGTGTTCATCCTTCGACAGGCTCAGGACGAACGGGGGTGACAGGCGGAACGACGTGAAAATCCAACCAGGACAAGGCGCACGCAAAACTTTCACGCCCACCCGGTGCGTCTCAACTTTTTGCGCGAAACACGAATGCCGTCCCCGTGGTTCGACGGGGGACCAGATTCGCAAGCCTGGACACCCCGGTGTTACTTCCAGCGGACGATGAGTGCTTTGCCGGCGGGGTCGGTGGCTTCGAGGCGAAGTTTCACGGTGTCGCCCGGGTTGGAGATAGAGCCGGAGACCTTCGTGCTGCGGTCGTTGCTCGTCCATTCGCCGATCTGTTCGCCGTTCGCGAGCAACCGGGCTTTGCCCTGTAGTTCGAACGAAAAGGGGTAAGCGCCGGGCGCGGTGACGATGTTGATCTCGGCGATGATTCCCCAGGCGCCGTCGCGGAAATCGGGAAAGGGTGCTCCGCCCTCATCAATATCAAGGAACTGCGCGAAGATTGGCAGCTCGCCCTGGCCCTTCGCGGGATCGCCTTTGACGTAGATGACAACCCAGCCTTCGGGGGTTTCCAGCGTTTTTTTCGGCAAGGGAGTGGCGGTCGGCGAGGCGTCCCCGACGGTGGGTGCCAGGGTTGGCGTGGCAATGGGCGCTGCCGGGCTGTTGTCGTTGTAGGTGAAGAAAGAAAGGCCGACGGCGAGGGCGAGGCCGAGGAGACCGAGTCCGACCCATTCACGCGCACCCAATTTGTTCATGCATGAGAGGGTACGGGACGGGAGCGAAGGTCGCACGGCGGGGGAAAGGCGCGGCAAAGGCGGCCCTCAGCCCGTCTCGCCTGCTAGTGCGGGGTGCGAACGAATGGTCGAACAGCGTGCCCACCCTTCGACAAGCTCAGGGCGAGCGGAGGTTCGCTTTCGCCCTCTGTTGGCGTCGTGCCCGATTAGTCGGCGGCTCGCGGCTCGTGGGAGAGGGGGAGCGGGAAGGGAGTGGTGCGCGTCGTCTACGGCTTCTTGGCGGCGGCGCCAAAGGTCGCTGGCTCGGGGTCGATGGTTGGGTCGCGCTTCGCAATCTCCGTGGCGACGAGTTTGTAGGCATCGCCGAGGGTGAGGAAGGTGGTGGCGCCGTCGCCGAGGGTGTAGGCCTGGTCGAGCGCTTTGGCGCAGGCCTGGGCGAAAACGGAACCCGGGCCACCTTCGCGGGCAACGACATCGATGGCGCAGATCAGGCGCAATTCGCCCTGCCGGCCCTGGATGCCGGCGTTGCCATGGCCCGGGACGCCGCGAACCCAGAGGGCGACTTCCGCGCGCGTGCCGAGCACCTGGAGGGCGAAGCGCTGGATGAGCGTGACGTTGGCGTTGTCGCTACAGCCGAGGGCGCCCAGTTCGAGCTTGGCGGCGCGATCGCCACCGGCTGCCGCGCCCGCCTTCTTGCAGGCTTCGGCCCAACCCGAGGGCGTGGATGCGGAGGCGAAGAAGGTGTCCACGGCGATCCAGACGGTGGGATCATAGGGATCGGCGGTTGGCTCGACGGAAAACCACTTCGCGAAGTCGGTCTCGGGGAGCGCGACTTCCGCGGGCTTGCCGATGCTGCCGACGGAGGCAGGGGCAACTGCCGCGGCCGTTCCGGACAGGAACGGGATCTTCGCGTTCTCCCAATCGGTGCGCGCGTAGCAGCGGGCGGAGCCGAGGAGAAGAAGCGCCAGCGCGAGGATGCCGAACTTGCCCACTTCGGGATCATCGACGCGTGGCGCCGGCGCAACATGAGGGATTGTTCCAACATGGAGGGGATCTGCGAGGGACGGGCGCAGCCAATCGCCCGCCCTTCGAGTTGCAACGACTGGAGAGCTTCAGCTTCGTTGCGAGTATCAGTACGTTTCCGCACGGATACCGGGTGTTACGGCATCGCAATGGGTGTACAGAGATCCTTCCACCGCTTCTCCACCGGAGTCAGGTATCTGCGAACGGAGCACGTAAGGGCGCGGCGGCCAAGCACGGGTGCTATCCACAAGCAGTTGGTGCCAAGTGGGACCCTGGATGCTCGAGGCGGTGACGAAGGCTGCGAAGTGGGCGGTCCCCGCGCAGGCAACGAACGGTGCAGAGCAACGGTTCAAGCCGATTCAGCATACCGGAGGAGGGTTTCCCCGACGCCAAGTGTATCGCCCGAACTGAGTTGGGCGCGCCGGACGGCGATTCCGTTGACTTCGACGGTGAGGCCGGGGAGAGACGCGACCAGTTCTCCCCCGCGGCCGATGACGAAGTGCGCCTCGGCGACGGAGCGGTCATCCAGCCTGACGGAACAGAATTTGGCGCGCCCGACGAGTTCGCGTTCGTCATGGAGAGAAAAGACCACGCCGGGGTCGTGGCCTTCGATGACGGTGAGCGTGCCCCAGGGGAGATGCGTGTTGGAACCCGTCGTGGCGGATGCGGGCGCGGCGAGAGGGGCCGACGAGCCGATCCTGCCCGAGGCGAGTGAATCCAGTTGGCCGGCGAGGACGCCGCTATCGACCACGGGCTGCCTGGCGCCCAGGCAGCGAAGGCCAATCCGGCTGGCGTATCCAACCGCGGCCAGGACGACGATCGCAGCGAGCGCAAGCACGACGTAAGCGCCCGTATTCGACCGGCTCGGCGCGGTCGCGATGAAGGGGAACTCGCGGCTGTCGGTTCCGCCGGGCGATTCCGCCACGATCATGAGCGTGTGTTGCCCAGCGCCAAGGATGCCCACGCCGGGGACCGTGAATTCGTGCGGTTCCCCGTCAGTGCGGGCCATTTCGCGCCCATCAATAAGGAAACGAACGCTGAGCGGTCCGGGCTGGGCTTCGATGGTCGGGCGGACGGTGTCGCGGGGGCGAAGACTGGAAAGATCGAGGGGGGCGGTGATACGGGGCGCCAGGGCCGCCACCCTGAAGGACAGTTCGTCGCGCCTTGGTCCGTCGGAGACGTCATGGTTGGCTGTAAGGACGTGAGGACTGGCCGGGTCGAACAGCCTCGGATCAAGGCGGACACTGGCGCCGTCAGGTTCGGTGGGGACATCCTTCTCATCGACCGTGAAGCGGACAGGGCCTGGCGGAGCGGGAAAGAGGCGGACGAGCGCCGGTTCGCGAAGTTCACCGGTGAGCGCGGTCAAGGCCGGTTTCGCGGCCACAGGGGGAGCCGCAACCCAGGCAAAGTCCAGCTCTCCGCGCGCCTCGCCCACTGCGAAGGCAACACGATGCGTCCCGCTTGGCAGCGTCGGCGGAACCTGGAGGCGGGCAGTGTACTGCTTGCGGAGGCGGTCGGAGACGGTGGCGTAGAGGGTGGTGAGGTCGGCTGCGGAAGACGACGAAAAGAGTTGGCCGTTGGCAGCGCTGCTGATCGCCTGGAGGAAGTCGGCGTCGGTCTGGTTTCCAAGTGCAACGACGAAGAAGGGGACGCCCGCGGCCTGGGCGGCGGCGATCGCCTGGGCACGGGTGACGGCGGTCGCGGGGCCGAAGTTTTCGCCATCGGAAAGCAGGACGACGGCTTTTCGCGGTTCCGGGGCACCCGTTGCGAGGGCCGCGGATTGGGCGACGGCGGCAAAAAGGGCGGTATCGCCGGCTGCCACGAGCGCGTCGAGGCCACCTGTCAGCGCCGCCGTATCGGCCGTGAACGGCACGCGCACGGCGACGACGCTGGCGAAATCGAGAATGGCCGCGCGGTCACCAGGCTGGAGGGACTGGAGGATGGGGCGAATCGCCTGTTTCGCGGCGGCGATGGGCGCGCCGAGCATGCTTCCGCTCGTATCAATGGCGAGGACGAGTGCAAGTGGCAACGTCGCATCGACGCCGGGGGTGAGCGATGAGAGGCGAACGGGCTGGCCTTCGATGGTGGCGGTGATGTTCGCGGCCGTGAGGTCGCTGATGGGGTTGCCGGAACGATCGGAAGCCCGCAGGGAAGCGACGAGTTCCGTGCCTTCGAGGCGCACCGCGGTGATCTGTATGGTCGCCACGGACGGGGGTTGCTGCGCCCGTGACGATGGCGCGCCGACTAGGCCCACGGCAGCGAGGGCGGCGGCAAGAACGAAAATGCGAAAGACAGGCAAGCGGTAGCCCAACGACGATAAGGTTTCGGTTCGATTAGAACACGTTGGCCGGGCTTTGGTCTCGCATTCGAGGTCGCACGCGGCGGCGAGGGGGGCTAGCCTAGAGGGAACTGCTTCACCCAGACGAACGTGTGAAATCCCTCAACCATGGAAAAATGCCTTGCCTCGACCGATTCGCACCCGCTATGCACCCAGCCCGACAGGCGACCCGCACATCGGCAACATCCGCTCTGCGCTGTTTAGCTGGGCGTTCGCACGGGCGAACGGGGGGCAATTCATCTTGCGCATCGAGGACACGGACCGTGCTCGGACGGTCGAGACTTCGGTGCAGGCGATTGTGGACAGCCTGCGCTGGCTGGGTATCGATTGGGACGAAGGCCCCGAAGTGGGCGGTCCGCATGCTCCGTACTTCCAGTCCCAGCGGTTGCCACTTTATACGAAGGCCGCGGAGGCGTTGATGGAGAAGGGGCGGGCGTACCGGTGTTTCTGCACATCCGAGCGGTTGGACGCGATGCGGGCGGCGCAGCAAGCGGCGAAACAACCCCCGGGCTACGACGGACTCTGCCGCACTATGGCCGACGAAGAATCGTTGCGGCGGGCGATGCGCGAGCCGTTCGTCATCCGTTTCGCGATGAAGAAGGTGGGGACGACCGTCCTCCACGACGTCATTCGCGGCGACATCTCGTTCGAGAACGCGCTCCAGGACGACTTCGTCATCCTCAAGACGGACGGCTACCCGACCTACCACCTCGGCGTGATCGTGGACGACACGGAGATGGAGATTTCGCACGCCATCCGCGGCGACGAATGGATTTCGAGCGCGCCGAAGCACATCCAGATCTACGAGGCGCTGGACTGGGAAGCTCCGGAATGGGTGCACCTCCCGCTCATCCTGGGGCCGGACCACAAGAAGCTGAGCAAACGCAGCGGCGACACGGCCGTGCTGGAATATCGCGACAACGGCTACCTGCGCGAGGCGATGGTGAACTTCCTCGCGTTCCTCGGCTGGTCGCTGGACGACAAAACGTCGCTGGTGTTGGTCGATGACCTCGTGGCGAATTTCGCGCTGGAACGCATCGTGCCCAACCCCGCGGTTTTCGACATCGAACGGCTGAACTTCCTGAACGGGCACTATATCCGGGCGATGAGCGAGGAACGGTGGCTGGTGACCATCGGCGAGTGGTGTGACAAGCGGTTGCCTGCGTCGATCCCTCGACCGATCGATGGAGCTGTCGTGGCGGCGGTGGCGCCCTTGTTGCGAGAGCGCGTCGGACGGCTCGATGAGATTGCCCCGCAAGTCGAGTTTTTGTTCGGATACGAGGCGCCGGACTACGAGACTTCGCTGCTCATGGAGCGCGTGGCGGATGGGAACCAGGCGTTGGGCGTGGTCGATGCCGCGCTCCTGGCGTTGGACGCGATCAACGAGCGCGAGTGGGCTCTGGCCACGGTCGAAGCGGCCATCCGGGGAATGGAGGAGACGCTCGGGCTGAAGCTGCGCAAGTTTGTCTCGGTGCTCTATGTCGCGGAGATGGGAAGGGCGCAGGGCATCCCGTTGTTCGATTCGCTGGCGCTGCTCGGGCGTGGACGGACGCTGGCGCGGCTGCGGGCGGCGCGGGCGAAGCTGGAAAAGCAGGGGGCGTAGCCGTTCCCGCGCTTGGAGCGTCGGGGGTCGGCGTGGTACGCTCGTATCCCTCGCTGGGGACTCGTCTAATGGTAGGACAGCAGTTTCTGGAACTGTACGTGGGGGTTCGACTCCTCCGTCCCCAGCCAATCACTTTGAATCTACGATCGCCCCTCCGGCCTGCGTCGAAACCCGCCTTCGGGCGACTCAGGTAGCAACGGCGGTAGCAACGGGCTCAAAAAGCAACCCTCCGATCTTGTCAGCGGCGGCCCGTTTCAACTGCGGTACCACGTGGGTATAGATGTTGGCGGTGGTCCTGATGTCTGAATGCCCGAGGATGTCCATAACCGTCCGTATGTCCACGCCAGCGGCGAGCAAGTACGTCGCCGCCCCGTGGCGCGCATCGTGGAACCTTACAACGGGCAATCCCGCCCGCTTGAGCGCGTCTTGAAAAGCGTGTGTGACAGAGACTCCCGAGAGCGGCCCGCCCGCCTCCGTCGCGAAAACAAGCTTCCATTGTTCGCCTACCCATAGAGCCCCGGCCCGAAGTCTATCGGCTTTCTGAGCGGTCGCCTGCTGGCGCAGGATGTCAACAACTGGCGCGGGGATGGCGATGGTGCGGCGGGACTTCTCCGTTTTGACCTCATCCAGATGGTAGGCCCCGGCGTACCGCTGGAGGGAGCGTTCTACGCTGATTGCGCCCTCTTCGAAGTTCACGTCTGCCCATTGGAGGGCCAGCAATTCGCTCTGGCGAAGTCCGGTGGATATGGCGACCGTGAAGAGTGCCGCCAATCGATGTCCTTTCACAAACCGGAGGAACACCCCGGACTCTTCAGGACTGAGGGGGACGCGTTCGCGGCCCTTCACTGGCGGCGGCGTGACCCGCATCGCGACGTTCTTATCCACGATGTCCAGTCGCACCGCATCCTCGAGGGCATTGCGAAGGACGGCGTGCATAATCTGGACGGTGCGGGCGGATAGTCCAGCCTTCGCCTTACCCTTCGCCGGGCCTGGCGCTGCCAACTTTGCGGCCAAGAAGTCGCGCACGTGCCGGGCCTCAAGGGCTTTCAGCTTGTGGTGACCCAACGCTGGGATTAGGTGCTGGTGCACGTGCTGGTAGTATCCAGCGAACGTCCGAGGGCGAACCTTCGGGCGGGATTCCTTCTCCAGCCATTCGAGGAGCCACTCTTCGACGGTCAGTTTGTCGCCATCCGGGGTGGAACCTTTCTCGATGGCCGCGCGAAGTTCCTTCATGCGCACAAGTGCTTCCGCCTGAGTCGCGGCAGTCACCTTGCGCCGCTTGAACACCCCGTCCCGCCAGCCGAGCGATACCACGCCGACCCACTTACCATCCGCTCGCCGATACAGCGACCCTTCACCGTCTGCGCGCTTACTCACTTTCACCCTCCTGATTCTCCGATGTTGCCGGTCCGTCCTTCAACTCCGCGCGCGCGTGTTCTGCGAGAGCTTTCGCGGGCACCGGCCCGTAGATGTCGCCAGCCCACGCAAAGTACGCGGTTGGGAAGTTGATCAGTTGGAGGAGCACGGGCGGAGCGCCCGCGATCTTCGTGTTGGATTCGGCCAGTGCCGCGATGTAGTCTCGCCGCCCTTCCACGGTCCACGGGCGAAACGCCAAGAAAACATCAAGGTCCTCAACGTCCTCCTTGTGGGATTCCCGCCACGCGTAGCAGTCCGCTACTCGCGACACATCGCCCATCGGTAGATCAGGATCCAGCGCCGAGATTCGCGCGATCCATCGTGCTTTAGTTCGCTCATATCGGGGACGGGACCAGCCTCGAAAGGTAATGGTTCGCCACCGGAGTGTCGCCAGCACGGCCCTCGCCTCTTCCGGACTGCCATCAGAAACGGTCCACCGGTCGAATGGAGGGAGGCCAGCTTTCATGGCTTGAAGCGTCCCGCGTCCTGGGGCGTTCAGATCGTATTCCTCGCGGAGCACGCGTTCAGCCTCGGTTGGGCCAGTCCCTTCCTCCAAGAGCCTGACCGCTTCGCGGTACACGGCGGGCCGCAGTCGACTTCCCGGAAATGTTGAACGTTTTTGAACTATTCTTGAACTCTCCATAGCGCCCTTTCTGCCTTTCGGTCACTTATGCTGCACTCAGTCTAGGACGAACGCATGCGAAGTCAAGCGTTCGCTGGAAAAGGAGTCAGAGAAAATGGACGAACGAATCCTACTGCGCGTACCTGAGGCAGCGGAGCGGCTGGGCATTTCCCGCGCCTACGCCTTCCGGCTGATAGCAGCGGGGCAGATCCCGATAGTGCGAATCGGATCGGCTGTCCGCGTTCCGGCGGCGGCGCTCCGGGAATGGGCTGAGAAAAAGGCCGAACCCTGGTCCAACGGCGCGGCCTAACACACACGAAAGCCGCCCATCACAGGCGGCTCAGTGTTTCAGCGCACCGGACAAGGAAGCGCTGAAAAGAAGGGAAGTTGACTGTGCATAGCAACCCCCGCGCCCCAAATTCGCCACATCCCGCTCCGCTCGGCTTTCGGCGGGGATTGGGGCGTCCGCCCGTCCGCCCGGCGCGTCCCGAGCCATGGGAGGACCGAGCGGAGAGGCGAAGATTGGCGAAGAAGCGCCTTCGCCCCGATCCTCCCACCGTCGAGACCCGATGGCATGACGACGGCGTGCACATCGTCATCCCCTGCTGCCCGTTTTGCTCCCGCGAACATTGGCACGGGGCGGAAGGCGGCGCGGGGCATCGTGCGGCGCATTGCGCTGGCCCGCCGCCGCCTGGCGGATACTTCCTCGCCGAGCCCGAAGATTCACGTCCGGGAGTGCGAGCGTGCTACACGAATCTTCAAGCCTCCTCGTTTTTCGCGTCACTCCGAAGTGTGACGGCTGCGGCGTCTCATTCATCAGCGAGCCCGGCCCGCGCGGCATCCTGGCAAAGATGTGTCCCTGGGCGGTGATGCATCTGTGTCATCCCTGTTCCGTTGAGTACCACACGTTCCGCCGCCAATCGAACAGCAAAAGGGCGCTCTAATGACCGATCCCGAACGGTACCTCAGCCCCTCGCATCAGACCCTCATCGACGCTTCAGCTATCAGTTCTGAAGTTGCCGCCCAACGCGGGTATTGCTCTGTCACGACGAAGGCCCAGCTGACCAGGCTTGGCTTTGCCGCCTATCAGGCGCGACCAGGGCTCCTGATCCCCGTGTACAACGTCTTAGGCGAAGTCGTCCTTTACCAGCTTCGCTCCGACGAGCCCCGAATCAAGGACGGCAAACCGCTTAAGTACGAGACGCCAGCCAAAGCGCAGATGGTGGCTGACGTTCCCCCTATCGTGCGCCGGTCCATCGGAAACCCGTCCATTCCCCTGATCGCCACCGAAGGAATTCGAAAGGCGGACGCGGCCGCGAGCGCAGGACTCTGTTGTGTCGATCTGCTGGGCGTCTGGAGCTTCCGAGGAAACAACGCACACGGCGGTCTCACTACACTGGCCGACTTTGACGCCATCGCCTTCAACGAACGCAAGATCTACATCGCCTTCGATTCCGATGTGATGGAGAAGCCGCAGGTACATGGCGCTCTCTCCCGTCTCAAAGGCATCGCCGAACAGCGGCACGCAACGGTTCTCATCATCTACCTGCCGCCGGGCCCTGCTGGCCAGAAACAGGGACTCGACGATTATCTCGCCGCGGGCCACTCTGTCGCGGACCTGTTCGCCCTGGCGACGCCGAATCTTCGTCGGGTGGACGCTCCAACCGCATCGACGCCATA
>DAOTTM010000196.1:0-5381 GCA_034437915.1 Dehalococcoidia bacterium | reverse complement strand
AGAAAGGAGGGACTGGCATAGAGGAAACTGCTGCCCATAGCTTTTTCTCCTTCCGTCACGCGTGGCGCGGCTTGGCCGTTGCGTGCACGGCGCACCAAAGCCGACCGATTGTTGCTGCGAGTACACTATCGGCCCCAATAGGAGTGATCGCAAGTCCTTGAAGGGCTAATACACTAATACATTTACCCTTGCCGTCGGCCAGTCCGCGTGATAAAGTCCGGCGCTCGCATCGCCTCCCGAGTCTACAAGTTTCTCCTTATCGCGGCGCCGCGAGGGAGGTTTCGATGAGCTGCATGGCGAATTCGACGCCAAGGGCGAGGGCGTCTTCATCGAGCACGAAACCAGGGTCGTGGTGGCGGCCGGCGATGCCCATCGCTTCGTTGCGCGCGCCCAGCCAGAAGTAGCAGCCGGGGCGCTTCGCGAGAAACTCGGACATGTCGTCCGCGCCCATGCTCGGCAGCGCGTAGACGTGGCCCGGCCCGAAGTAGTCCTCCGCGCAGGCGGCCACGAACGCCGCGACATCCGGGTCGTTGACGAGGGGCGGGCAACTCGTGCTGTGTTCGAGCGTGAACGTGGCGCCGAAGGCCAGGCATATGCCGTGGAGGACCTCGTGCGCGCGTTCGAGCATGAGTTCGCGCACCTGGGGCGTGTAGCTGCGGATCGTGCCCGTCATCGTCGCGGATTCGGCGATGATGTTGCTGCGGAAGCCCGCCTTGACCGTGCCAATCGTGAGCACCGCCGTATCCGAGGGCGAAACGGAACGGCTAACGACCGACTGCAGTGCCGTCACCGCGTGGGCCGCCACGAGCACAGCATCCACGGACTGGTGGGGCGCCGCTGCGTGCCCACCACGACCGGTGATCACGACCTTGAAGTACGTCGGCGCGGCGAAAAACGGGCCGGGGGCGACGTTTATCGCGCCGATGGGGATGTCCGAGCTGATGTGCAGCCCGAGAACGCGGCTCACGTGCGGCGCATCAAGCACACCTTCCTCTATACATGCAGGCGCGCCGCCCGCCGCCTCCTCCGCTGGTTGGAAGACGAAACGCACGCTACCCGGCAGTTCGGCGCGCTTCTGTTGCAACAGTTCGGCGATCCCGAGAGCGATGGCGACGTGGGCGTCGTGGCCGCAGGCGTGCATCGTATCCGGGGTCTGGGATGCGAAGGCGAGGCCCGGCGCTTCGGGCACGGGCAGGGCGTCGATATCCGCGCGCCAGAGCACGCAAGGCCCCGCAGCGGCGCCTTCAACCAGCGCGGTGGCGCCCGTCCGGGCGATGGCGCGGACATCCGAAAGCCCCAGTTCACGCAGGCGCGCGATGATGCGCTCCTGCGTGCGGTGCTCCTGCCACGAAAGCTCCGGGTGCGCATGGAGGTCGCGCCGCATCGCGATGACGCTCGCGCGAATCGCCTCAACCTCGCGCCGGACCGGTGGCAAATGCGAACGGCTCACTCGCGGAGGTTAGCACGAAAGAGGAGGGGGAGGGGGGAGCGCATCATCGATTGCGCGACGTTGGAGGCGTATCGGGCGGTACCGTCACTTCGCGGCGAGGGGTAAGCTTGGTGCATGAGGGCGCCGAAGCGAAAACGTGAACCTTCCCGGCAGATGGGCGTCCCGGCGGGCGTTGACGTGGCGGAACTGGCCGGTCGGGCAACCTACGCAGGAAGCGCGGAGCACAAGGACGCGCCGAGCTTTGCCGGACACCCACGCCCGCGCGCCGACGCATCCATCTGCCCCCGCGATCTAACCCAGGCGCAGGTTGAGGGGTGGCTGCGAGACGCCATCCGCATGGGAGCCGTGTCAGCCAACTTTGAGGGCAGCTTTCCGCGATACGCGTGGTTCAAGAATGAAGGCGTGGTGTACGAAGCTCGACTCATCAACCGCGAACTCGGGCAATACAAGGGATATCCGCTCAACGACGACGAGTGGCCCGCTGAGCTGGGCTCATACTATGAGTAAGCTCACCTTCGAATTCGACTGGGCCGATCCGCTCGGCGCAAAAGGGGCCGAGCTACGGGCGACGTGGGCCCATCTGAAGATTCTCGCGGATGGCTTGCCGATTACACGCATGCTCGATGAACGCGCGAACACGGTGCGCGATGGCATCTACATCCCCCTCTATCCCCTCGCGGAATGGTTCGCAACCCATTGGTGGTCCATCAATTACGAAGTACCCAGTCCGTCCCGAACAGCGGACGAAGCTTTTTTGCAACGACACTCCAACTTGCGCTTCCGGGACGGCTACGCGATTCCCCGGCTTCTGATCCAGTCCACAGGGACCGCTGTGTCTATCAGGTGGTTTCGCGAGCGCCTGCCCCGGGCCGGATGCGAATTTCTCGAAGAGGGTCAAGTCACCGTGACCTCAGGCGACTTCCAGGCTGAGGTCATTCGATTGATCGAGGCGACGCTGGAGCGTATGGACGCAGCGGGGGTTGTTGGCACGCTCCTGCAGGATGAGTGGAAGGAAATCTCGGAGAACGGATACGACGACGATGTTCGTCCGTTCTGTGTCGCTGCGGCGCAACTGGGATTTGATCCTTACTCCATCGACGATGAGATGGCTGGACGCATCATCGGCATCAGCGAAACGATACCCGTGTCGATCCGGGACGAGTTCATGGCTACAGCGCGGGCCGAGCGTCTGGCTTCAGACGCTGCCAGCGTGGCCTCTGCATTGGCAAGCGTGGAGACGGGAGTTTCTGATCTGTCGAACCTCCAGCCCGCACGGGAGGCTCTCGCCCGGTTGGACACCTCAAACGCGCCACCGTGGCAAGAGGGTTACGAAGCGGCACGAGGCTTGCGCCGCGCATGGCAGATGAATGGCGAACGAATCGCATCCGTCGAACAGTTCGGGAGCTGGCTCGGGGCGGACGCGACTCGCCTTCGCGCCGCTATCTTCGATCTTGAGCCCGGCGCCCCGTTCGATGCAGCGGTCGGATCCAATGCTGCCGGGCATCCGCGATTCGGCCTGGTTCGAACCGCGCGCCCGGAGTCGAGGCTCTTCGAATTCAGCCGCGCACTCTTCGAACTCCTGCATTCGGCGGACGCGGGTCCGGCCCTCGTGACGCGGGCCGCCTCATCCGTTCAAATGAGAAACCGTGCCTTCGCCGCCGAGTTCCTGGCACCAGCGGAGACGTTGCGGGAACTCGTTCGCGGTTCGGTCGTTTGGCCCGAGCAAATAGACGAACTCTCGGATCAGTTCGGGGTCTCGTCGTTCGTCATCCGGCATCAGTTGGAAAATCACCGTATCGCGACTCTTTCCGCGGACGCCGGATAACTTCCACCCGGTGGGCGTCATTGTTTTGCGTGCGAGTTATCTTGGTTCGATTGAGCGCTGGTCAGTCTGCCAAACCCGTTCGTCCTGAGCCGTCGATGGCCTTTGCCCGCAACCAGGAATGAAACGTCATTTCAGAGGCTGGCGAAGGCGGACCCGTGTCCAATCGCCCGTTCGTGCTGAGCCTGTCGAAGTATGGACGGGCAGCGCGACAACGGTCGGACAGCGTGCTCACCCTTCGACAGGCTCAGGGCGAGCGGTGTTTCGGTGATTTTCAGAGCAGTCTGTCGAAGGATGAACACGCCGCTACCGATTGTTCGCGTGTGACCGGCCCTTCGACAGGCTCAGGGCGAACGGAACCCCCAACACGTGCCGGGCAAAACTTTGACGGCCACCCCTTCCACCCTCCCGAATCGCATCCCGGCCCAGCGCCCGCTATGCTTGGCACCACAACCCACGCAGGAGGACGCGACATGGACTATGCAAACCCGGAGCTTTTGGCGGAGCCGGACTGGCTGGCGCGGCATTTGGACGACGCGGACGTGCGCATCATCGATTGCGCGACGTTGGAGGCGTACCGGCGGGCGCACATCCCGGGAGCGGTGCAGCTGCCAGTGCACTTCTATGTGAAGGAGGCGGCCACGGACGGCTCGGACCACGGCGTGCTGGTGATGCCGCCGGCGGAGTTCGAAGCGGTCATGAGCAAGCTGGGCGTGGGGCCGGACACGACGGTCGTGACCTACGACGACAACAACGCGCTCGTGGCGTCGCGGCTGTGGTGGGTGCTGAACCACTACGGGCACACAAACGTGAAGGTGCTCAACGGGGGCTGGCACCGCTGGCTCACGGAGAACCGCCCGGTGACGTTCCACGCCCAGCGCGTGGCGCCCGCGACCTTCACGGCAAAGCTGAACGCGGACATCTACGCATCGGCAGACCTGCTGAAGGCGGAATACGCGGACCCGGCCACCTGCCAGGTGCTCGATGCGCGTTCCGATGGCGAGTGGGACGGCAGTAACGCGCGCGGCAACAAGCGCGTGGGGCGGGTGCCGAATTCGAAGCACCTGGAGTGGCTGAACTTCGTGGAGAAGGGTGACTCGCGCAAGTTCCTCTCCGCGGGCGAACTCCAGCGGCTGCTCGACGAGGCAGGCATTTCGCGCAACAAGCCGACGATCACGTACTGCCAGGGCGGCATCCGCGCGGCGCACGCGGCCTTCGTGCTGACGTTGCTCGGGTATAAGGATGTGCGCGTCTACGACGGCTCGATGCAGGAATGGGCGAACCGCGAGGACACGCCGCTGGAGGTGTAGAGCCGAGTTGCGTGCCACGCATAGCCCAAACCTCGCAACCAGCGGCGCTCCATGAATTTTCGTTGACAACCCCTCCGCACGAGGGTAGGTTAATCGAGTGATGAACGCTGTCTGCTTACAGCAATGAACTTCGGCGCTGGGGAAACCCGGCGCCTTTGTGTTTTGAGGGGGTTGGCTTCATGAATTCCAGTCTCATCGGCAAAGTCGAGAAGGCAAAACTTTATGCGGGCGAACGCCACCGCATGCAAGTCGATGGCCTGCACGTCGCCTTCCACGGCGAAAACAGCGACCACGATGTCTCCATGAAAGACGGCGCCTGGAATTGCAATTGCGATTTCTTCGGCGAATGGAAGACCTGTAGCCACACGATGGCGCTCGAACGCGTGCTCGTGGGCATGGTCCCGCAGGCGGTCACGGCGTAGTGCGCTTGTAGTCACGGCCGTCCGTGGCCGGGGGCACACGCTGCGAACGCCTTGCGCTCGCGGCCAATCGACCGGTGCTCCTCGCCGAACATGCGTCGAACGTAAACGTTCGCAAACTTCCCGTGGATCAGTCTCACGGGCGCGCTACGGACGGCAGGTTCGATCCGCCACTCTCGTCAATCCGCCTGCACTCCCACAGTCCGCAAAACTTTGAATGCCACCGGGTGGGCGTCAAAGTTTTGCACGGCAACGTGCTGGGTTCCGTTCGCCCTGAGCCTGTCGAAGGGCCGGTCACACTCGAACCATGGACAGTGGCGTGTTCATCCTTCGACAGGCTCAGGACGAACGGGGGTGACAGGCGGAACGACGTGAAAATC
>DAOTTM010000195.1:0-1580 GCA_034437915.1 Dehalococcoidia bacterium | reverse complement strand
CTAGGCCCGAAGGTTGGTTATCTCGAAGGAGAATGCCATGAAGATACGTTCACTTGTCGCAGCGGCAAACATCGGGTTCATGTTTCTGCTAGCGGGTGGCATCGCGGCGGAGGCCGCTGAAATAAAAGTTCTGAGCCACCGCGGGACTCGCCCAGTCATGGAAGACCACGGGCCGAAGTTCGAGCGCGTGAGCGGACATAAGCTCGCGATCACGATTGGCTCCGCTGGCGGTGTCGCAAAGCTTGTCCAAGGCGGCGAAACTGCCGATGTCGTCATCACTTCCCGGCAGGAGATCAACGGCTTCGTGAAGGACGGCAAGGCCGTTGCGGAGAACGTGGCTGTCGTTGCCCGCTCCGGCATCGGCGTGGCCGTTCGCAAGGGCGCCCCCAAGCCCGACATCTCGTCACCCGAAGCTTTGAAGCAAACGCAGCTCGCTGCAAAGTCGATTACCTATTCCGACCTGGCGCTCGGTGGCGCGGCCGCTATCCATTTCGAAAAGGTCTTAAGTCGCCTGGGGATCACGAATGAGATGAAATCGATGACGGTCTTGTCCAAAGCCGGCAGCGACACTGGAGTTGTGGTCGCAAACGGCGAGGCCGAGCGTCGCCGAGCGAAACTGGGGCCTAACTTTAGGTGGAACGGACGGGCCGCCAACGCCGTGGGAATATCAAACGTAATTGTCGCCCGCCGTTCACCAAGGCGTTAGCGGTCAACGAGCGCCCGAGCTACAATGACCTCCACACTGAATGAGTCGTGGAGATTCCCATGTCTACAGCCGTGGCAGCGATCGAAGCGCAGATTCGAGCCCTTAGTCCTGAGGACAAAGCGGACTTGGTTCGTTCGCTCATAGCGGATCTTGACGGTCCGTCTGACGAGGCGGTTCAACGAGCATGGCTCGAAGAGGCGCAACGTCGTTACCTAGAGGTGGTTGAAGGTAAGGTTCAGCCCGTACCCGCCGAGCGTGTTTTTGCCAATCTGCGCGCCCGTCTGAAACAATGAGGTTGGAGTTTCACCCAGAGGCGGAGTCGGAGCTCCTCGAAGCAGCGGTGTACTACAGCGAACAAGTTCCGGGTTTGGACGAGCGCTTCGAGGCTGAGGTGCTAAGGGCTACGAGTCTCTTGCTCGAGCAACCTCTGATCGGACGCGCCGCGGACCCGAATCTCCGCGCGTTCTCTCTTCGTCGTTTCCCGTTTACGTTGATGCCGTAGATTGTCTGCGTATCGAAGCAGTCGCACATCAACGTCGGTTACCCGGGTACTGGCGTGAACGAGTTGACCGCTAACAAGTGCATCGAGCGACTGTCTGCGCGGTGCTGAGGCAGCTTTCCGGGCCGATCGCGCCGGCACCACAGCGCCACCGGGCCGACTGCGGGCGGTAGGCCGCGGCTGGCGCAATCCGCCCCCACGCCGCGCCAGGGCGGCGCGCGCGGAGGCCTGACTACCAGGCGAGGCGCTGATCGAAGACGAACGCGCACCACTGCCGTCGTGGTGATGAAGGCGATGATGCGCAGGTCGCCTCCACCATTGGGGCAACGGAGCGGGAACACTTCGTCGATGCGGGCCAGCAGCACGGCCCATGCG
>DAOTTM010000194.1:0-8309 GCA_034437915.1 Dehalococcoidia bacterium | reverse complement strand
AAGCTGAAGCGGCGTCCGCCCTTCACCACTTTCGCAACGCGGTTGATGTAGATCACCTTCTCGGTGATGTCGTCCTGGGGTGCGCGGTCATACTGGCTCATGAATTAGAAACCCAATCCCGCTTCGCGCGCTGCTTCCGCGAGCGCACGAACACGTCCGTGGTATTGGTAACCGCCGCGGTCAAATACCACCAGCTCCACGCCAGCGGCCTTTGCACGTTCCGCCACCGCTTTGCCGACGGCGACGGCGCGGTCGGTTTTGTTCTTGCCTTCGAGATCGCCAAGGAGCGACTTGTCGGCATCGCTCGCCGCAGCGAGTGTCTTCCCGGCGATGTCGTCGATCACCTGCGCATAGATGTGCGAAGAGCTGCGAAACACGTTCAGCCGAGGACGCAGGGGCGTCCCCGAAACGCGCTTGCGAACGCGCGCGTGACGCCGTTTGCGGGCCAGGATACTCGTCGTTTGGCTCATTACTTGCCCACCTTACCAGTCTTCCCGGCCTTGCGGCGGACCTTTTCCCCCAGGTAGCGGATGCCCTTGCCCTTGTACGGCTCCGGCGGGCGCAACTTGCGGATGTTTGCGGCCACCTGCCCTACTCGCTCTTTATCGATGCCTTGAACGTGAATGCGCGGCCCTTCGAGGGCGAACGTGATGCCCTCGGGCGGCGTCACGATCACCGGGTGGGAAAAGCCCAGCGCGAGCTGGAGGTTCGTGCCCTGGAGCTGCGCGCGGTAGCCCACGCCCTGCACTTCAAGCGTCTTGGTGAAGCCGGCGGTAACGCCGACGACCATGTTACTCAAAAGTGTGCGCGAAAGGCCGTGCAATGCACGCTGCTTGCCTTCATCGTTCGGGCGCGTCACGACGAAATTTTCGCCGTCTCGCGTGATTGTCATTGTCAATGGGAACTGGCGGCTCAGAGATCCTTTGGGACCCTTGACGGTGATCGCGTTCGCCTCGCCGATTGTTACCTCGACGTTATTTGCTACTGCGACTGGTTGGCGGCCGATGCGTGACATGGCTTCCTCCTACCAGACGTAGCACAGGATTTCGCCGCCAACTTCTTGGCGACGGGCTTCCTGCCCGGTCATGATGCCCTTGGGCGTCGAAAGGATGGCGATACCAAGACCGCCGTATACGCGCGGGATCTCGCGGCGCTGCACATACACGCGCAGCCCCGGCTTGCTCACCCGCTGGAGCCCGTTCAACACAGGCTGTTTGCGCCCGCCGTAACTGAGTTCGACCTTGAGGTTGGGCTGTGGCTTCCCCTCTTCTTCGACAACGGCGAAATCTCGGATGAACCCTTCATCCTTTAGCACTTGCGCGATCGCTACCTTCATCTTGGATGCGGGCATCGTCACTGCCTCATGGCGGGACGACGTCGCATTCCGAAGACGGGTGAGCATATCGGCGATCGGGTCACTCACGTTCATTACATTTCCCCTCTGGCGTTTGCTGCCGCACTTACCAGCTGGACTTGGTGACGCCGGGCAGCATGCCGCGATGGGCAAGCTCCCGGAAGGTGATGCGTGAAAGGCCAAACTTGCGAATGTAGGCCTTTGGGCGGCCCGTGACATAGTCACGGTTGTGGAGGCGCGTCGGGCTGCTGTTCAACGGCATCTTCCGCAACTCGGCATACAACTGTGCGACGGTCTCCGGGTCTCCCCAGGCCTTCGTCAGCTCCTTCTTGAGCTCGGCCCTTCGCGGCGCGAACTTGGCGTGAAGTACACGCCTGGCCTGGTCTCGACCCACGATCCCTTTGGATGCCATAGCGCTTCCTCCTAATTCTTCTTGAACGGCATGCCCATGAGCTCCAGGAGCTTCCGTCCTTCATCGTCCGATTTCGCCGTGGTGACGATCGTCACTTGCATACCGCGGACCTTGTCCACCTTGTCGTACTCAATCTCCGGGAAGATGAGCTGCTCGCGCAGGCCCAGGCTGAAGTTGCCGCGGCCATCGAAGGCATTTGGGTTCAGGCCCTGGAAATCGCGAATACGGGGCAGGGCGGCGCTCACGAGCCGGTCGAAGAATTCGTACATCCTCGCCCCGCGCATGGTTGCCGTGACGCCGATGGGGTTGCCTTCGCGGAGCCGGAAGTTCGCGATTGACTTCTTTGCCCGCGTAATCACTGGCTTCTGACCCGTAATCGCGCCGACCTCCTCCGCCGCCTTGTCGAGCGCGTTCGCATCCGTCAGCGCTTCGCCCATACCGATGTTGACCACAATCTTCGTCAACTTCGGCACCTGCATGACGTTCTCGTAGTGATAGTGCTCACGCAGCGCAGCGAGCACGTCCTGATCGTATTTATCCTTCATTCGCGGCGGCATTATTCGATGTCCTCTCCGCTTTTCTTCCCGACGCGGACCATGCTTCCATCTTCGCGGCGCCGAAAGGTCACGCGAGTCGGAAGATCGGAGTTCGGGTCGATGAGCATGACGTTGCTGATGTGGAGCGCGGCTTCGCGTTCCACGATCGACGACTGTTGGCCCTGCTGACGCGCGCGCTGGTGCTTCTTCACCAAGTTCACGCCCTCAACAACGATTCGGTTGTGCTTCACGACCATCGCGCGCACGGTGCCGCGCTTACCCTTGTCCTTGCCCGCGATAACGACGACCTTGTCGCCACGCTTTATCTTCGATGGCACTAGAGCACCTCCGGCGCGAGCGAAACGATCTTCATGAAGTTGCGGTCGCGCAGTTCGCGGGCCACTGGCCCGAAGATGCGCGTCCCTCGCGGGTTTTCGCCGTCGGCGGCAAGGAGGACGGCAGCGTTCTCATCGAAGCGGATATACGATCCATCGGGACGGCCATATTCCTTCGTCACGCGCACCACGACCGCCTTCACGACGTCCCCCTTCTTCACCGCGGAGTTCGGCTGGGCCACCTTCACGCTCGCGACGATGATGTCGCCGGGCCGCGCGTAACGACGTCGGCTTCCACCCAGAACGCGGATACAAAGGATTGATCGCGCGCCAGAATTGTCGGCCACTTTGAGCCGAGATTCTTGCTGAATCACGGCTGCACCTCGGACTTCGGCGCCACCTGGGCAGTCCGTTCGATCTCCGTGCCGATGGTCTGCGGGTTAATCTCGGCGACATCGCCTCGGCTCACGATCGTGAGCAAGCGCCAGCGCTTCTCCTTCGACATCGGACGCGCCTCTACAATGGTAACGACATCGCCGAGCTTGCAGGCGTTGACTTCGTCGTGCGCCTTGTAGCGTTGCGTATTCGTCAGCACCTTGTGATAGAGGCGATGCTTCCGGCGCCGCTCCACGGAGACGACGATGGTCTTGTCCATCTTGTCGCTGACGACAGTGCCTTGAATGACTCTTTGCTGTCCCATCGTCATTCCCCTTCCACGACGGCCAATTGCCGTTCACGCTTGATCGTTCGCAAGCGCGCAATCTTTCGTCGCGCGTCGCGAAGCGCGCGATAGTTCTCAAGCTGCCGACTCGCGTGCTGAAATCGCAGCGTGAACAGCGCCCGGTACGCTTCGTTGATCTCTTTGTCCAGGTCCGGTTCCGATAGGCGCCGGACGTTGACGGCCTTTTCTTGTGCCATTCGCCTACATCCCCAACTCTTCGCGCAACACGACTTTCGTCGGCACCGGCAATTTATGCGAGGCAAGGCGAAGGGCTTCCCGAGCGACCGCTTCCGGCACACCCGCGATTTCAAACATGATGCGGCTGGGCTTCACCACCGCGACCCACTTGTCCGGCGCGCCCTTGCCCGAACCCATCCGCGTTTCCGCGGGCTTCGCCGTCACCGGCTTGTCGGGAAAGATGCGGATCCAGACCTTGCCGCCGCGCTTCATTTCGTGGGTCATCGCGCGCCGGGCGCTTTCGATGTGGCGCGAATCGATCCATGCGGCGCCCATCGCCTGGAGGCCATATTCACCAAAGGCAACGTAGTTTCCCGTGGCTGCCTCGCCCGTTCGGCGCCCGCGATGCTGCTTCCTGTGCTTAACGCGTCGAGGTTGAAGCATTAGTTGCTCCCTTCCTGCGAATCGCGCACGGCAGCCTGCTGCTCCATGGTGATGGCGGTGTGGCCCGCGGGTCCCGCTGGAACGACCGCCGTCGCTCCAACTGAATCATCGTCGGCCAGCCGCTCAACCTGCACAGGCGGGGCGACTTCGATGAGTTCTTCCTGGCGGCGTTCCTGCTTCGGCTCCGGGAGAATTTCGCCCTTGTAAATCCAGACCTTGACACCGATGCGCCCAAACGTCGTGTGCGCTTCTGCCAGGCCGTAATCAATGTCGGCACGGAGCGTGTGGCGCGGCACTCGGCCCTGCGTATCCGATTCTCGGCGGGACATTTCGGCGCCACCAAGGCGACCAGCAACGGCAACGCGCACGCCCTGGGCGCCGCGCTGCATTGTCCGCTGTACGGCCTGCTTCACCGCGCGCCGGAAAGCGACGCGGCGTTCAAGCTGGTCCGCCACGGAACGCGCGACCAGGTATGCGTCCAGTTCCGGAGTGCGGATCTCCTGGATGTTGACGCGCACGCGGCCACCGCTGAATTGTTCGAGGCTGTTACGAAGCTCTTCGACCTTTGCCCCGCCGCGCCCGATGACGATGCCGGGCTTAGCCGTGTGGATCGTGATGGTCACGAGGTTCGCGTTGCGATCGATCTCGACGCGGCTGATGCTCGCATCGGGAAGCTCCTGCAACACAAACGCGCGCAGATCCATGTCCTGGTGCAAGCGAAGCGTGTAGTCCCGCTCGTTGAACCACTTCGATTCCCACTCGTAGATGATCCCTAGACGAAAGCCATGCGGGTGTATTTTCTGTCCCATAGGTCTACCCCTGTCTCTCGTCGAGAATGATGGTGATGTGGCTCGACCGGTGAAGGATCGGGCTTACGCGTCCACGCGAACGCGGCTTAAAGCGACGCTGCATCGGCCCGTCATCGGCGATTGCGCGCTTGACGACGAGGTTGTCGATATCCAGGTCGAAGTTGTTCTCCGCGTTGGATGCGGCGGACAGAATGACCTTCGAGATGTTCCGCGCGTGAGGGGAGGTCGTGTAACGAAGAAGCGCCAGGGCCTGATCGACACTGAGGCCCGGTAGACGGTCGAGAATGAGGCGCACCTTGCGCGGCGACATGCCCGCGTTTCGGGCGATAGCCTTCACTTCCATTTATCGCCTCACCTTGCTCTGGCGGTCGCTTTTGGAGATGTGCCCGCGGAACGTCCGCGTGAGCGCAAACTCGCCGAGCTTGTGGCCAACCATGTTCTCCGTCACGAACACCGGCACATGCCGACGCCCGTCGTGCACAGCAATCGTGAAGCCGATCATGTCCGGCAGGATCGTGGAGGCCCGCGACCAGGTCTTGATGACCGGCTTCGGGCTCACGTTTCGGAGCTGGATCAACTTTTTCTCTAGCGAAGGGTGGACGTAGGGGCCCTTCTTGATCGAACGTGACATCGCGTGCTCCTACTACCTGCTTCGCCGTCGGGCGATGAACTTATCCGTACGCTTGTTGTTTCGCGTCCGGTAACCGAGGGTTGGCTTGCCCCAGGGCGTTTTTGGCCCGGGCATACCGATGGGCGCGCGGCCTTCGCCACCGCCGTGTGGATGGTCGCGCGGGTTCATGACGGAACCGCGGACCTGTGGGCGTCGACCACGATGACGAGTCCGCCCTGCCTTGCCGAGCTTCACGAGCGAATGCTCGATGTTCCCAACCTGGCCGACGGTCGCCATGCATTCGATACGCACCCGCCGCATCTCGCCGCTGGGCAGGCGAAGCAGGGCATATTCGCCCTCTTTCGCCATCAACTGCGCCGAAACGCCAGCGCTGCGAACCATTTGGCCGCCCTTGCCGGGCGTCAACTCGATGTTGTGCACTTGCGTGCCGGTCGGAAGATTCGCCAGGGGCAGGCTGTTGCCCACCCTCACTTCCGCGCCGACGCCGCTCAGCAACGTTGCGCCGACAGCCAGTCCGTTCGGCGCAAGGATGTAGCGCTTCTCGCCGTCCACGTATTGGAGCAACGCGATACGGGCCGTGCGGTTCGGGTCGTATTCAATCGCGACGACCTTCGCGGGAATGCCGGCCTTGTTGCGCTTCCAGTCGATGATGCGGTAGAGACGCTTGCTGCCGCCGCCTCGATGGCGGACCGTGATCCGCCCATACACGTTACGACCCGCACTCTTTTTGCGAAGGGATTCGGTGAGCGACTTCTCCGGCTTGCTCTTGGTGATCTCGCTGAACGAATGTCCGCTCGCGTCACGTCGACCCGGGGAAGTTGGCTTAAACTGCTTAATCGGCATGCCTAAATCCCCTCGAACAGTTCGATCTTGTCGCCTTCGACAAGCGTCACGATGGCTTTCTTCCAGTCAGGCCGGGGCGTGACCCTGCGACCGAAGCGCTTCATCTTGCCCTTGACCTTCATCGTGTTCACATCCGAGACGCGAACGTTGAAGGCGATCTGTACGGCTTCCTTGATCTGGTTCTTGTTGGCGCGAATGTCCACTTCGAACACGTACTTGTCCTGGGCCGTCAGGAGGGTTGACTTTTCCGTGATCAGCGGTCGAAGGAGCACGCCGTATGGATGCAGTTCCTTTGGCATTAGACGGCCTCCGGCTTCCGGCCACGTGCTGGCTTGATGTTCGTGCCGCCCCAAAGCGACTCACACTTGCGAACGCCGTCTTCGGTCATCACCACCTGGTGCGCGTTCAGAAGGTCAACCACGTTGAGATACTGGGCGGGCATTGCCTTCACGGATTCGATATTGTGCGCTGCCCGGTGCAGGTTCGGTTCGAACTCGCCGCTCACGACGATCGCCCGCCGTTCTACGCCGACCGCTTCAAGCGCCGTGCGCATCGTCTGCGTTTTCGGTTCCGCCGGTACTAGCCCATCGACGACGATCAGTGCACCGGAGGCTGCATGGCTGCTTAGCGCTGACCGAAGGGCCAGCCGAAGCATCGTGCGGGGCAGGTCCTTACCGAAGCTGTGAGGATGTGGTCCGTGCGCCACGCCACCACCCACCTGGTGGGAAGCGCGAATGCCGCCCTGGCGGGCCGCGCCCGTGCCCTTCTGCTTGCGAATCTTCTTCGTCGAACCCGCGACCTCGCCGCGGTTAAGGGTGTTTGCGTTTCCGCCGCGGCGATTCGCCATCTGCGCAACATAGGCCTGGTGCAGCACGGATTCGTTGGGAATGATGCCAAATACTTCGTCCGCAACGTCGATTTCGCGGACCGGCGCGCCTGAGATATCTACAACGCTCAGCTTCACTTCGATGCCTTCCTGGTGGAGCGGATGCGCACAAGCCCGCCCGTCGGGCCAGGCACCGAACCCGCAACGAAAATCACGCTGCGTGCGTCATTGCGCGCCACGATCTGAAGGTTTCGGACAGTCGTGCGGGCTGCACCCATGTGGCCCGCCATACGGGTTCCCTTGTAAACGCGTCCGGGCGTGGTGCCCGAACCGATGGAACCGGGTCCTCGGTGTCGGTCGCTCTGGCCGTGTGTCTTCGGTCCGCCCGCGAAATGGTGACGGCGCACGCCGCCCTGGAAGCCGCGACCCTTGGACTTGCCGGTGAGGTCCACCATCGAACCGGGATCAAACAGCTCGGCGCCCAGCTGGTCGCCCAGGGACAACGCGGCGTCCGCGGAGGCGCGAAACTCGGCGAGGTGCCGGAGCTTATGCCCGCCTGACGGACGCAAGTGCCCGGCTTCGGGCTTGTTAATGCCCTTGTAGTCGTCGAAGCCGACCTGGACGGCGGAATAGCCATCCTTCTCGGGCGTTTTGAACTGTGTTACGAAGCACGGGCCAACGGCCACGGCTGTAACACCGCGAAGTCGCCCTTTCTCGTCGAACACCTGCGTGGTGCCGAGCTTCTTGCCCAGTAATCCTTCAATCGTCATGGCGTCTACAGCTTGATTTCGATGTCCACGCCGCTCGGCAACTGTAGTCGCATGAGCGTGTCGACGGTCTTGGACGTCGGCTCGAGGATGTCGATCAAGCGCTTGTGGGTGCGCATTTCGAATTGCTCTCGAGCGTCCTTGTGGATGTGCGGGCCCTTGAGCACGCAGAATTTCTCGATCGATGTGGGCAGCGGGACAGGCCCGGCGACGGCCGCACCTGTCCGCTCAGCCGCCTCGACGATCTGTCGTGCCGACTGGTCGATCAGGCGATGGTCGTACGCCTTTAACTTGATTCGGATCTGCTGACGAGCCATGTGTCGTCCCCCTGCTTCTTACGTTGTGAAACTATTCGATGATTTTGGTGACGACGCCAGCGCCAACGGTACGGCCGCCTTCGCGAATCGCGAAGCGCAGCCCTTCTTCAACAGCCACCGGCTGGATCAACTCCACC
>DAOTTM010000193.1:0-2659 GCA_034437915.1 Dehalococcoidia bacterium | reverse complement strand
CGTCTCTTTCGTTGATGCCTACCTCGCGGCCGCCGCCCGCAAGGCGGGCGCTCCGGTGGCACCCTTTGACCGGAACTTTCGTCGCCTCGATGTCGAGTGGTTCGAGCCAGCATAGTATTTCCCCCGGGTGGGCCCGCGAGCGTAGAATCGCTCCATGCTGAACACCCGATTCCATGGCGCCTGGAGTCTCGTTTCGATCGAGGCGAAAGACTCCGATGGTTCGACGCTCGAACCGTTCGGGCCTGGCCCCGTCGGCATCATCGCCTTCGATGCCTCTGCCGCGTTCTCGGTCCAGGTCGGTGCCCGCGACGGCTCGTTGGGGCCGCAGGTGGCCTTCTTCGGGAAGCTGGAGGCGCCAGAGGGTGTTGAGGGCACGCTCGTCCTCCATCCCGAGGGCGCCAGCGTCGGCCGCCTCCTCACCGACCAGCCGCGCCACTTCCGCTTCATCTCCGAGGATGACCTCATCCTCACGCCCCCGCCGCGTCCCGACGCCGCGCCCGGCAGCGGCATCGCCGCCGCCACGCAGCTCCACTGGCGCCGCATCCGCGCCTGATCTTAGCCCCGAGTGCTCACTACCTCCTCGATGCTTCGTCCCCAGCCAGCCCCATTCGCACCCCGCCCCCGCGGATGTCACAATGCCTCGCGACTCTCCCCCGACCAAGGAACACGCCCGATGACCTTCCTCACGTTCCCCGACGGCTTCCAGTGGGGCGCCGCCACCGCCTCTTACCAGATTGAGGGGGCGCACGATGTCGATGACCGTGGCCTCTCCATCTGGGACACGTTCTCCCACCAACCGGGGCGCGTGTTCCAGGCCCAGAATGGCGATCAGGCCTGCGACCACTACCACCGCTACAAAGACGACATCGCCCTGATGAAGTCCCTCGGTCTCCAAACCTACCGCTTCTCCGTGGCCTGGTCGCGCATCTTCCCCTATGGCGCGGGCGCCGTGAACGAAACCGGTCTCGCCTTCTACGACAACATGATCGACGAGCTGCTGAAGGCGGGCATCGAACCCGCCCTTACGCTCTACCACTGGGACCTCCCCCAGGGACTGCAAGACCTGGGCGGCTGGGCCAACCGCGACACCGCCTACCGCTTCGCCGAATACGCGGCCACGCTCTACGGCCGCTATGGCGACCGCGTGATGCGTTGGATCACCCTCAACGAGCCGGTCATCTTCGTCATGATGGGCCACCGCAGCGGCGTTATGGCGCCCGGCATCCGCGACCTCGGCATCACCGCGAAAGCCACGCACCACGCCCTCCTCGCGCACGGCCTCGCGGTGCAGGCCTTCCGCGCCAGCGGCAAGGATGGCGAGATCGGCATCACGAACGCCAACACGAGCTTCGAACCGGCCGAAGACACGCCCGAGCACCACGCCGCCACGGAACTCGCGCGCGATTTCGACACGCGCCTCTTCCACGGCCCGGTCTTCGGCCGCGGGTATCCTCAATCCGTCCTCGACCACTACGAGACGAGGGGCGCGCCTCTTCCCATCCAGCCGGGCGACCTCGCCCTCATCGCCCAGCCCACCGACTTCCTCGGCGTCAACCTTTATTCGCGCTCACGCATCGAACCGGACGGCGATCGTGGCATCGGGTATCGCCCTGCTCGGCCCACGCTCCCCCTGCTTCCCATGGGTTACGAGGCGGCACCCCACGCTCTCGGCGATTTCGTCCGCTGGGTGACCCGCGAATATGGCCGCCCGAAGATCTACATTACGGAGAACGGCGTCTGCGACAACACCGAGCCAGACGCGAACGGCGTGATTGACGACCACGTGCGCAGGGACCTGCTGAACGGCTTTCTCGCCGGTCTTCACGGCGCGATGCAGGACGGCGCCGATGTGCGCGCCTACTACCAGTGGTCGCTGATGGACAACTTCGAATGGTCGTTCGGCTATAGCAAGCGCTTCGGCCTGGTGCACACGGATTTCGGGACGCAGAAGCGCACGCCCAAAAAGAGTGCAGCCATGTACTCCGAGATCATCCGCCGCAACGGCCTCGACGCTTAACTTCGCGCGCCCCGCACCGGTTTCATCCGTCCCCATACGCTGACGGCGTCCGCATGCGCCAAATCGGCGCGTAATCGGTCGACCTCATTGCGCAGCGTCGCTCGTTCGCTCTGAAGGTCGCGCACGTGGTCCTGGAGCGCCGCCACGAGCAGGTCCGTCTCCATCCGCACCTGGCCGTGCTGCATGGCGCGGCCTTGCCCCATGTAGCGGGTTGGCGGTGGCGTCGCCACGGGCAAGGAGAACGGCTGCTCAGCCATCCGCCGCTAGCTCGCCCACATCTTGGCCCGCGACGAAGAGGCGCTGCCGCCGGGAATCCATCGCCATCGGCTCGATCTCATCGAACAGCGCGGAGTCCGCGTCGGCGAGGAGATGGTTCGCATCCGGGCGCCCGTCGCGCACCATGCGGAAGTCTTCGAGATTCGCGTGCAACGCGCGTAACGTCTCTTCGAAAGTATGCAAGCGGCCCTGGAGGAAGGCATTCTCGCGCTTCGCCTCGCGGACGCTGGAGTTGAGCGCCTTGATGCGTTTATCTCGTCGAGCCACCACGCTGAGCGCCTTTTTGTGCTCCGCCCGCTCTTGAACGAGGGCACGTGCCAGAACGAGCGGAGGCAACACGGACGCTGCGCCTGGGTCAGCGTCCAC